>JBGPBY010000041.1:0-22230 GCA_041481485.1 Terriglobia bacterium
AACAATATTTATTTGCGGTACCCCTCACCCGGCCTTCGGCCGCCCTCTCCCGTTGGGAGAGGGATTTCTTGATAGAGCGCCCCTTCAATCGGAATCATATTCATTCACACCTTGTATGACCGCGCACGATCTCCCGGACAAAGATTGTGCGCAATCAGAACGTGTCCACAGTGTTTCAAATTGGCCCAATTCCAGAGATTTCCGCGAATGGAGAACCATCGTTTCCTTCGATGCTCGACGGCAATTCCGCAGTTTCGCTGCCTTTACTGGAGCCATGTTTCAGCGTAGGATTCTCGCAAGTTCTGCCTCCAGCCTGACTTGATAAGGAGATGTGCTATCCGTGAGTGGTCGAATTCAACACTTCTTTTTAATTTTCCTCGTCTTGTTTCTGTGCTGCGACCTCCGGGGGCAAACAACATCTTCGATTCGGGGTTCGGCGTTTGATCCACAAAACGCTTTGGTGCCAGGTGTACGCGTGACGCTGGAAAATACGGAAACTCGATTACAGTACCGAGTCACGACGGATGCGGAAGGCAGCTACCAGTTTCCCGGGGTCCAACCGGGAAGATACCGAATATCGGCGGAATTTCGGGGATTCGAATCGATTGTGAGCGAGGACGTCCTGATGAACGTCAGTTCGCAAATTCTGGTGAATCTGCATTTTAGAGAAATGGGACGCATCAACCAGACCGTAAATGCAGAGATACCTCCGAACGGCGCCGTGGATGCAACAATTGGAAACACTATTCAGCGAAATCAACTGGAGGACCTTCCGTCTGAGGGAAGAAGTGCAGCCGGACTGTTCAGCATTCAGCCTGAAGTCCTGGACACCGGAATTCAAGACAGAGATTTCCCCGATGTCCGCGGCGGAGCAACGGCAGGTGCCCGCAGTGATCAAAACAATCTGGTCGTGGACGGTGTCGACGCCAATCCCCAGCAGACGGGGAAGGCGTTCACAAGTGCCCTGCCCATCACGCTCGAGTCCATTCAGGAATTCCGGTTTGTTGTTTCGAATGCGAACGTGAACCAGGGCCGCTCCAGTGGCGGCCAGATTTCAATGATTACCCGCAGTGGAACCAATCAACTTCACGGAGCGCTGTATGAATACAACCGGAATACGGTGACTTCTGCCAATGATTTCTTTAACAACTCCACCATCCCGGACCCTCTTACAGGAAAGTCAGTCAGCCGGCCTAAATTCATCCGCAATGTATTTGGTGGATCGGTTGGTGGGCCAGTCCTGGTAAATCGGCTGTTCTATTTTTTTAATTATGAAAACTCCGTTACAAGAAGAGAGCAGCCCCAGCTCCGAACGGTGCCGTCGGACTCCCTGCGGAATGGGATACTGCAATACGCCGGCGTCGACGGGAAGGTACACGCGATCAGCAGCGCACAGTTGCGAGCCTCCGACCCGCTGGGTCTCGGGCCCAACCCGGCAATACTGGAGCTCCTGAAACAATATCCGGCGGGAAACGATCCAACTCTGGGCGATGGCGACTTGAACTTTACCGTATATCGATTCAACGCGCCATTGAACGAAAACAAGCCGGCCTATATCGGGCGGATTGATTTCAATTTGAGCGACAGGCAAAAGGTTTTCTTTCGGGGGTCCGTGGCACACTCGAGAGAGGGCGATCTTTCTCCTCAGTTTCCTGGTCAGTCTGCAGCAAAGATTTTGCGAGATAACAGCAAAGGGTTTGCCATAAGCCACAACATCGCATTGTCTCCAAACATGGTGAACGATTTTCGCTGGGGACTGACACGCCAGCAGAACGATTTTACATCTGAGAATACAGGGCCTGGTTTAAGGCTCGGCGGAATCGACGACGTTCGAAATTTTGCAGCACGTAATAGCAACCACAAGATTCCGGTAAATAACATTACGGACGACTTCACCGTCATCAAAAGCCGGCACACACTCCAATTCGGAGTGAACTTTCGCAACATTCACAACAAAAATGTCAGCGAAGACAACGCTTTCCCATCGTATTCGTCGAATCCGCAGCAATTGTCCGGATCCGGAAGGGGTCTGAATACTTCCAACGTCGACCCGGACCAGGTGCAGTCGTTCGTCCAGGCTCAGATGGCATTGCTGGGAATCGTGAATCAAATTTCAACAACCTATTACGTTAACCGTGATGCCACTGTCTTCTCATCCGGATATGTTCCCCGAAGGGAATTCATTTATGACGAATTCGAATGGTATGCCCAGGATCAGTGGCGAGCCGCCCGGAACCTGACTCTGACTGCCGGACTCCGATACTCCTGGGTTGCTCCACCCTATGAGAAGAATGGGTTCGAGGTACGGCCCAGTTTGGATGTCGACAAATGGTTTGCGGCACGCCGCGACGGAGGAGCCCTGGGAATTCCATCGAATGCAAACCCGTTGCTGTCTTACGTACTGGCTGGAAAAGCCAATCATGCCGCGCCATATCTCAATCCAGACAAAAACAATTTTGCTCCGCGTGTTGCCCTGGCATGGAGCCCGGACTTTGAAAACAAAGCTCTGCAATGGGTGTTTGGAGGTTCGGGACAATCCTCGATTCGAGCCGGCGGCGGTGTGTATTTCGACAGAAACGGAGGGATGATTCCGATTCTGATTGATGCCTTTGGGGGGGTCGGATTATCGACGTTTCTGGAAAAAACCGGAGACAATGGTCCATTCGACTATTCAACGGCGCCGCGCTTCAGTGGATTGAAAAATTTGTCTTCCATTCCGCTGCCAGCTGTTCCCGAGGCCGGGTTTCCTGCGACGTTGGAATTTCAGGCCTTTAACAGTGCATACATGGTTAACCCGAACCTTCGCACTCCTTACTCTCTGGTATTTGACCTTTCGATATCCCGGAAACTGCCTTCTGGCTTTACCCTCGAGGCTGCATACAATGGACGTCTGGGTAGAAACCTTCTGGTCAAGGAAGATTTTGCGACGCCACTTTTGAATTTCAAGGACCCAAAGTCGGGACAGACATGGATTCAGGCGACGCGCCGGATTGCCGATCTGAAACGCCAGCAAACCCCGGCTGAAGATGTTCCACCGATTCCGTTTTTTGAAAATCTCTTCCTCCCGCAGGATTCAATGAACGCAACGCAGTTCTTCTACAGTGCTCTCGGGGATCTGCCGGACTGGACGACTACGCTGCATGATCTGGACACGTCCCCGGAGGGGATTACTGTTTTTGGACCACACACTTTCTTTCAGCAACAGTTCGATTGGCTGCCCACATGGACCAACGCTGGACGTTCCAGCTATCACGCACTCCAGATCATGGTTCGCAGACAATTGGCCGCGAAGGCGCAAGTGGACTTGAACTATACGTTTTCCAAGTCTCTGGATAATGGCTCGTCGACGGAAAACCAGCTGCCCATAGGAGCCGGGCAGATCCTGAACGCGTTTGAACCGGGGCAAACCAAAGCTCCTTCGGACTTCGATGTTCGACATCAGTTCAACGCAAATTTTGTGGTGGCGTTGCCTTTTGGTCCCAACACCGCACTGGGATCCAGATTGCCGTCACTGAACCCGCTCCTTCGAGACTGGTCGCTTTCAGGGCTTCTCCGCTGGCGGACTGGCTTCCCGTTTCCGTCATCGACCGGTAATGGCGTCTATCCGACAAACTTCAATAACGATGGTCCCCCAACGTTGAAGGCGGGCGGTCCTGCGCCTGAGATCAAGGTGACGAAAAATGCTCCCGGCGGACCCAACATCTTCGCCGATCCGGCAGCGGCGTTCGACGCCTTTGACTTCACCCTGTCGGGAGATTCTGGCAGCCGCAATGTTTTGCACGGGCCAGGCTTTTTCACGCTGGACGCCAGTCTCCAGCGAAAATTCAAGCTCGGGGAACATCAGGAAGTTCAATTCCGGGCTGAAGCCCTGAATTTAACCAACACAGTAAACTTTGATGGTCGAGTGGATCCTCTCGTCAGGGGCGGGATTGATTTCAGTCTTTTCGATAACTCCAGTTTTGGCCGGCTCAAAACAACCGCCGGCGCACCGCGCATCATGCAGTTTGGTTTGCGGTTTCAGTTTTGACGATTGACCGACGAAACGTTTCTTTATCCTTTGGCATTAGTCGATGTAGTCCAAATCCGTCCAAAGTAAGGAAGGCCCATGTCTAAAGAATATTCGAATGCAGCCGGGGATTCGCAACCCCAAAAAATAACAGTGCAGGAAAGGATCGCTGATGCCAAAAGGCGGCTGAAGGAAGAAAAGCGAGACTGGACCATCATGGTCTACCTTGCGGGAGACAACAATCTCGAAGAGGAAATGGTCTATGCGCTGAAATCCATGTTCGCTATCGGCAGCACGAACCGTTGCAAAGTATTTGCGCTTTTTGATACCGGACTCGATCCCATAACGTTCGACATTCCGGAACGCGCAGAGATTATTCGGCAGCCCGGCTTCGCTTTACTAAATGCGCAGGTACAATCTATCGGCAATGAGGGTCCCGTTGCGGAAAATCTGGGTCTCCTGGCAATAAAGGAACAGCTTCAAAAAAAGCCTTCGGCGGGAGGAGTGATCTCGGTCCAGTCTGCGCTTGAAGGATTCATTGTGGACTCGATCTGCAAGGCGCCCGCACACCAGTACATGCTGGTACTGTCCGGCCACGGAACCGGCGACGCCGGAGATTTTCTCGCAGCACGGAAACGATTTAGCGGACTGACCATCCCGGATCTTAAGCAAACTCTGTTGTCCGTTGAAGAAGTCTTTGCCGATGAAGACGCTGCCGACGTCTATTCCAGGATGAACATACTGGGAATGGACAGCTGCCAAATGAGTACGGCAGAGGTCGCATATCAGGTGCGGGACCGCGCTCAGTTTCTGGTAGGTGCTGAAGGATTCGAATCCAACACGGGCTGGCCTTACGATCGAATCCTCGATCGATTGAATCGTGACCTGAATTCAATGCCAACATCCACGGAATCGGATATTCAGCGATCCCGGCAGCTGGCGTTGTCGATCGTTCAGGAATACACAATGTTTTATGCGTCGGATTACTCGCTTGCAGACGTTTCCACGGACCTTTCTGCGCTGGACCTTCAGGAACTGGGAAAAGTCGTGACACCCCTGGTCGGACAGACAGGATTGGTGGCCCTCCTGTGCTGGACACTCGAGGAAGCCATGAACCAGGATCGCGGAAACGCTCCGGCACCTTATTTGAGCCAGCGGCAAATCCAGAAAGAAGATCGACCTCCGGTTCTGGCATTGCGGGATGTCATCACCCTTTCACACTGGGAATCGCAGGGATATAAGGACGAACAAAACATCGACCTGTCGGATTTCTGCAGAGGTCTGGCCCAACGCTGCGAACGGATCAATGACCGTGCCGCTTCTACACTCGCATACGATATTGCCGCTGCCTGCAAAGAAGTCAGCGGAGCTGTTGATGGAGTTCCAGCCCAGGACTTGAGCGGAAAACCTCAAGGTGACCTCGTCGTGCTCTCCGGTTATTGCGGCCCGGAGTTTCAACATTCCCACGGCTTGTCTGTTTTCTTCCCATGGGCACGATACACGGATGCCGCCGGAGTCGATGATTTCGATCACTACAGGACTCTGGATTTTGCCTGGGACACATGCTGGGATGAATTCCTGCGCGCATACACCGATGCCACCCGGAGACCGGTGCGTAAGCCAGGCGCGAACCTGATCGCCCAGGCAATCCCCCATGAAAGTTCCCTCAACCGGCGCGATTCCCTTTTCATTGGAGATCCCGTCGAGAATATCGAAATCAATGGACTGATTAATGGTGATACAGAATCTCAAGCGAAGGTCAGGGAATTCAAAATTGAGAAAGGATTGCTGATTGTTCAGTCCGGAACAATTATAAATTCAGATAAGACCACGGAAATCGTTTCCGGAAGCCGCTTTGAAATCGAGGACTCGCGCATCCTTATCGAGGAGAATGGAATGCAGATTTTCGTCGATAAGCCAAAGCAGACGCTAGCAATTCGACATGGGCGCCTCAGCATACTGGCCGGCAAACTCAAAACCGGCGAAGATTCATTCTCGGTTGGGGATGGACGGATTGACGTCCGGGATGGAACGCATACAACCCGCGGTGTGACCGCGATTTCGATATCCGGCGGTTCGGTCGATCACAGAGATGGAACCCACACCACGCGGGATGGGACGCATACGACCCGAGATGGCACGCACACTACCCGTGACGGCACGCACACCACTCGCGACGGCACGCACACCACTCGCGACGGCACCCACACCACTCGCGACGGCAGAATTCTCGCCGTGGTCGGTAACCAGATCGTGGTTCGCGACGGGACCCATACCACACGAGACAGCAGCGCGCTCACGATTGAAAATGGAGTTCTGACCGTAAGGGACGGGACGCACACCACTCGCGACGGCACGCATACGACTCGAGGAGGCGGTATGCCAACTCGAATCTCAAGTATGAAAAATCCTCCCATCCAATGGATGGATTGCGATCTGATCGAGAAGACAAAATCCGGGGCCCGAAAAACTCAATCGGCCAAGTCCTAGGAGGGAGCCGTGCGGTGGAATGGAGCCTGGCGCGTCGTTCTCACCTGCACGGCAATCCTTGTGTCCGGTTGCCGGCAGTCGGCAACTCTTCAACCGAATGAACGCATAACGCGAAGTTCGGCGGTTCCGGCCACTTACTCGTTCGAGTTGTCCGCGAATCAGTTTTTCAAGCTCGCATTCAACAAACAGAGTACTGGAGTTGCCTTGACTTTGCGCGGGCCGGGCCAGGAATTGCGCCGCGTTATTGCATGCTCCAGCGATGGTCCGATCGAACTGTTGGAAACAGCGCCAGCTACCGGCAAGTTCAGTGTGGAAATTCGTCCATGCGGTTCTTCCGTTTCAGGCACCTACAAGATTGAGCTCATACTTCCGGACGTTGTAACCGATGCAGATCGGGTTCGGGTTTCCACGGAACGTCTTGTCGACGAAGCTGAACGAACGATTGCCGATTACCGAGAAGACAAACGGATGAATGCGGTTCGTCTCTATGAGGATGCGCTGAAGTCCTGGAGCAATATCGCGGACAAACACCGGGAAATCGACACCCTCATCCGCCTTTCACAGCTTCACACAGAAATGGGTGAATCCGCACGGGCCGATCAACTTGCAACCGATGCTCAGCGCCTTGCACACGATTCGGGATTTACCGAGGGCGAGTCCGCAGCATTGCTTGCGCTTGCAAGGAATCAGTTCCTCCAGAACAAAGAAACCATGGCAGTGGATTCCGCAAACAGTGCTCTGACCGCGGCACGATCGATACCAAACCAAAGGCTGGAGGCGCAGGCTCTTTATCTCCTTGGCTTCATCTGGTGTGAAAGCGGTAAGTATGAGAAGGCATCCGCTGCTCTCCAGGAATCCAAAACGATTTCAGTGGGCCGGGGTGACCCACTGGGCATGGCGCGTGCGGAATTGTATTTGGCCGCCGTGGACTTCGATTCAGAACACTTTGATTCCGCACGGGACAAACTACAACAGGTTCTGCCCACGTTTGAGGCTTTCGGGGACAAACCGGGCCGTTCAATGGCACTGACATATCTTGCCCATTCTCTGGCAAAACTGGGAAGAAAGCAGGATGCGCTGGTTCTCTATAATCAGGCTCTGCAGTCCGTCGATGGATCGGGTGATTATTTCATCGAAGCAATACTGTCGAATTCCGTCGGCTTCATTCATAACGAATTCGGAGACCCGGCTGGCGCCCTGTCATTCCTGAATCGTGCGCTGGAGAATGATGAACGGCTCGGCGATGCGTTAGGAAAGGCGTACGTTTTACGGTCGATTGGCGACTGCTACCTTGCGCTGAAAGAGTACGACAAAACTCTCCGCTACTATGCACAGGCCAACGAGATCTTCACTCAGGCAAAGCACCGCTCGATGACCGGCTACGTTCAGCAATATATCGGAATAGCTCTGGGCGAAAAAGGAGACCGGAACGAGGCAATACGGCATTTCCAGAATTCACTCCAGATCAGCAAAGAGCTCAGCGATCTGCGGATGACGGGTTGGGCATTGGCTGGCATCGGCCGGATGTATGAATTATCCGGAAAAACGGAAGCCGCAATAACGACCTACCGGCAGGCGTTACCCATGTATCGCAATGCCGGAGAGACAGCGGGCGAATTGACGGTCCGGTATCGGATTGCGTGGTGCCTGAAGCAAATGGGACAGTTTCAGGAAGCGCTGGAAGCTTCCGACGCTGTTATCCGGGATATCGAGCAACTGCGAGCCAGTGTTGCCAACGAAAAACTTCGGACGAGCTATCTGGCTTCCGCGGGACAGCAATATGAGTTGTCCATCGCTTTGAAGATGCAGATGGCGCAGCACAGTGGAGATCCGATTATGGTGGCCCGGGCGTTTGAAACCAGCGAACAATCCCGAGCTCGCAGCCTGCTGGATAGCATCGTTGAAACTCGGATTTCCATTGCGAACGGGGCAGATCCGAGGATGCTGGATCGTCAGGCGACTCTGCTTTCTCTCATCGATTCCAAGAATGCCGAATATACCGAACTCCGATTCAACCAGGGTGATCCCGCAAAAATCTCCAGGCTGAGCAGTGAAATCGACCGTATGAAAGCCGCTGCGGATGTGCTTCGGGGTCAGATCATGAGTAATCCGCGTTACGCGGCATTAGTACAGCCGGAACCTCTAAAACTGGAGCAGATTCAAAACAAACTTCTCGATAACGACACCACGCTTCTCGAATACTCTCTGGGCGCCGAGCACAGTTATGTATGGGCGATCTCGAAGACCAGCTTCTCCGGCTACGAACTTCCCGCGCGATCCGTAATCGAATCCTCGATCAAACATTTTCGCAGTTTGATAACGAAGCCCGTACCGAACCAGAACAGTCATTCGAAGTCCGCAGGATTATCTGTTGACCCCGCGTTTGAGGCCGCCGCTGCAGAATTGAGCCGGATGGTCCTGGGCCCGCTGGAAAACAAACTGGGAACAAGGAGACTTGTCATCGTCGCCGATGGGGCTCTTCAATATGTGCCTTTCGCCGTTTTGCCGATAAAAGATCCCCAGAAGAATGGATCTTCCATTCCCCTGCTGATGCGTCACGTCATTGTGAATTTGCCATCGGCCTCCACGCTTTCCGCAATTCGCGACAACGACCCGCTTCGTATCAAAACCACCAGGTTTCTCGCAATACTTGCAGATCCTGTGTATCACTCTGCAGACGAACGCCTGTTGCAGGCCGCAGTAAACACGGAGACGACTCACTCCTCTACAGCTGCAGCTTCACGCTCGAAGCGAACAGGCAATCTGCTCAATTTGCCGCGCCTGCCATCAACCGGAAAAGAGGCAGATGCCATTTATGAAATCATGTCGAAGTCGACCGCTTCTCCAGAATCATTCATGGATCGTCTGCTGCGTTTTGTTGGAATCAAAAGTCCAAAAGCCAGTTTGGTTCTAAAGGCGGTCGGCCTCGATGCCTCGAAGCAGGCGGCAATGGCCGAGGATCTCAAGGATTTTAAAATTATCCACATCGCTTCGCACACCGCTCTGGACGATGATCATCCGGATCTATCCAGCCTTGTCCTTTCCCTGGTTGATAAACAAGGCAACCCCCGTGACGGACTGTTGAGCCTGCGCGACATATATAACCTTCGATTAGGTGCCGAACTTGTGGTGCTCAGCGCTTGCGATACGGGAATCGGCAAAGAGATCAAGGGAGAAGGACTGACGAGTCTGGTGCGCGGCTTTATGTACGCCGGAGCTCCGAGAGTTCTCGCCAGCCTGTGGGAAGTTGACGATGATTCCACAGCCGAGCTCATGGCAGATTTCTACCGGTTTCTCGTGGAGAAACACCTCAGCCCAGCGGAGGCCATTCGCGAAGCGCAACTCGTACAAATGAATAAAATGCCTCCTTACTATTGGGCTGCATTTCAGTTATACGGCGATTGGAGTAATGGAGATTTTCCACAATCCAAACAGGTCCCGAACTGAGTGCCGGGGCGATTCCCCACTGTAGGGGCGGTCTATGACCGCCCACATTCTCGCAGGATTAGAAATCGCGGGCGGTCATATAGCGCCCCTACAGTGGCGCAGCGCAGGAACCTACGGCGTCACTCGATACCGGTCTCTTGGATAAAGCGTCGCTTCGCGAACATTCTCCAGCCCGAGGATCTGCGCGGTCAACCGCTCGAGTCCAATGGCGAGGCCGCCATGCGGTGGCATTCCCAGTTCAAACATTCGCAGATGACTTTCGAAGGATGCCGGTTCAATGCCCCGAGTTCGAAGCGCATTCTCCAGATCGTTTCGCCGGTGCAACCTCTGTCCTCCTGTCGTGATTTCCAGTCCGTTAAATAAAAGATCAAATCCGGCTGCGGTTGCTGGCGTGCGCGGGTGAGTGTAGAACGGCCTTCCAGACAGCGGAAACCCAATAACGAAAACCGCCGGCACTCCACACTCGCTTCCTGCCAGTTGGCACAGTTGGCGTTCGGCCTCCGGATCCAGATCGTCGACGAGATGGGTTGAGCCAAACCCGTTTCGCAACCGCTCCAGACATTCCGCGAATTCCCAAATCGGTACAGCCCTCATCGACGGCAGCGGTTCGTTGCGATAACGCGAGAGAACAGCACCAAACTTGTCGTTCAGGTTTTCGAAAATGGAGCTCAGCAGGGCACGCTCCAATTCAATGATGTCCTCGGGGCCATCGATGAATCCCATTTCCAGGTCCAGCGAGTAATACTCGGTGAGGTGGCGCCGCGTGGCGTGAGGTTCGGCGCGGTACACATGTCCGGTTTCAAATACGCGTTCAAACCCGGCCACGCCATGTTCTTTGTAAAACTGCGGGCTTTGCGCCAGATACGCCACCCGATCGAAGTACCGGATTTCGAAAAGATTGGTCCCGCCTTCCGTACCGCCCGAAACAATTTTTGACGAAACGATTTCCGTAAATCGATTGGCCGACAGGAATTCCCGAAAATATTGGAGTATCGCGGCCTGTATTCGAAACACATCTCCCACATAGCCGCTTCGCAGCGCGAGCGGCCGATTCTCCAGCAACAGCTCCGCCCCAACATGTTCCGTATTGGACGACGAATTGAACGGAAGCACGTTCGCGCAACGATTCAGGACGGATATGGAAACGACATCGATTTCCGCGCCTTGCCTTGCACGTTCGTCGCGGCGCACGCAGCCCCGAACCTCGATCGCGTCATCCAGCTTCAGATGCAGATCGCGAAGCGTTTCAGTTGGTGCGACACATTGCGCTTCTCCCGAACAATCCTTGAGGATGACAAAGGTCGTTTTAGCCAGGACGCGAAGGTGATAGACCCAGCCGCGGAGAACGACTTCAGAACCAACACACGAATGCAGTTCGGATACGAAAACTCTCGAGACTACCGGCATGACAACCGCCTTTCGGGATTTGCTGGAACCACTTTTGCAAAGCGGCGGTGCCATCCAGCTTCCGCCCGGAGGGGGCGGCACTTGGGAATGCTTTCCTACTAGGGCCTATCGCAGCGATTTCCTTTTCAGAAAGACCTCTCGGAGGGGTCTGTCCTCGTCATCGAGTCTCTCCATTGTATCAGGAACGCTCATATCGCTTGTTGAGATCATTTACTATCTAGCGATGCACGAACGCTTCATGGATATGGCCCTGGAAGAGGCGCGTAAGGCGGAGCTCGCCGGAGAAGTGCCGGTCGGCGCGGTAGTTGTGGATCGCGATGAAATCGTGATCGCGAATGGATTCAACCACCCCATCTCTTCGAATGATCCCACTGCGCATGCGGAAATCGTCGCGTTGCGGCGCGCGGCCGAATACATGCGCAATTACAGACTAAGCGGTCTGACGCTGTATTGCACGATGGAACCCTGCACCATGTGTGCGGGCGCGATGATACATGCTCGCATTCAACGGCTGATCTACGGAGCTGCGGACCCTCGGGCCGGAGCCGTCGGTTCGATCTACAACGTCTTGGCCGACTCGAGGCTGAATCATCAGGTAGAAGTGATTTCCGGTGTGAGAGAAAAGGAATGCCGTGAAATCGTGCAGCGATTCTTTGCGGCAAAGCGGTTGTGAATGCAATTCCCCATGTAGGGGCGGTCTATGACCGCCCGCGATTTGGAGGATTGCAATCCTCAGAATTGTGGGCGGTCATAGACCGCCCCTACATGGGGAATTGCATCGTCGCGAGTCAAAAGAGATAAAGGGACAGACGCTTAATTATTGGCGCCGTGACATTGGTCACGGCGCCAATAATTAAGCGTCTGTCCCTTTATCTCAATAAGAAATCAGACTACGCACTTTTTCCCGGAGCTGCTCCACTGACGGCAGGACCTCATCCTCCAGCGATACGGCGGAGGGAACGAAACAATCCAGGGCGCCCAGCCGCATGATTGGTGCATCGAGATCGGCAAAACAGTTTGACGCGATGCGGGCGGCGACTTCCGCGCCCCATCCGAGAGTGACGGAATCTTCGTGCAGGACCAGGACGCGATTCGTCTTTTTCACGCTGCGCGCCACGATTTCGTCATCCATTGGCACGATGGTCCTCAGGTCAATCACCTCGAGATCAAATTCCCCGGCAATTTCAAGCGCCGTGTAAACGGTTGCTCCCCACGTTACGATTGTTGCCGCACTGCCTTCTCGTTTGATCTTGCCCTTGCCGAACGGCACGAGATAATTCGCATCCGGTTCGGGCGTTTTTGCGTTGATGTGACGATACAGCCGTTTGTGCTCCAGAAATATGACGGGATCGTCGCAGCGAGCGGCGGTCTTGATGAGACCCTTGGCATCTTCGGCGTTACTGGGAAAGCAGATGTACCAGCCGGGCGTATGCGCATAAAACACTTCGGAACAGCACGAGTGGAACGGGCCGCCTTTGATCCGGCCACCGCAGGCGATGCGAACGACCAGTGGATTCTTCCAGGCGCCATTGCTTCTCCAACGCAATGTCGGAATCTCGTTTCGCATTTGCATGAACGCCGGCCATGCGTAGTCCGCAAATTGAATTTCGACAATCGGCTTGTAGCCTCCGATGGCCATGCCCCCGGCGACTCCGGCGATACTGGCCTCTGCCAGCGGAGAATTCTGCACTCGATCGGGATACAGTGTGCTCAATCCGCGGGTCACTCCAAACACGCCGCCTTTGGGATCGGCAATATCTTCTCCCCACATGACGATTTTCGGATTGTGTTCCATCTCTTCGCGCAATCCGCGATTCAGGGCTTCGATCATGGAAATCGTGTCGGTCGAAACGTATGCGGGAGCCTTCTCTTCGAACCTCGGAACATCATCGCTGTAAATGTGCGTCGTAATGTGGCCGGTGGCCGGTTCCGGCTGCTTATCGGCTTCTTCGGCGGCGGCATCCATTTCCTTTTGCACTTCCGCGCGGATGTCTGCCACTTGCTTTTCGCTGTAGATTCCCTGCTTCAACAGATACCGTTCCGTCTGAAGCAAGGGATCCCGCTTCCGCAGTTCCTTCATCTCGGCTTCGGTGCGGTACTTCATTTGATCGTCCGACGACGAATGGGAATCCAGACGGATCACGTCGGTTTCCACCAGCACCGGCCCCCCGCCCGCACGCATCTTTTCAATGATCGGAGGCAACAATTGGTAGAGCGGCTCGTACCACGTGCCTTCCACACGATACGACGGCAGGTTGGTACCGAAGCCTGCGGCAATATGCTGGACTGAAGAACTGGTTTGGCTCTTCTGAGGAACGCTGATGGCGTAACCGTTGTTTTGAATCACAAACAGAACCGGGAGCTGTTCGCGGCTGGCCCAGTTCAGCGCTTCAAAGAACTCGCCTTCGCTGGTTGCGCCTTCACCGGAGGACACGTATACGATGGCTCCCTTGTTGTCCTTCCTTGCGGCCTTGGCGGCGCCAACGGCAATCAGAAATTTCGTTCCCGTGCTGGCCGTGCTCGAAACCATCTTGAGGTTCGCCGAAGAAAAATGTTCTGGCATGTTGCGGCCGTTGGAACTCGGATCACCTTCACGGCTGAGCATGTGGAGAAAAATATCCTTTGGCGGCATTCCCAACGCATAAGCAACCGCCTTTTCGCGGTAGTACGTAAAGAACCAGTCCACGCCCGGCTTGAGAAGCATGACCGTCCCGATCTGTACCTTTTCGTGGCCGCGCGTGGATGCGTGAAACGAAATCTTGCCCTGTTTGCCGAAGACCTTGAGACGCTCCTCGATGAAGTACACTCCCAGCATCTTGCGGTAGAGTTCAGTGGCAATGGAGTCTGGGACGGTCCGTGTCTCGATCATGGAAATTCCTCCTTTCATTGTGCCACACGTGGAGGAGTACCGTAGAATAGTGGATCGTTTGCCAGTACGGAGAGGTGCTGGAGCTCGGTTGAACAGGCCGGTCTCGAAAACCGGAGTGGGGGAAACTCCACCGTGGGTTCGAATCCCACCCTCTCCGCTTTCATTTTGAGGAAATGGAAATTTTTTAAGACATGACCACATCCATCGCAACGCTTCAGGAAATTGGCCGCCGGCTCCGCATTCATTCCATCACTGCAACGACAGCAGCAGGCTCGGGACATCCGACGTCCTGCATGTCTGCAGCAGACCTCGCTTCCGTGATTTTCTTTCGGGAGATGCAGTTTGATCCTTCAGACCCGGACAATCCCGCCAACGATCGTTTCGTACTTTCCAAAGGTCACGCGGCTCCACTGCTCTACGCCGCATTTGCAGAGGCCGGAATATTCACGGTGCCTCAGCTGGCAACGCTCCGAAGAATCGACAGCATTCTCGAGGGGCACCCGACTCCGCGAATTCCGTGGGTGGACGTGGCTACCGGCTCGCTGGGGCAGGGCCTTTCTGCGGGTCTCGGCAATGCACTCGCATCGCGGCTCGACAAGATTCCTTTCAATACTTATTGTCTGCTGGGCGATGGCGAATGCGCCGAAGGCTCGGTATGGGAAGCCGCCAAGCTCGCGGGACATTACAAGGTCGGAAATTTGTTCGCCGTTATCGATGTCAACGGACTCGGCCAGAGCCAGCGCACCATGGATGAATTCCACGTCGAGCATTTTGCAGACCAGTTTCGAGCCGATGGTTGGTATGCCATCATGGTCGACGGCCACGATTATGCCGCCATTATCGCGGCATTCGACAAGTTCCGATCCGAAGCCGGAGACAAACCTCGGGCACTGATCGCCTCCACGCACAAAGGCAAAGGCGTTTCATTTGTCGAAAACAAAGAGGGGTGGCATGGCAAACCGATTCCGAAGGCCGATCTCGACAAGGCGCTGTCGGAACTTTCCACTCCAGTGCCAGGGGCGGAACCGTTCAAACCCAATCCTCGGCCATGGCCCGGCCTCGCCCTAGCCACAGCAATCGGCGAGATCACACCGGCACGCACCCTCGGCGAAATGGTGGCCACGCGCGAAGCCTACGGCGATGCCCTGGCCAAACTGGCGGTTGTGGATCCTCGAATTGTCGCTCTCGATGGCGATACCAAGAATTCCACCTATACCGAAAAAGTTCTCAAAACCAAACCGGAGCAATTCCTGGAAATGTTCATTGCCGAACAAAACATGGTGGGCACGGCGATGGGACTTGCGGCCCGTGGAAAGGTTCCGTTCGTCGCCACGTTTGCGGCATTCCTCACACGTGCCTACGATCAGATCCGCATGGCCGGCGTTTCCGGGTCGAACATCAAGATCTGTGGTTCCCACTGCGGGGTGTCGATTGGAGAAGACGGCCCCTCTCAAATGGGCCTCGAGGATATCGCGATGTTCCGGCCCATTCCCAACAGCGCGGTGTTGTATCCGTCGGATGCCGTCTCTACGGAAAGACTCGTGGTAGAAGCGGCAAATCGTCACGGCATTTGCTATATCCGGACGACCCGGCCGAAGACACCCGTACTCTATGCTAACGAAGAATTCTTCCCAATTGGCGGATCCAAAACGCTGCGCCAGTCGGATCACGACAAGGTGACCGTGATTGGCGCAGGCATTACGGTGCATGAAGCGCTGAAAGCCGCGGACGTTCTGGCAAAAGAAGGAATCGCGATACGGGTGATTGACGCATATTCCGTAAAGCCCATTGATTCGGAATCCATACTCGATGCCGCTTCGAAGACGGGTGGACGGATTGTCGTGGTCGAGGATCACTACAGCGAGGGCGGTCTCGGCGACGCCGTACTCAATGCAGTTGGCAACAAGGCAAATGTTGTAAAGCTTGCTGTCCGGGAAATTCCGCGGTCCGGCCCGCCCGAGGCATTGATCGAAAAATACGGAATCAGCGCCGGACACATCGCCAACGCGGTCCGTGAGTTTAAATAGTAAGGGGAAAAGCATGAGTCGACCTTCCAGGCAGGTCTCGAAAGGCGTCGAATCCGAAATCCGCATCGTCGTGGAAGTGGATGGAAAACCGGTGGGGTTCATGAATCTCGATCTCGACCGGCTGTGGCCGCTTATCAATCACCGGAAACGCGATGTGGCGCCAGCCGAATGGATCGACCGTTCGAGATTCCGAACCGCAGTTCGCGCTTCGGTTGCCAAGAATCTCACCCATCACGTGCAGTCTCAGTTGTACAAAGCTCTTGGTAAAGAAATTGTTCGTGCCGAACTAAACCTGGAAACGCTGGTCATGAAGGCGGAAACCGCAGCCCAGGTTTTCGGCAAGACAAAGGCAGAGGCCGCAGCTTACGCCGCGAAGTCGGGACGCACGATGGCCGATTTCGAGGCCTTCTTCTGGGGAAGCCTCCTCAACGAGAGTGAACCCTCCGACCTGAAAAAGAACTGGAAGGCTGGGGGAAAGAAAAAAAAGCGGAAGACTTGAAGGGGGATTCTGGGATTTATCAATGCAATTCCCCTATGTATTGAGGACTTGTTAGTGCCCCCAATGTAGGGGCGGTCTATGACCGCCCACAATCTGCAGGATTGCATCGCTGAAAATTGCGGGCGGTCATAGACCGCCCCTACATAGGGAAGCGCGCTCGCTTGCACGACCCGCGTACGGTGACGAGGGAATTGCCGGGAATTGCATTGATAAATTCCCGAATCGTTATCGCCGGTACTCGGCTTGAATCCGCGAATGCATTCCGCCGCGGGCGGTGAAATCGCCAATGACGGTTGCCCATTCGGGCTGGCATGCGGTCACGACGTCTTTCAGGATCCGATTCACGGCGTTTTCGTAAAATATTCCAAGATTCCGGTACTCCTGGATATACATCTTCAGCGATTTCAGCTCGAGGCAGTGCTTGTCGGGTCTGTATTTGATGGTGATCGTGCCGAAATCCGGCAGGCCGGTTTTCGGACACATGGAAGTGTATTCCGGATTCTCAATGGTGATGTCATAGCCGGGGAACTGGTTGGGCCAGCATTCGATTGCAGGCAGCTTTGCATCAATCCCGGCCCGGGCGTGGGCTTCGTTGTAATCAGGCATCTGGGAATAATATCAAAAGCCCCCAGACGCTTCTTACGCCTGGGGGCTCCCTACCCTAGTCTCCTGTCGCCGACCATCTAAGATTCCGCTCGCAACATCCAAGTTGCGCGGGGTCCACCCATCGCGGACGTCCTGGCATCCTCAACGTCCGACTACCGTCCCTGGCCGGAGTAGCCATGTTGCTACTAGGAATTCTCCCCCGTAAATGAGGTGTGGAAATTGTCGACTCTAGTCGGGATGTTTGCAAGACTTTTTAAATTTGCAAGGGTTTTTTCGGCAAAATTCGATTAGTATGAATTCCATGTCCAACAAGACAAAACCCATAGTTGTAATCGTCATTGCGGTGCTCGCGGCCGCGGGAATCGCACTGTATTTGAGCCGCCAGTCCGCTGCTCCCAGAACTGGCGCTGATGGCAGTCTTGCCAGTTCCGGAGGGGGCCATGTTCGGGGAAATTCCGCAGCGCCGGTAACGCTCGTGGAATTTGGAGATTTTCAGTGTCCCAGTTGCGGATATTACCACCCGATCGTCGACGAGCTGGTCCGGCGCTACCCGGACAAAGTGAAGCTGGAGTTCCATCACTACCCGCTGGTGCAGATGCATGCGCATGCGCTCGATGCCGCTATGGCGGCTGAGGCAGCGGGCAACCAGGGGAAGTACTGGGAAATGCATGACATGCTCTACGATCATCAGAAGGAATGGGACAGGCTGCTCAATACCGATGCTCAGTTTCTTGCCTATGCCGGAAGCCTGGGACTGGACGCGAACAAATTCTTGCGCGACATGAAATCTACAGATGTGCAAAATCGAATTCTCGAAGACATTCAACGTGGAAGCGCCGCCAAAGTCTCAGGAACTCCCACGTTTTTTATTGATGGCCAGGCTTTAAATCCGACGCCCAACGGAGTCGATGAGTTTGCCGCCATCGTGAATAACAAACTCCAGGCCAGTAAATGAAACAACGCGCGACGCTGATTTGCGCCGCGGCATTCCTCGGAATGATCGATGCGTTGTATTTGACGCTGATGCGCGGATTGCACGTTCCCTGTTCCGTGAGCGGCGGTTGCAACGAAGTGTTGACCAGTCCGTATGCGGAAGTTTTCGGCGTGCCACTTTCTGCAATTGGGCTGGCGTTTTACTTCACAGTTTTCATTCTCGCCGTTCTCGAAGTTTTCGAAGTGGCGCATCTGGTTCGATGGATATTCTGGCTGGCATTGCCGGGCTTCCTGATCACGCTGGTTCTAATCTATCTGCAGGCATTCGTGATACGTCATTTTTGCCAGTACTGTCTTCTGTCGGCGACACTTGTGACGATCATTTTTGTTACCTCTGCCTGGCCGCACCAGAGCAGACAACTTCCCCAGCCGCGTTAGCGGCGATTCCCAATGTAGGGGCGCTCTATGACCGCCCGCGATTTCTAATCCTGTGAATTGTGGGCGGTCATAGACCGCCCCTACATTGGGAATCGCCGCTAACGCGGCTGGGAACGCAAACACCCCAAATTCAAGACTCCAACGTCCAACTCGAAGTGCTATACTTGGAAGGTACTTGTTCAAGGATAAATCCATGAAAGCTAAACAACTTAAGTTTCTCGTTGGGTCCGTCATCATTGTCCTGGTTCTGATCTACCTTGGCTACGCCGGATTCAAATCCAGCATGGCGTATAACCAGACAGTCGCAGAGATGCTGGCCTCCAAAGAAGTGGCCTACAACCGGCACATCGAACTGGAAGGGGATGTCGTACCGGGAACCATCAAGCGGGAAGGAAGAATCGTCACATTTAGTGTGAACGACAAAACCGACAAGCAAAAAGTTGTCATGATCCGATACGAAGGCAAGGATCCGCTTCCGGATACTTTCCGTGACAATGCCACCGCAATGGCCAAGGGCAAGCTGGATCCGTCGGGCGTTTTCATTGCGACTTCGATGACGGCCAAGTGCGCATCGAAGTATGAAAAAGAAAAAGAAGCCGGAATCGTTATCGACAAGGCCGGATTGGAATAGGAGGTATCGATCATGGGTCAGGTCGGCCAATTCGCGCTCGCGCTGGCCTTCATCGTTACGATTTACTCCATTGCCTCGTCTCTGCTTGGTATCCGGCTGCGGAACGATAAGCTGATCGCGAGCGGCAGAAATGCTGCCGTGTGTGTGTTTGGTCTCGTGACCATGTCCATTGGCACGCTTGCCTATCTGTTCCTGAAGAGTGATTTTTCCTACGCCTACATCGCGGAGCATTCCAATCGCGATCTGCCCACCTACTTCAAGATCAGTTCCATCTGGGGAGGACAAGAGGGTTCGCTGCTGTTCTGGGGCTGGCTGCTGACGATTTACACCGCGCTGGTTGTCATTCAGAACCGTAAGAAGCACACGGCGATGATGCCTTATGTCACGTCGGTATTGATGGGCACTTCCCTGTTCTTCACGTCCATGCATCTGTTTGTGGCCAACCCGTTCAAACTGAATGCCGCCGCGGTGGGCACCAAAGTGATGGGACTATTCTCGCCGGCCGACGGACAGGGCCTGAACCCGCTGCTGCAGGATCCGATGATGGTGATTCATCCGCCAATGTTGTATCTCGGATTCGTTGGACTGGTCGTGCCCTTCGCGTTTGCCATGGCGGCTTTAATTACCCGCCAGTTGGGTGATACCTGGATTCGGACAACGCGGCGATGGACAATGGCCGCATGGGGAATTCTCGGAACCGGAATTCTGCTTGGCGGCTACTGGGCCTATCACACGCTGGGTTGGGGAGGCTACTGGGCCTGGGACCCGGTTGAAAATGCATCGCTCATGCCCTGGCTGATTGGGACCGCATTTCTGCATTCCGTGATGGTGCAGGAAAAGAAAGGCATGCTGAAGGTCTGGAACATCGTGCTCGTGATCATGGCGTATATCATGGCTGTGTTCGGCACGTTCCTCACCCGAAGCGGCGTTGTGAACTCGGTTCACGCCTTTGCCAAGTCTCCGATCGGCGGATACTTTCTGGCATTCATCGTCCTGGCGCTATCGGCATCGTTTTACCTGCTGATCGACCGGCTGCCATTTCTCAAGAATGAAGACCAGATGGGTTCGGTGGTGTCCCGCGAGAGCAGCTTCCTGTTCAACAACCTGATCCTGCTCGTGGCGTGCTTTTCGGTCCTGCTCGGCACCATGCTCCCGTCGTTGTCGGACTGGATTACCGGCAACAAAATTACGGTCAGCAAGCCGTTCTTCGATGCCGTGGACGTCCCGATTGCAATCTTCCTTTTGTTCCTGACCGGAGTCGGACCGCTGCTGGCATGGCGCAAGGCATCGACCAACAGCCTGAAGCGGAATTTCATGATTCCCATCGCCGTTGCATCCGCGACGGGCGCCGCACTGCTGATCGGGGGCGTCCGGCATTTCTACGCGTGGAGTGCGCTGGTGATGGCGGCTTTTGTCGGCACATCGATTATCCGGGAATTTTATAAGGGCGCGCGCGCCCGCTCCACAGGAACGGGAGAGAACTTCTTTGAAGCTATCGTCAATCTGACATTACGCAATACACGCCGTTATGGCGGCTACATTGCGCACCTTGGCTTCGTGTTGCTGTTTATCGGCTGGTCCGGCCAGGCCTTTACGGCAGATTCGGAATTCGAAGCCGGCATCGGCGATACGTTTCAAATTCGCAACTTCACATTGCGCGTTGACGGTTTCAAGCCAGTCTCCGGACAGAATTATACGGGAGACCAGGTCGTCGTGGGCCTGTACAAGGATGGCGCTAAAGTAGCGAATATGTTTCCCGGACGCCGGAATTACAAAGGCAGCGGGGAACAGCAGGCCACCAGCGAAATCGCAATTCATGAAACCTTGCGCGAAGATGTCTATCTGGTATTTCAAGGCGGGGTCGACGACGCCGGGCAGAAGGGCGCATTTCACGTCTACATCAATCCTCTCGTGGCATGGGTGTGGATCGGCGGTGTAGTCCTGGGCCTGGGCACGATCATTGCGCTGCTTCCGAACCGGAAGGCAACACCGGCGCGCCGCAAGAGAGAACATGGCGCAGAAGCTATTCAGGAAGGGACCACCGTTGCGTAAGTACCTCGCCGGCGGCAGGGTATACAACTGGATTGCCGTTGCGGTTCTGCTTCTGATTCCCCTGATGGGGCATGCGGACACGCAACGCGAAAAGTTCGTCGGCTCTCACCTGATGTGCATTTGCGGATGCCAGCAGGTACTCACCGAGTGCAATCACATTCATTGTCCCAGCTCCGTTCCGATGCGCGAGGAACTCAAAGAGAAACTCGCGGCGGGCATGACGGATGACCAGGTGTATGCCGCATTCGTCAGCAAGTTCGGAACGAAGGTTCTCGCCGCTCCGCCGTTTAAAGGCGCCTTCAATATCGTAGCGTGGCTGTTGTCCATGGTTACCCTCATCGCCGGCGGAGCTGCACTGGTTGTTTATCTTCGCCGTCTCAAATCGGCACCGCCGAAGACTGCAGCTGCCCCCGTCGATGTCTCGAAATTCGATAAGGAAATCGAAGACGAACTCAACAATTTCACTCCGGAAGATTGATGACCTACCTGATTTGCGCCATTCTCAGCGCCGGAGTTCTCGCAGCCATCTGCGTTCCTTTATTTCGCAGGGACAACGCGCTGGAATCGGCAATCATTGAAGAGACCGAATGGGATCTTCTGCAGCGCCGCAAGGAAGTTCTGATCGGAAACATTCAGGACCTGGACTTTGAGTATAAGTGCGGAAAACTTTCCAAATCGGACTACCAGCAGGTGCGCAGCGAAATGACTGCCGGAGTCGCCGTGGTCCTCGAGCATATCGAGCAGATTGAAAAGTCCCTGGACCTGGATGTGCTGATCCGCCGGGAGACCGATGCGCGAAAGGCAACTCCCAGAACGAAGGCTCAG
>JBGPBY010000042.1:0-22051 GCA_041481485.1 Terriglobia bacterium
AGACCCGGGAGCACATCCTGCTGGCGCGGCAGGTGGGGGTGCCCTATATCGTGGTGTTTTTGAACAAGTGCGATGCGGTCGACGATGCGGAACTGCTGGATCTGGTGGAGTTGGAGGTTCGGGATCTGCTGAAGAGCTATGGATTCCCGGGCGATGAGATTCCGGTGATCCGGGGTTCAGCGCTGAAAGGGATGGAAGACGATCCGGCCTGGGTGGCCAAGATCGACGAGCTGATGGATGCGGTCGACAGCTACATTCCGATGCCGGAACGGGTCATCGACAAGCCGTTTCTGATGCCGATTGAAGATATTTTCTCGATATCCGGACGCGGGACGGTGGTGACGGGCCGTATCGAGCGCGGCATCTGCAAGGTAGGCGAGGAAATGGAGATCGTCGGGTACGCGCCAACGCAGAAGACGGTAATCACGGGCGTGGAAATGTTCAAGAAGTTGCTGGATGAAGGCCGGGCGGGAGACAACGTGGGGTTGCTATTGCGCGGGACGAAGAAGGAAGAAGTCGAACGCGGGCAGGTGGTGGCGAAGCCGGGATCGATCAAGCCGCACACGAAGTTTCAGGCCGAGGTGTACGTCCTGACGAAGGAAGAGGGAGGGCGGCACACGCCGTTCTTCAAAGGATACCGGCCGCAGTTTTATATGCGGACGACCGATGTGACCGGATCGGCGGAATTGCCATCGGGAGTGGAGATGGTGATGCCGGGAGACAACGTGTCGCTGAAGATTGAGTTGATCACGCCGGTGGCACTGGAAAAAGGGCTGCGGTTTGCCATCCGTGAAGGCGGCCGCACAGTCGGCGCCGGCACGGTTGCCGAGATCCTCGAATAGGAAAACATGCTCAACGAAAAGATTCGAATTCGCCTTAAAGCCTACGATTCCAGAGTGCTGGACCAGTCGGCGACCGAGATTGTCGATACCGCGAAACGGACGGGAGCCCGCATTGCCGGACCGATTCCGCTTCCCACGGTGATCAATAAATTTACCGTCCTGCGTTCGCCCCATGTGGACAAGAAGTCCCGTGAACAATTCGAGATTCGAACGCACAAACGTCTCCTCGATATTCTCGAGCCGACCCCACAAACCGTCGATGCGCTGATGAAGCTGGATCTTCCTGCCGGCGTGGATGTGGAAATCAAGGCGTTCGGCCGGGAACACGTGAAATAGCTGGTGATTTATGGTTAACGGACTCATCGGAAAAAAACTTGGAATGACCCAGCTGCTTCAGCCCGACGGAACCATGATTCCGGTCACGGTGGTTCAGGCAGGTCCATGCGTCATCGTCCAGAAAAAGACCGTTTTGAAGGATGGCTATGATGCCATCCAGCTGGGCTTTGTGGAATTTATCAAGCCGAAGCGCGTGACCAAACCCATGGAAGGTCATTTTAAAAAGGCGAACTCCGCGCCGGTGCGTATGTTGCACGAAATCCGAACGGCGGGTGAGGATGCGGGAAACCCCGGCGACAAGGTCATGGTCGATATGTTCAACGCCAACGAAAAAGTTCATGTCGTCGGAACCAGCAAGGGACGCGGGTTTGCCGGTTTTGTGAAGCGGCATCACTTTGGCGGAGGTCGCAGATCGCATGGCTCCATGTTTCATCGTGCGCCGGGTTCGATCGGAGCTTCGGCATATCCGTCACGGGTTCTTAAAGGTATGCGAATGGCGGGACATTTGGGTTCCGCCCGGGTGACGGTGCAGAACCTGCGCGTCGAGCGCGTGGATCAGGAGAATAACCTTCTCTATCTGCGTGGAGCGGTTCCAGGACCAACGGGCGCGTATCTGGTGGTGGAGAAATCGGGACGGTAAAGGGCTGTAGGCGCGGTCTATGACCGCGCACAGTTGCTTCGGTTCTGGATTGCGCGCGGTCACAGACCGCGCCTACAGAGAGAAGCGAGAGAAATCGAGAAGATTATGGCGACAGTCGATGTCAAAAACCTGAAGAACGAAGTCGTGGGAAAGCTGGAGCTTTCCGACGCCGTATTCGGCGGGCCGATCAACGAAGGGCTGATGCACGACGCCGTGAAACAGTACCTTGCGAGCCAGCGCTCGGGTACACATAAGACCAAAACACGGGCGGAAGTCGCCGGCAGCGGACGAAAACCGTGGCGGCAGAAGGGTACCGGCCGGGCGCGCGTCGGTGAAGTCCGGACGCCGCTCTGGCGGAAGGGCGGTACGATGTTTGGTCCCGTCCCGCGCGACTACGAGTACCACCTGCCTCGCAAAATGTTCCGTGCGGCATTGCGTTCGGCGTTGGCAACCAAGCTCAAAGAAAATCAATTGAATGTCGTCGATGCTTTTACGCTCGATGATCACAAGACAAAAGCCTTCGCGAAGGCGCTCGCGGGGCTTGGATTCAGCCGCAAAATTCTGGTGATCGATCATCAGGAGAATTCCAAGCTGCAATTGGCGGCGCGCAATCTCAGTGAAGTGCAGCTGATTTCGAATCTGCAGATCACGCCCTATCAGGTTTTACATGCAAGCCATGTGGTCTTCACTAAAGCGGCCATTCAGGCTATTGAGGAGGTGCTTAAGAAATGAGCACCAGTCATGACGTCATCCGGCGTCCGGTCATTACGGAAAAAGGTCTCACACTTAAGGAAGAAGATGGAACCCTTTGTTTTGAAGTCTCCAGTCGCGCCAGCAAAACGCAGATTCGTGAAGCGGTTGAACGCATCTTCAAAGTCAAAGTCGATCATGTGCGCACGATGAACGTTCCCGGCAAAATGCGCCGCCGCGGCCGCTACATGGGTTACCGGCCCGACTGGAAGAAGGCCTATGTCACGCTGCGCGAAGGCGAAAAGATGATCGAGTATGGGGAGACTTTCTAATGGGCATTAAGACATTCAGGCCAAAAACCCACTCGCTCCGATTCAAAACAGTTCTGGATTACAAACTGGAACTGACCACCGACAAGCCGTATAAGCCGTTGCTCGAACCCAAAATGAGAATCGATGGCCGAAACAATTACGGGCAGATTGCGGTGCGCCATCGCGGCGGTGGAAACAAGCGCCGGTATCGAGTGATCGACTTCAAACGTGACAAGTCGAACATTCCCGCGAAGGTCGAAACCATCGAATACGATCCGAACCGTTCCGCATTCATCGCGTTGTTGTGCTATGCAGACGGCGAACGCCGCTACATCCTTCAGCCGATCGGACTGAAAGTCGGGATGTCGGTTGTTGCCGGCAATGAGGCGGATATTCTCGTGGGCAATGCCCTTCCGCTTCGCAACATTCCTCTGGGCACCACGTTGCACAATATTGAATTGCGTCCCGGCAAGGGCGCGCAAATGGCACGCAGTGCGGGCGCCGCGGCGCAGCTGGTGGCGAAAGAGGCTGGATATGCACACATCAAGCTGCCTTCGGGCGAAGTACGGCTGGTGAATGTGGAATGCATGGCGACCATCGGCCAGGTGGGCAATCTGGACCACGAGAATGTCACGATCGGCAAAGCCGGACGCGTGCGTCACATGGGTTTCCGTCCGACGGTGCGCGGCGTGGTTATGAATCCTGTCGATCATCCGCATGGTGGCGGCGAAGGCCGAGTGAAGGGATATCACCCGATGACTCCTTGGGGCAAACCGACGCTGGGCTATAAAACGCGCAACAACAAACGCACGGATAAGTTCATCGTGAAAAGGAAGAAGAAGTAATGCCACGCTCCATCAAAAAGGGCCCATTCGTCGATAAGCCGCTGCTCAAGGCGATTTCGGACATGAACACCAAGAGCGAGAAGCGGGTGTACAAGACCTGGTCCAGGCGATCCACCGTGATTCCGGAAATGGTCGGACACACGATAGCTGTTCATAACGGAAAGAAATTCATTCCCGTGTACATCACCGAGAACATGGTGGGGCACAAGCTCGGAGAGTTCTCTCCAACCCGGACATTCAAGGGGCACAGCGCGGGCGGCAGCAGCGCGGCTAAGGAAAAGGCGGTCACTCCGGCGGCTGCGCCGGCGCCATCGAAGTAATCAGGGAAGCGGCGAAGCAATTAAGGAATAAACGATGATCAGCAAAGCAACCAGCAAATACATCCGAATGTCGCCACAGAAGGCGC
Source organism: Terriglobia bacterium (assembly GCA_041481485.1). Lineage (GTDB taxonomy): Bacteria > Acidobacteriota > Terriglobia > 20CM-2-55-15 > 20CM-2-55-15 > JBGPBY01. The sequence goes on from JBGPBY010000042.1 coordinate 4,071, forward strand.
GTCTGGTGATCGACCTCATTCGCGGCAAGAATGTGAATGAAGCGTTGATGACGTTGAAATTTACCAACAAAGCTGCCACGCGTGAGATCGAGAAGACTGTGAAGTCCGCGGTTGCCAACGCCAGCCAGAAATCTGAGAACGTCGACGTGGACGATTTGTTTATCGAGCGTTGCTTTATCAATGAAGGACCACGGCAGAAGCGGGTTCGCCCGGCGCCGATGGGACGGGCCTATCGCATTCAGCGGCGCACCAGCCACATTACTGTCGAACTTGGAGAACGAACATAATGGGTCAGAAGACACACCCCTACGGATTCCGGTTGGGAATCACCAAGCCGTGGCATTCGCGCTGGTTCGCCCGCCGCGACTACGCGCGTCTGCTGCATGAGGATCTGAAACTCAAGCGCGACCTCAAGAAGCAGCTTCAGCATGCAGGCGTGGCCAGCATCGAAGTGGAGCGCATGGCGAACAAGCTTCGCATCACGATTTTCACCTCGCGTCCCGGAATCATCATCGGCCGCAAGGGTGCTGAAATCGACAAGCTGAAGGTGGATATTCAGAAGCGGACCAACCGCGAGGTTTACATCAACATCCAGGAAATTCACCGTCCCGAACTGGATGCCCAGCTGGTGGCCGAATCGATTGGGATGCAGCTCGAGAAGCGAATTGCATTCCGGAGAGCGATGCGCAAGTCGGTGGATTCCGCGCTGCGCTTCGGAGCCAAGGGAATCAAGGTTCGCGTCAGTGGCCGTCTGAATGGTGCGGAAATCGCACGTTCGGAATGGTACCTCCAGGGCCGTCTCCCGCTGCACACGTTGCGCGCCGATATCGATTACGGATTTGCGCAGGCTTACACTACGTACGGTGTTATTGGGATCAAGTGCTGGATTTACAAAGGTGAAATTCTGCCGAATCGAGGACCTCAGGGACCGGCGGCGGCGCGCGTTTGAGGATTTAAATCTATGTTGATGCCGAAAAAAGTTAAATACCGCAAGCAACAGCGCGGACATCTTCGCGGCAAGGCGTGGAAGGGATCCACGCTGGAATTTGGCGACTACGGATTGAAAACGCTGGACGCCGCGTGGATCACCGATCGTCAGATTGAGGCGGGCCGTATCGCAATGACCCGCTTTATCAAACGCGGCGGCAAGATCTGGATTCGCATTTTCCCGGACAAACCCGTGACCAAGAAGCCGGCAGAAACCCGCATGGGTAAAGGAAAAGGCGCCCCCGAATACTGGGTCGCCGTGGTCCGGCCTGGGCGGATTCTCTACGAAATGGAAGGCGTTCCCGAATCGGTGGCGCGGGAAGCCATGAAGCTGGCCGCGGCGAAACTGGCGGTGCACACAAAATTTGTCATGCGGCTGGAAAAAGGAGTGGAGCATTCATGAAGCTAGCCGAGCGAGTCAGCAAATTGCGGGATTCGTCTCCTGATGAATTGCAGCATCAGGAAACGGAAATGAAAGAACAGATGTTTCGCCTTCGTTTCCAATGGTCCATGGGACAAACCGAGACATTGAAGAAAATGCGGGAACTCCGAAAGGATCAGGCACGCTTGCAGACGATTCTTCGCGAAAAGACGCGGAGCGCACATAGAAGGTAATTAAATGAGTGAAGAGATGACGGCAGATAACACAGCGAAGACCGCGGAGAAAAAGATGCGCCACCACCAGGAAAAAGTGGGCATCGTCACGAGCGCCAAAATGCAGAAATCCATCGTTGTTGAGGTCCGGCGCCGCGTCCCGCATCCGATGTACAAACGGACCGTCACCAAGCGTTCCAAATTCATGGCGCATGACGAGTACTCGAAAGCCAAAGAAGGCGATATGGTGCGCATCGTCGAAACCCGCCCGCTGAGCAAGAGCAAACGCTGGGTATTAAAAGAAGTGATTCGCGCTGCGGCAATTGCAGCGCCGGTTGTTTAAGGAGAGACGTTCATGCCCGTTCAAATGCGAACCATTCTCGAGGTGGCCGACAATTCCGGGGCCAGGAAACTGTCCTGCATCCTGCCTCTGGGCGGATCCACGGGATTGAAGGCGAGTCTGGGCGACATCATTACGGCATCCGTGAAGGAAGCAGCGCCGGACGGCGCCGTAAAAAAAGGCTCCGTCGTGAAATGCGTGATCGTGCGGACCCGTAAGGAGACGCGCCGCAAGGACGGCTCCTACATTCGCTTTGATTCCAACGCGGCAGTTTTGGTGAACGATGATCATGAACCGGTAGGAACCCGCGTCTTCGGGCCGGTTGCGCGCGAATTGCGGGACAAGAAATTCATGAAGATTGTGTCGCTCGCTCCGGAGGTGATCTGATGCCGACAATGATTCCAATCAAGAAAAATGACGAGGTTTATGTCTTGCGCGGCAAAAACCGGGGCAAGACCGGCCGCGTGTTGATTGTCATTCCGGACAAGCAGCGGGTGGTCGTGGAAGGCGTGCAGATGATCAAACGTCACACGAGGAAGAATCCACAGCGCAATATTCAGGGCGGCATCGTGGAACGCGAAGCGCCGATTCACATTTCGAATGTGGCGATCATGTGCAAGAACTGTAAAAAACACACCCGGCTGGGAAGCCAGGTTCTGGGTGACGGCCGGCGAATCCGGATTTGCAAGAAGTGTCACAACGCCATCGATTGAAGACGCTCGGAGTCTGAGGAGTCCAGGTGAGTAAGAAAGAGAAAAAGGAAAGCAAGAAGGCACCACAGGCCGCTCCCGAATCGGGAGGGAAGAAGGCCGCTGGGAAGCCAAAAGGTCCGCAGGAGCCCAGCCGATTGAGAGTGCGCTATGGCAAGGAAGTTATTCCTGCGCTCGTGAAGCATTTCAATTACAAGAACCTGATGGCGGTTCCGAAACTCGAAAAGATCGTCATCAATATGGGGTTGGGTGAGGCCGTGGCCAACGCCAAAATCATGGATGTGGCGGCGGCGGAACTCGGAGCGATCGCCGGACAGCGGCCCGTGGTCACGCGGGCGAAGAAGTCGATTGCGAATTTCAAACTGCGTCAGAACATGCCGATCGGTGCCGCGGTCACGCTTCGTGGAGAACGCATGTATGAGTTCTTCGACCGGTTGACCAGTATCGTTCTGCCTCGAGTTCGCGACTTCCGGGGCGTATCGGCCAAATCCTTCGATGGCCGCGGTAACTACACGCTGGGGTTGCGAGATCAGCTGATTTTCCCGGAGATCTCTTATGAGAAGGTCGACAAGATCCGCGGAATGAACGTAACAATTGTGACCACCGCGCGAACAGACGATGAAGCGCGTGAGCTGTTAAAGCAGCTCGGAATGCCGTTCCGGCAACAAGGAGTTTAAATGGCTCGTACTTCGGCAATTGCCAAGGAAGCTTCGAAGAAGAAATACGCTGTGCGATATCACAGCCGCTGCAAACGCTGCGGCCGGCCTCGGGGCTTCATCCGGAAATTCACGCTTTGCCGTATTTGTTTCCGGCAGCTGTCGCTTTCGGGAGAGATTCCCGGAGTCGTTAAGTCGAGCTGGTAGACGATCCGTTAAGAAGAGAGTGCAACTATGACTGATCCGATTGCAGATATGCTGACCCGAATCCGGAACGCCGTTCAGGCCAGACACGCGAAGGTGGATATGCCCACGTCGCGGCTTAAGGTCGAAATTGCGCGCATCCTGAAAGACGAGGGATTCATCTCTCACTACAAGACAGGTGAGGAAGAGGGCCAGCATTCGCTGACATTGTTTCTGAAGTACGGTCCCAAGGGCGAACGAGTTATCAATGATATTGCACGAGTGAGCCGCCCGGGCTGCCGCGTGTATGTCTCCAAAGCCGATATCCCGCGCGTTCTGGGCGGGCTTGGTATCAACATCGTCACGACTTCACACGGAGTCATGACCGGTAAGGAAGCCCGCAAACAGGGATTTGGTGGAGAACTTTTGTGCAACGTGTACTAACGACAGCTAAGGGAATTCGAAATGTCGAGAATCGGTAAAAAACCCATTCCACTGCCCGAAAAGGTGAAGGTCGATATTCAGGCGGAAAGTATTGTGGTGACAGGTCCGAAAGGAAGTGTTTCCAACCGGGTTCCTCCCGGCATTCGCTTTGAAGAGAAGGATAAAGAACTCATCGCCATTCGCCAGGACGACAGCGGTACGCAGAAGGCGTTTCACGGACTCGCCCGGGCGCTCGTCGCGAACGCGGTGAAAGGCGTGACGGACGGCTTCACGCGTGAACTCGATATAGTCGGCGTCGGTTTTCGCGCGGAAGTGAAAAAGAATTCCGTGATCTTTACGCTCGGGTTCTCGCATCCGGTGGAGTACCCGCTTCCTCCGGGAATTACGGCGACCATCGACAAGCAAACGCATCTGGTGCTGAAAGGCGTGGATCGCCAGTTGATCGGCCAGACTGCTGCAAACATGCGGGCGTTGAAAAAGCCGGATCCCTACAAGCAGAAGGGCATCCGGTATACCGGTGAACGTCTCAAGAAGAAAGCCGGAAAGGCCGGAGGTAAATAACCATGGCCCGATTGGAATCCAACGAAATCCGGATCCGGATTCATGAACGCATCCGGAAAAAGCTCAGTGGTACGCCAGCACGGCCTCGACTGTGTGTTTTTCGAAGCAACAAGCACATCTACGCACAGATCGTGGACGACGCCAAGGGAGGTACACTGGCGTCGGCGTGTTCCCGCGATGCGGAGACCAAAGGCGGACTCAAGAATGGCGGGAATATCGCAGCTGCCAAGGCCGTTGGGAAGATGGTTGCAAAGCGCGCCATCGACAAAGGGATCAACGACGTTCTGTTTGACCGCGGTGGATATATCTATCACGGCAGGGTCAAGGCTCTGGCAGACGCCGCGCGCGAAGCGGGTCTGAAGTTTTGATAATAGGGATTGGAGAAGTCAGTGAATAGTGCGCGTATCGATGTCTCGCAGCTTCAGTTGAAAGACACGGTGGTTTCCATCAACCGCGTCACCAAAGTCGTCAAGGGCGGCAAGAACCTGAGCTTCAGTGCGCTCGTAATTGTTGGCGATGAAGGTGGACACGTTGGGCATGGCAGCGGAAAGGCCAAGGAAGTGCCGCAGGCCATTCGCAAGGCCATTGAAGCCGCGAAGAAGAACATGATCCGCGTTCCGCTCATGAACAACACGATTCCGCATCAGGTGCTCGGTTTGTTCGGAGCCGGACGCGTGTTGTTGAAGCCAGCCAAGGAAGGAACGGGAATCATTGCCGGCGGCGCCGTCCGCGCGGTGATGCAGGCTGCGGGTGTGTCGAACATTCTCACGAAGTCCATCGGAAGTTCGAATCCGCATAATGTGATCAAGGCAACATTCGAAGGCCTGAAGAGCCTGAGGGATCCTCGAGACGTGGCGCGGCTTCGCGACAAAACGATCGAAGAGATCATGGGTTAGTACGGGATTAAATGGTGTAATCATGGCAGGCAAAAGCAAGAAAGAGACAGCGGCGGCCACAATCCGGATTCAGTATTTCCGCAGCGCCATCGGCTTCAATGTGAAACAGAAGCAGACGGTCAAGGGACTCGGATTTGGCAAGCTGAATACCACGCGCGAAGTCACCGACTCACCGTCGCTTCGCGGGATGATCGCAAAAGTTCCGCACCTGGTGCGGATTCTGGAGTAGTCCAATGTCGGGAATACACACACCAAGACCAAACCCGGGTTCGACCCATAAGCCCAAACGCATCGGCCGAGGGCCGGGCAGCGGACATGGGAAGACTGCTGGCCGCGGTATGAATGGCATGTGGTCGCGGGCCGGAACGCACAGCAAGCGCGGATTTGAAGGCGGCCAGATGCCGCTGCATCGCCGCATGCCCAAACGCGGATTCAGCAACGATCCATTCAAGAAGGAACGCACAATGCTGAATATCAGCGACCTCGAACGATTTGCGGCAGGTTCGAAAGTCGGACCGGATGAGCTGATCGCATCCGGCCTGGTTCGGAAGATTGCAAAGCACGGTTTGCGCATCCTGGGTGACGGAACGCTCGATCGCGCACTGCATATAACCGCGCATTACTTCACCGCGTCCGCTAAAGACAAGATTGTCAAAGCGGGCGGTAGTGCTGAGGTGATTGGCCTATGATTGAAGCGATTCAGAACATCTTCAACGTACGAGACCTCCGGAACCGCATTTTCTTCATGCTGGGGCTCCTTGCGGTATACCGCATCGGCGCGCATATTCCGACGCCGGGTATCGACGGGAAGGCTCTCGAATCGTTCTTTCAGCAAAACTCCGGATCGGTGTTCGGATTTCTGGACATGTTTTCCGGCGGCAACTTCCGCAAGCTGACCATTTTTGCTCTCGGGATCATGCCGTACATCACGGCATCGATCATTCTTCAGTTGCTGACGGTCGTCTGGCCGTATCTTGAAAAACTGTCCAAAGAAGGCGATCTCGGCCGCCGGAAAATCACGACCTACACCCGATATCTCACGGTGGTTCTGTCGCTTGTTCAGTCCGGCGGCATCGCGCTCGCCATCCAGAAGCAGGGTTCCTTCGTTCTGAATCCCGGGGTCGGATTCATTCTGCTGACGATGATTACGCTTACCACCGGTACAGCATTCATCATGTGGCTGGGCGAGCAGATCTCCGAACGCGGGATTGGAAACGGCATGTCGCTGATCATCTTCGCCGGAATTGTCGTCGGACTTCCCAGAGCGATTGCCGATATCTACGACAAAATTGCGTCCGGCGACTGGCCCGTTCCTCTTGTCATCATTATGCTGGGGCTGATGGTCGCCGTCGTTGCGTTCATTGTGCTCGTGGAGCGCGGCCAGCGGCGGATTACGGTGCAGTACGCCAAGCGTGTGGTGGGACGCAGGGTGCTGGGTGGACAGTCGACACATCTTCCACTTCGGGTGAACACCAGCGGTGTAATTCCGGTTATTTTCGCATCGTCGATCCTGACATTCCCGCAGACTCTGGGTATCGTCAGCACCAACAGTGTCCTTCGGTCGATAACCGAATCGATCAAGTTCGGCGAGCCGTTATATAATCTGCTGTACGTAGCTGGTATTATTTTCTTCTGTTACTTCTACACGTCGATCATTTTCAACCCGAACGAAATTGCCGACAACATGCGGAAGTACGGCGGCTTCATTCCGGGAATTCGGCCGGGAAAACGAACGGCTGAATACGTCAGTTCCATCCTGACCCGGATCACACTGGTCGGCGCCCTGTATCTGGCGCTGGTGGCCATCATTCCGGAATTCATGATTACCGGATTTCATGTGCAGCACCTGCCGTTTATCGGCCCCAGTCTCGACAGTGCGTTGCCTTTATGGGTGACCCAGGGACTGAACGTGAATTTTTACTTCGGCGGCACTTCCCTTCTGATCGTCGTTGGCGTGGCGATGGACACGGTTCAAATGGTGGAGTCGCAATTGATCATGCGTCACTACGACGGCTTCTTGAAGAAGGGAAGGTTCCGGGGGAGACGCGGGTAATGGGCCGCAAAGTTGTCATCCTGCTCGGGAGTCCCGGAGCCGGAAAGGGAACTCAGGCCAAGGAAATCATGCGGAGGTTGAGCATCCCTCAGATTTCCACGGGAGACATGTTGCGGGACGTCATTGCGCGCCAGAACGGTCTGGGGCATGAGATCCGCGAACGGATCAATGCTGGAGAATTGGTGAGTGATGCAACGGTCAATCTCATCGTTGCCGAGCGCATCGTGCGGGAAGATTGCTTATTCGGGTTCATCCTGGATGGCTATCCGAGAACGGTTCCTCAGGCGGAATCGTTCGAACGTCATCTGAAGGAGACGGATCGCTTGTTTGTGATTGAAATCCGGGCTGAAGATGCCAACGCTCTGGAGCGGATTGTCAGCCGTCTGATGTGTTCGGATTGCGGCGAGATTTATAACAGTGTAAGCCGTATGCCGAGGAGTCAGGGCATGTGCGACCGCTGTGAAAAACCGCTGGTACGGCGGTCCGATGATCGAGCGGAGTTGATGATCGAGAGGTTCAGAACTTATCACGAAGAGACGTTTCCCCTGGTGGAACACTACCGGAAGTCGGGTTGTTATCATCGGGTGGACGGCCTTCGACCCATTGCCGAAGTATCGAAGGATATTCGGATTATCGTGGATTGCGAGGAACGCTGATTGCCGAAGGAAGACGCCATTGAAGTTATCGCAACTGTAGTCGAGCCGCTTCCCAACGCGATGTTTCGCGTGGAACTGGACAACAAGCACCAGGTGCTGGCTCATATTTCCGGCAAGATGCGCAAGAATTTCATCCGCATCCTGCCGGGCGACAAAGTGGCGGTCGAGTTATCGCCCTACGATCTGACCCGGGGCCGGATCGTCTATCGGTACAAGTAGTGAGGAAGTTATGAAGGTGAGAGCGTCGGTCAAAAAAATTTGTGACAAATGCAAGATCGTGCACCGCAAGCGCGTGGTGCGCGTGATCTGCGTCAACACGAAACACAAACAGAGACAGGGATGAACCCCATGATTATTTCGCAACTGGAGGCTTTCTAAAATGGCGCGTATCGCCGGCGTGGATCTTCCTCCCAACAAGAGAGTCGAGATTGCACTGACCTACATTTATGGAATCGGGCGAGCTCAGGCGGGCAAAATCCTCACCGCCGCTTCCGTCAGTTTTGACACTCGGGTTCGAGACCTCAATGACGAAGAGACCAATCGAATCCGAAAAACGATTGAAGAGCAGCATCGGGTGGAAGGCGACCTCCGCAAGGAAGTCACCATGAACATCAAGCGGCTCATGGAAATCGGATCGTACCGTGGCCTCCGTCATCGGCGCGGCCTGCCGGTCCGCGGCCAGCGCACAAAAACCAACGGCCGCACCCGCAAGGGGCCGCGGCGAGGCGCTGTGGCGATCAAGAAGAAGGCAACGGCAAAGACTTAAGAGATAGGAGTTTCGATGGCGCAGCCCAAGAAGAAAGTCGGGAAGAAAAAAGAGAAGAAGATCGTACCGAGCGGAATCGCGCATATTCAGGCGACGTTCAACAACACGGTGGTGACGATCTCCGATCTCGAGGGAAATGTGTTGTGCTGGTCCAGCGCGGGCGCTCTGGGCTTCAAGGGGTCGCGAAAAGGCACGCCATTTGCCGCCCAGCAGGCCGCCGTTACGGCGGCCAACCGCGCACGTGAAGTCGGCATGCGATCGCTGGAAGTCAATGTAAAGGGCCCGGGATCCGGACGGGATTCCGCCATTCGCGCGCTGCAAACCGCCGGCATCGAGATCCGGACCATTCGGGACGCCACGCCGATCCCGCACAACGGATGCCGTCCGCCGAAACGACGAAGAGTTTGAGAATCGAAGGAGATTGCATTGGCTAGATACACAGGACCTGTATGCCGTCTGTGCCGCCGCGAAGGGATGAAGTTGTTCCTCAAGGGCGAGCGTTGCTTCAAACCATCCTGCGCCGTTGAGAAGCGGAATTTTCAACCCGGCCAGCACGGGCATGCACGCCGGGCAAAAATTGTCGGATACGGACTGCAGCTTCGCGAGAAACAGAAAGTGAAGCGCATTTACGGCATTCTCGAAAACCAGTTCCGCACGTATTTTGAGAAGGCCGCACGCCAGAAGGGGATCACCGGCGAAAACCTGCTGGCTCAACTCGAACGGCGTCTGGACAACGTCTGCGTGAGGCTGGGATTTGCATCCACCCACAATCAGGCGCGCCAACTCGTTCGCCATGGGCACGTCCTCGTGAATGGCCGGAAAGTGAACATACCTTCCTTCCAGGTTGCCGTCGGTCATGAGATCGGCGTGAAGGAACAAATGAAAAAGAATGTCCAGGTGGTCGGCGCCCTTGAAATGGCTGGCGGCCGGGGCACACCGCATTGGCTGGAATTGAATTCGGCCGGTGCCACAGGGAAAGTCCTGAGTCTGCCCAAACGGGAAGATGTGAACTTGCCGATTCAGGAACGAATGATCGTCGAACTTTATTCGAAATAGCACCCGGGGGTCTATAAACATGCTTTGGAAAGGTTTCCAGAAACCGAAACGACTCACAATTACCAGCGATGGCGCCACCGACCGTTATGCGCAGTTTTCCGCGCAGCCATTTGAACGCGGTTTCGGAACGACTATCGGAAATGCGCTACGCCGCGTGCTGCTTTCATCCATTGAAGGCGCCGCACTCACGGCTGTCAAAATTGAGGGCGTGCTTCATGAATTCTCGTCTATTCCCGGTGTTGTCGAAGATGCAACAGACGTCATCCTCAATCTGAAGCAGATTCCTCTGAAACTGCACGGCGAAGAGCCCAAGACGATTTACCTGAAGGGAACCAAGCCCGGCGCTTATACGTCAGGAGATATCGAACATGACGCCGATCTGGAGATTCTGGATAAGAACATCTATATCGGCACGGTAAGTGAAGGCGGAAGCCTTCAGATCGAAATGCGCGTTCAGAACGGCCGTGGATACATTTCCGCGGATCGTAATTTCGACGAAGGACTGGGCATCGGCTATATCCCCGTGGATTCGGTGCACTCGCCCGTCAAGAAAGTAAATTACTTTGTTGAAGCCGCACGTCTCGGTCAGGTGACGGACTACGACAAGCTGACCATCGAGATCTGGACCAACGGTTCGATCTCTCCGACGGATGCTCTCGGCCTCGCCGCGAAACTGGTAAAGGATCACATGCAGATCTTCATTCAGTTTGAAGAAAAGCCCGAGTCGTCGGAAGAACCCGCCGAGATTCGCCAGGATGCCGTTCTCGAACACCTGAACAAGTCTGTCGACGAGCTGGAGCTTTCGGTTCGTTCCTACAACTGCCTCAAGAATGCAAACATCCGGACGATCGGCGAATTGGTGACCAAGAGCGAAGCCGAAATGCTGAAGACGAAAAACTTCGGCCGCAAGTCCCTCAATGAAATTAAGGAGATTCTGACCAGCATGGGTCTGTCGCTCGGCATGAAGCTGGACGACACCGGCAAGCCCGTACCCGCGTCGGCAGAGTAACGCTATATGAGACATTTAAACGCGGGCCGGAAACTCAGCCGGAACACGTCGCACCGGCGTGCATTGCTGCGGAACCTGGTGACTTCGTTTCTGGATCACGGCCGATTGATGACGACACTTCCGAAAGCGAAGGAAATTCGTCCGCTTGCGGAGAAGATGATCACTCTCGGCAAACGGGAAACGCTTCACGCCCGGCGCCAGGTACAGGCCTACCTTTTGAAGGCAGAGACGGCCAAGAAAGTATTCAGCACCATCGCTCCGAAGTTTGCGAACCGCAATGGTGGCTACAGCCGCATCATTAAGCTGGGAAATCGCAAGGGCGACGGGGCGGACCTTGCGATCATCGAATTGCTGGGAAGCGAGCTGTCGGTGAAGAAAGCGGAGAAGGCCGCAGTCGCAAAAGACAAGACAGCCAAGTCCGGCAAGGACAAAGACAAGAAGGAAGATAAAGACGAAGAGTAGAAGAAATTAGGGACAGAGAGGGATTGCAACTGTAGGCAATCCTTACCACTCCTGGAACTGCCCTTTACGGTATGCTCACTAAGGTGAAGTTCGATGTTCCGCGCGAGTTCCGCACCTGAATACTCACAGCTCCCGTGAAGCTGTGGTCGAAGGTAAATGGCACACGGAGATGGGCGGCCCCGCCGAATGTCACGTCTGCGGAGTACCAGTTGGTGAACAGACTCTGAACATCAAATGTCAGCGTTGAACCGGCTGCCGTGCAGCCGGAAAGGCCTCCGCAGCTGGTCTTGACGACGGTGCTTGCCGGTGTGCTGAATGCAAACGTCACAGAACTGACCTCGCGGGTATCCGATATCAATGTGATAACAAATGCAAATCCGGATTGCGTATCTTTGGCGACGTTTTTAATCGTCGGTACAACCGGGCTGTTTGTCCGGGAAAGAATTTCTCAATCAAGAGGATCGGAATGTTGATCACTTGAATAAGTGAACCACTCGTTCCGGTCACTTTGACTGAAGTCTGACCAAAAGAGGAATTGAACGGCCCCGCTGTGAGGGTCAACGTCGAAGAGTTTGCGACCGTGATCGCGCAGTTTCGCGACGGCGGTCGAATAACTGGAGCGCAAACCCACACCTTGAATATTTCGCAGTTCAGCCGCGCGGACGCTTGCCGCTACACGGTTCACGCTACCAACAGCTCGGGCCATGCTGAAAGCGTTGCCGCAGCCGTGAACGCCAGGTAGTCGTTTGATCCATTGGAAATAACCCAAAAAATTCTTGACGGCAGAGCGCTAAAGCATCATATGCTGCACGCAATCTGCAAGTCCGGTTTGTTGAATATGGGGTGCCCTCACCCGGCAGGGAGTGAGGGGGTTTCGAACGTTTCGGTAACGAATCTTTCCCGGGGGGGAACCCATGACGAAGACAGCCAGAAGATGCTATTTCATTTCGCTTGCGATGTTGATGTTGTTGTTCATAGGAATCGGTTCCGGAAACGCCGCATTCGCGCAGGGAGGAAACGCCTCAATCAGCGGTATTGTGCAAGACTAGGGCAAAGCATTGATCCCTGGCGTCACGATCACGGCAATGAATACCGGAACCGGCGTCAGTTTGTCTGCGCTCACCAATGATTCCGGCGCGTATGCGTTTCCCAGCATAGATCCTGGAAAATATTCCATTTCGGCGTCACTGCAGGGATTCCGAACAGCGGCAGTCAAGGACCTGGATATTGGCCGCACTCAGGTGAGACAGGATTTCACTCTGGGCCTGGCGACCGCAGAAACTTCCGTCGAAGTCACGACCACAGCGGATGCGGCGCTGAGAGAGTCCTCCGCATCGATCGGCGATGTGCTTACCCAGGAGCGCACACAGCAGCTGCCATTGGTGGGTTCCAATATTCTGGACTTGATGCAGGTCATGCCCGGCATGAAGGCGGGCAATTTTACCGTAGTGGGAGCGTTTGATACCGACACGTTCACCGGACAGTACGCCAACACGGTGAATGTCACACGAGACGGTATGAGCGTGACGAGCGGGCGCAATGATCCGAACATCTTCGGACTGCAATCCACTGTGAACATCAATCCGGATCTGGTAGGGGAAATCCGCTTGATTCTCTCGCCGGTCGATCCCGAGTATCGCGGCAATGCCCAGATTCAGATCACGACCCGATCTGGAACGAACAAGTACACCGGGGCTGCAACGTGGCGCGTTCACAACACGGGCCTGGACTCCAACACGTGGACGAACAAACATACTTCGTTTACCGATCCATCGACTGGCAAAGTGCAGAATTTCACGCCTTTGAATTGGACGAACAGGAACGCCTTTACGGTGAGCTACAGCGGTCCTATCGTCAAGAGCAAGACATTTTTCTTCGCCTCATGGGACCAGCAACTCAATAATAGCCGGACCCATATCAACTCCGTGGTGTTCACCGATTCCGCGCGTATGGGCATTTACCGTTACTTTGTGGGCTGGAATCCGGCCAACCCGGTTACGGTCCAGAATCCGATTACGGGCAGCACGACCACGCAGGTGGCGCCTTCCGTAGACCTTTTCGGCAATCCCACAGCGCCGCCGGATGGCGCGTCACTGCGCTGCTTCAGCATTTTTGGAAGCCAGCGGTATGACGAGGGATCGAATGCTTTGGTTCCCATCACGGCGGCCGACACAACAAAGTATTGTCCGGGAGGCACCTTCGTTTTTGGCCCGTCGACAGGCACCGGCATTTGGGACAGCGCCCGGCCTACGCCTGACCCGACGGGATACATCCGGCAGCTATTGAATAAAATGCCCAGGGCGAACGCTTTCAACTCGGGAGACGGACTGAACACCGCGTCTTTTTCCTGGGAGCGCGGTCGGTCGGGTGGCTTGAATGGCGGGAACGCCGCTGCTGGCGCCGATCCAAACGGTGTCGCCCGTAAACAATTCACCGTCAAAATCGACGAGAACCTCACTCAAAGGCATCGCATCTCGGGAGAGTGGAGTATTGAGAGAGATTTGAGCGCGACCTCGGTTCCGAATTGGCCGGACGCACTGTTTGGACAAATAATCGGACGTCCGCAAACATTCACCGGGAGTGTCGCGTCTACGCTTTCCGCCACTCTGCTGAACGAGTTCCGTGTCGGATTACGGCTGGACAAATCGCAAACCCTTCCCCCGTGGCAGAATTCGAACTCCGCAGTTTCCAGCGAAGCGCAAAATTTTTTCCTGCCAGCCGGAACGAATGCGATTCTCGGTTCCTACTCTCCAGTTGCCGCAGGCAGTCTCACTTACAATACTGCGATCATTTCCGACCTCACCGGGTTGCCGCCAAACGGACGGATGACGACGAATGCTGCAGGAGCCGGTCAAACTTCTCCGCTTTGGACCTATGCCGACACTGTCAGCTTTACGCAGGGCCGGCACTCCATAAAGATCGGCGGCGAGATTCGGCTGTCTCGTTCGAAGGGCTACAGTGCCAATTCCTACCCCACCGTAACGCTTGGCGCGTTTGGCGCCAATACGCCGCCGCTGGCCGCCACGGGGGGTAACTCGGACGTTCTCCCGGGCTTTTTGGCGGCAGCAGCAGCTGGTGGCGGCACGGCCGCCAGGACGATCGCAAGCAACATGCTGTACTTCTTCAGTGGCTCCGTTTCCACGGCCACCACGGCCTACTGGATCAATTCGGCCGCCGATGCCACAAACGGAACCTGGCAGGATATCGCAACCACGGGAAGGAAGCTTCGCAGTCAGGTGTCGGATGATTACGCAATGTTCGCGAAGGACGACTGGAAGGTGAACCGGCGCCTAACGCTCAATCTCGGCCTGCGCTGGGAAGGCTACGCGTCTCCCTATATCAAAGAAGGGTTCACCTCCCGCATCGCAAACCTGGGTCTCGGTTTGTTTGGCGTTCACCAGCCGGCGGACCCGAACAATCTGTTGGGTGACTGGCTCAGTTCACCCGGAACCATTTACTTGTCCGGCTATGGCTCCAGCGCCACTGCCAGTTCGGCTTTGGCATGCACCAAGGGCACAACCAATCCGAATGGGATTCCGGCATCGACGTGCGATCCTAATTTGTTAACCGCGAGCGAATTCGTCGGACCCAACACTCCCAACCCGAACAAGACGGCCCTGCCTCCAGCGTGGAAAAACTTTGCTCCTAGCCTCGGTTTCGCATGGCAGGTTCCATGGTTTGGAGACGGCAAAACCACAGTGCGTGGCGGCATGGGTATGAGTTACATCGCCCCTGGACGTTCGGGCAGTAATTTGGAAAACGTGCTGGGCGCGTCGCCAGGCGCCACAATTTCAGGCACCTTCAACACCGGCGACCCGCAGTTCACGCCGATTCTCAGCAGCGGAAGGGTTCCCAATCTCACGGATCTCTCCGTTATCGTTCCAGTAAAGCCGACGCGAGCGCCCGGCCTGCCTCTGCCGATTACGGGCCGCACTTTCCTCGGTAACGTCCAGGCGTGGGATCCGAATTTCAAGCTGCCCTATATCCTGAATGCGAATATGTCCGTCACCCGCTCCATCCGGCGTAACCTGACTCTGGATGTTCGCTACGTGGGCTCTTTCCAGCATCGGGAAGATACCACCTTCGACCTGAACTACTTCAATGTGTTCAATAACCCGGAACTGTTCCAGGCGCTGATCGATACGCGGGCAGGTAAAGATCCCGTGCTGCTCGACCAGTTGCTTGCTGGACTGGACCTGCACGGTTCTGCAGGCACAGGATATGGGCCTGTTGGCACCTTGGTCAATGGAGTCTATCAGACGGGCGCCGCCCAACTTCGGAGAAATTCGACATTCACGGGCAACCTGGCAAATGGGAACTTCGTGAATGTGATCAACTCGTTATACAACCTGAGCACCACTTCCAGCGCCACCTCCGGACTGCTGCAGGCGTTACCCGCTGGCGTCTCCGGCATTGGCGCCCGAGTTCCACGCAACGGCTGCGACCGGATGGCCAATGGCTTCTCGTATGTGCAGCAAACGGCGCCCGGAGTGTTCACCACCGGTTTCAACGCCTCCAACGCCACTCCGTTGCGCTGCTTTCCGGAAGATTACTTCATCACGAATCCGCAGTTCTCCGGTTTCCAGGCCTTTGACAACGCGATGCTCCACAAAAACTTCGGCCATAACAATTACCATGCACTGCAGACGGAATTTACGTTGCGGCCGACACAGGGCACCAATCTTCAGGGAACCTGGGCATTTGAGAAGATCATGGATTTCCCGGCACCCTATTTCAACCCGACGACGTTCGAAGATCCGAAACATCCCAGCAACGATTACGTCGTCAACTGGGCCACTACCACACATGACTTCCGGTTGAGCGGCACGTTTGAGCTTCCCATTGGCCCGAACAAGATTTTCCTGGGCAATTCTTCCGGCTTGCTGGCACGCATGCTGGAGCGCTGGTCGGTCAGTGTAATCGAACGCAACACCAGCGGACTGGTTCGCGATCTCTATGGCTCACAGATGATGTTCAGGGGCGGTGGCGGCGACCGTCCGTACCCCCGTCCGGATATCGTCGGACCATGGATCACCCCAAGCCTCGACCCGAAATGGATCGGAAACGCCGGCTGGATCTACGGTGGCCCCGGTCTTTACACGAATTTCAAGGACCCGCAGTGCACCAACAATGTGGCGAATGGTGTCATCGCATCGAATCCGGATTCGGGCACGGGCACCGGGCAATTCAATTTCGCCGCCAGTTGTACCTTGACGGGTTTGGCAACCGTTGTTCCGGCGGGCATACCGGGCTCGTATGCTGTGCTCGATGCATCGGGTAATCCGACAGGGCAATACGCTGTCAACTCACTGCAGAATTCCATGCCTGGAACTCAGGGCAATTTCCCCCACAGCAAGCTCCAACTGCCTCGGCGCCAGACACTCGATGCCAACATTAGCAAGTCGTTCCGTCTGAGCGAGGAAAAGATGCTCCAGGTCCGCGTTGATGCCAACAATGTACTGAACCACTCGAATTGGAACGAGCCCACTCTCAGCATTCAAAGTGCAAACTTCGGGCGAACCACGGGAAAGGGTGGGCCGGACGGCCGCGTAGTTCAGGCTCAGCTTCGTTTCACGTTCTAACTCCGGAACTCTCTCTTAAAAAAAGGGCGGCCCCTGGGGCCGCCCTTTTTTTGATGCCCGCAGTTCAAAATATCGGTCCGGGTGCGGATAATGATTTCTCACGACGTTCCCGACACCCATGAACACGCGTCGGCAATAGCCGAGTATCACCCGCGTTGCGTTTTGAGAATTGAAGGTCGTCGTGTTACAGTCTCCGCCCACCATGACCGGCAGCGGAGGCAAGGTATCGAAGTGATCGAGAATGATCTTCATTTGGCGGAGGCGATGGAGGCGTGAACAAAGTGCATCGAGATGCACTGTAACCGCCCGAAACGTCCGGGGCATCGACCCCATCGATGCAGACCATGCGGACGTGTACAAATTTAACGACCCTCCGTACCTTTGTACGAACGAAGCCGCGCCGCATTGCGTCTGCTCAACACCGTAGTCGCGCGCTATCTTCCGATGAAACGAGACGACGGTTCGAGCGAAGATGGCGTAGACGGCTGGTTTCCGTGACGACGTCTGGCTCGATGTCACTGCCAACAAGAAGATCACGATTACCGGCACTGTCACGAAAGTCGAGTGGGCTAATCCTCACGCTCGCTTCTACTTCGATGCCAAGAACGACAAGGGCGTCATGGTCAATTGGAATTTTGAGCTCGGTAGTCCCAATGGATTAATGCGGCTGGGCTGGACTCGGAACTCCCTGAAGATTGGTGACGTGATTACTGTCGTCGGCACACTCGCGAAGAACTCTCCTTACGTCGGTAACGCAAGCAATCTGACAATCGCCGGCGGCAAGCGTCTGTTTGCCGGATCGTCGGAGGGTGATCCGGCGACGCCGTAATGCGGACCCTCAAAGTAATGTGAGCCGGAGAAAAAGACAGCTCCCATTTCGTTCGGGGACACAGAGGGATTGCGATTGTGGGCTCGGTCTGGAAAGAAACTCGATATCAATAAGTTTCGGAATGTCTCAGCCGCGTTAGTTAGCGGCGGCAGCAAATAGCCACGGGCGTAAGCCTGTGGAATAACCTCGCTCCCCAT
>JBGPBY010000043.1:0-22011 GCA_041481485.1 Terriglobia bacterium
CGAAACCCGCTTTCCTGGTACCGGACTACTCATGCGGTTCGCCGTGGCTGGGTTTTCTGCATGATCACAAACCGGACAAATTCCCATAGGGGTATGTCAGGAGTTCTGAAATTACTGGGCACTCCCCCAACATGTCGCAGACGAACTGCTGGGTAAGAAAGAACCTTCGGTAGACATCGTTCGAATGGGGTATGTCTCGAAGGAGATTCCACTGGCTTCGACGTCCTCCGCGGGACGCGGCGGTGAACGAGCCGAACGACGGCATCTACCGGATCGTATTTCCTAACACGCCGATCTACTCCATCTCAGGGACGTGCCCTGAATGGATGCGTTGACACAATCCTGACAAACTCGGCACTGACGCATGACACTACGGGCGTATATTGCCCTTGGTGATTCGCAACTGGTTTCGTCCGCCTCATCATGTCTTAGCCATCTTCCTGGCCGTCGCGGTGGTGTCGGCGGGCGCTCTGGCATGGCTGATGTGGCTTTTGGTCCAACAGGACACGGTCGTTGAGATGCAACGCCGGCAGGAGCATCTGGAGCAGGCGGCGGATCATGCGGCAGCCGTGATGCAGGGGGCGCTGTCGGATATTGAGAGTCAGTTTGGCGCGCGGCTGGACCGGCCTTCGAATTCCCCTGCCGGCGTCCTGTTATTCCATGCTGGTCCGGATGGAATTGTGGTACGGCCCGAAGACCGGCTGCTGTATTACCCGGAGCCATCGCAGCGTATCGAAGCGCCAGCCACGCGATTCGCCGAACCCGAGCAGCTGGAATTTGCGCGCCAGGACCTTCCCGCTGCCGCGCAGATATACGCACACCTGGCGGCCGATTCCGACATCGCGGTTCGCGCCGGAGCCCTCGCACGGTTGGCTCGAGTACAGCGCGAGATGCACAATCCCAGCGATGCAATCCGCACCTACGATGAGCTTTCGAAATTATCCGATGCTGGCGTCTTCGGTCTGCCTGCGGATTTGATCGCGCGCGAGGGCCGCGCCTCTCTTTTCGAGGAAACGCATCAGACCTCGGAGGTTCAATCGGAAGCCGCAGCCCTCGAAACGGATCTCCGGAGCGGCCGCTGGCGCCTGACCAAAGCGGAATATGAGTTCCGGTCAACCGAAGCAGAGAACTGGCTCGGCAAATCGGAAACTTCGGACGATCCGGACGCAGTCGTGCGCGCGGAGGCCGTTGCGTGGTTGTGGGAAAACCGGCATGCCATCGAACCGGCGTCGCGGCGTTTGATTCAAGCTGGTGGCGAACCCGTACTGATCCTTTCCCGCTCCAGTTCCGACGGGTTTTTCGCAGCCGTCGCCGGAGCTTCGTATCTCGAATCGTTGTGCCGGGAAGCGATTTCCGATTCCAATCTTCGATGCGCTCTGAGTGATACCGAAGGCCATGCGTTATTCGGCCAATCTCCGCCTGCTCGCCTTGCCGCAATCCGCACTTCCGCAGCAGCCAAATTGCCGTGGACGTTGCAAGTATTCGAGGCTTCCGATTCAGGCGCCGCCGGCGTGTCTCCGCGGGGGCCGCTGCTATGGTGGGTCGCGGCCGTTCTGGCGGTGGTATGGTTTATGGGAGCGGCTTTCATCGTGCGGGCAATTCAGCGCGAAGCGCGTGCCGCACAACTGCAATCGGATTTCGTCGCGGCGGTATCGCATGAATTTCGCAGCCCGCTCTCGTCACTCTGCCAGATTTCCGAGATGCTGGCGCTGGATCGTTTCGATTCGGAAGATCTCCGGCGTCAAAGCTACGATGTTCTGGTCCGTGAAACCGGACGGCTGCACCGTCTCGTCGAAGGACTTCTGGATTTCGGACGCTTCGAGGCAGGCGCCTCGATTTATCACTTCGAATCGGTAGAAATTGGGACGTTCCTGAAAACCATTGTTACGGATTTTCAGCAACGCGTCGCGCCAACCGGCTACATCGTTGAACTCCGCGAGCCGCAGATTGAAACTTATGTGAAAGCCGATCGTGAAGCGCTTTCGCGCGCCATTTGGAACCTGCTGGATAATGCAGTGAAGTATTCGCCCGAATGCCACACGGTGTGGGTGGAGGTCGAGGGGAATCATCATCGCGTGTCGATCGTTGTATGCGACCGTGGCCTGGGAATTCCGGTCCACGAACAACGCGAGATCTTCGATCGATTCGTCCGGGGGGCCGATTCCAAAGCGCGCCGCATCAAAGGCACGGGCATCGGTCTCGCGATGGTGCGACAGATTGTCCAGGCACACGGAGGAGAAATCATCCTGGCAAGCCAGCCGGGTGAAGGCAGCCGATTCACGATGGTGTTGCCGGAAGGAATGAATACATGACGCGCGTCCTCGTTGTCGAAGATGAGCCGGGCATCGCATTCGCTCTTGAGGCCGATCTTCGAACGGAAGGGTATGCCGTCACGGTGGCGACGACTGGCGACGACGCAGAGCGCCTGGCACTTGGCCCTGAGACGGAATTCGATCTCATCCTTCTGGATGTGATGTTGCCGGGCAAAGATGGATTCGAGGTTTGCCGCTCGTTGCGGCACGCCGGCCTGGAAACACCGATTATTCTTCTGACAGCGAAAGCGCAGGAAGCCGAAAAAGTGATGGGTCTCGAGCTGGGCGCCGACGATTACGTCACGAAACCGTTCAGCCCGCGCGAACTTCGCGCACGCATCAAAGCCGCGTTGCGCCGTGGAGTGCCGCGCGGTGAATCGGAGATCTTCCGATTCGCCGACACCGAAGTGGACTTTGCCCGATGCGAAGTGCGCCGGGATGGCCGCGCCATCGAGATCAGCGCGCTCGAATTCAAGCTGCTCACGGTCTTCGTGCGGAGCCGCGGGCGCGTCCTGACGCGCGATCAGTTGCTGGATGCCGCATGGGGAGGCAACGTGGCGGTGAACGATCGCGCCGTGGATAACCATATCGTCAGCCTCAGACGGAAACTCGAGCCCGAACCGGCAAGCCCGCGGCATTTCCTGAACATTCGCGGCATGGGATATCGATTCGATGCGTGAAACGTGCACGATCGTGACAATCGCGCGGAATCGCGCCACACACTCAGCCTCTAATCTCGTGTGCCAGGAGGTTCACTGAAATGAGACTATGGAGGAAATTGATTTCGCTCAGCCTGACGCTGCTCACCACGATCACGCTGCTCGCGGCCGCACAAACTGGTCCCGCGAAAGTGATGTTCGAGGCGGCTAAAAAGAAGGAAGTCGTCGACGGCGATCTCAACGCCGCCATCCAACAATACAGAGCCGTCGCTGCGAAGTATCCGAAAGAACGCGCGATTGTAGCCGACGCTCTGATCCACATGGCCCAGTGCTACCAGAAGCTCGGAGACGCGCAGTCGGGCAAGATTTATCAAGAGGTGATCTCGAAGTACGGGGATCAGAAGGCGGCCGTGGCGATCGCTCGCGCCCAGCTCGGCGGCGGCTCGCCGCGCCAGACTACTGACGAGATCTTTATCGGAAAAACTTCGAATCCTGGGGCCAGCCCGTATGGGGGCCCGTATGGAGGAGCAGGTACAGTAGGTTTCTATCGGCCGTCTCCGGATGGCCGCTATCTTGCTGCCGAATCTTCGACTCACGGTCTGCTCCTCCATGAGGTTTCATCGAATACGGATCGGCAGTTGACGACCGATGGGCGCTCGTCGGAGCCTTGCTTTACTCCGGACAGCCGACGAATCGTCTATGCGTCGTACAAAGACGGCCGGAGCGAGATCAGAATCATCAATGTCGACGGAACGGGGGACCGACCGATCCTGAGCAGCGACGTGTACGGACAACTGGAGCCATCCGGCATCACTTCGGACGGGAAAACGGTTTCCCTTGGTCTTTTTCGCAAGGACAAAACGTGGCAGGTCGGCATGGTTTCGCTCGAGACCGGGAAGCTTACCATTTTGAAAGACAACGAATGGCGCGACACGTATGTCGGCAACTTTTCGCCCGATGGCCGCTGGCTGGTCTACCAGGCGCAAGTTTCCAAAGACGACCCGACGAGCGGTGCGGTATACGCGGTGGCGACCGACCGCTCCGCTAACAATCCGCTTACATCAGGGACCGCAGCAAACGACTTTCCCTTCTTTACGCCGGATGGTTCCAGGGTTGTGTTCGCCGTCGGGCGGACGGGCCGCAAGGATCTGTGGTCAGTCCAGGTCGCTGACGGCAAGCCCGTGAGTGCACCCGCAATCGCGCAAGCCGATATCGGGGATGTTATGGGATTCGCGCTCGACGGCTCCTTCTATTACAAGAAATTCACCTTGCGTGCCAGCATCTATGTTGCGGAAGTAGATCCGGCCACCTGGAAGCTGAAGAGCGCTCCAAACGAGGTTTCCAACGCCTTCCGGTACGATGAGGCATTTGACCCTGCATGGTCCCCGGACGGGAAGGTTTTGGCCTATCGCGCGGACAACAAGATTGTGCTTCACCGCTTCGATGGCACTTCGGAACACGAGATGTCGTCCCCCGCAGGTTATTGGGAGTTATTGGGCTGGGCTCCTGACGGCAAGTCACTGGTGGTCGGACCAGGGCTTCGCCTCTTCGACCTGGAATCACAGAAGGAGCGGACGATCCTGGATGTGCCTAAGGGTGCGGTATTCCTGAATGCAACGGACAGCCAGGCTGTGTTCTACATCACGCGGGACTCACCGCCGTTGACAGGAAACCAGGTTCCGGCCGCCGATACAATCCGCTTGATGCGACACGATCTGCAAACGGGTGCGGAGAAAGAGTTGAATCACACCGAAGCCTGGAAGGGGCGTTTGCTCGATAAGAAGCTCTCGCCCGATGGCCGCAGCCTGGCCCTTGTCAAACTCGATCAGCCTGACGGAAAGTCCCATTCGTTGTGGCTGCTGCCGGTTTCCGGTGGCGAACCGCGCAAGCTTCTTTCCATGGGCGAAAATGAGGGCCTCCTCGCGGTTTACTGGACGCAGGACAGCAAGGCGCTTGTGTTCGTCCGCGGAGGTGAGAGCTCAGATGAGATCTGGATTCAGCCCGTCGATGGCAGCGAAGCGCACGACACCGGGATTCGCGCCAAGGGGATTTCGGTTAGCGTTCATCCCGATGGCAGCCGCATCGCCTTCAGAAAGCTGACGGAGCGCGTCGGGCAGGTTTCGGCGGTCAGGAACTTATTCAGCAAGCCTTCCGTCGCGAAGTAGTGCCATGCGCATTGCCGCTTTATTTGCGGTGACCGTGGTCCTGTACGCAGCGGGGCCACGGCTGCCACTCGGACTGGAGCTGTACCGTCCCATCCCGAGCGACAATCCCCTCACGCCTGCGAAAGTCGCGCTAGGCCGGCGGCTGTTCTTCGACCGCCGGCTCTCACGCGACGGGTCGCTCTCCTGCGCCGGTTGTCACGATCCCAAACGTGCATTCGCGGATGGGCACGTCGTCGCGCAAGGCGTCGGCGGAGCGATGGGCAACCGGAACACCCCGATCATCGTGAACCGGGCCTGGGGCGGCAGCTTTTTCCTCGACGGCCGCGCCGCCACGCTGGAACAGTTGGCACTTCAGCCGGTTCTGAATCCCGCGGAATTGGGGATGAGTCCGGAAGCGGTTCTGTCGCTCATCCAGGCGCGGTATCGGCCGCAGTTCCGCTCCACGTTCGACGCCGAGCCCTCGCTCGAACTCGCCGCCCGCGCACTGGCGTCGTATCTGCGCACGATTGTCGATGGCGATTCGCCTTTCGACAGGTATGCAGCCGGGAAGCGCTTCGCTTTGAGCGAATCCGCACAGAGGGGACTCGCGCTGTTTCAGGGTAAAGCCGGGTGCGGCCAGTGCCATGCCGGCCCCAATCTTACAGATGAGGAGTTCCACAATACCGGCGTCGCATGGCGGACCGGCACGCTCACCGACGAAGGACGCTTTGCAGTCACGCACACGGCCGCGGATCGCGGGGCATTCAAAACGCCAACCTTGCGCGAGATTTCCCGGACCGCACCCTACATGCACGACGGCAGCCTCGCCACGTTGGCCGAAGTGATCGAGTTCTACGCTGGTGGAGGACAACGTAACCCCGGTCTCGACGCCAGAATTCGCCCGCTCCATCTGACCGTCAGCGAGAAACAGGACCTGTTCGCCTTCCTAAAGTCGCTGGCCGGACGCATACAGGATGGCGACTAGGCCGGAAAAGGAAGCTCCGGCACAGGCCCGTATAGGTGGCTCTCAAAATTAAGTGCGAAGAAAGTGATGGCCAAAGAGAAGCTGTTGGCCGTGTTTAGACGAGCCGATTGCCCCTGGCCAGGGGCAATCGGCCTAAGCTGGCGAATTGGCGCTATCCGGCGACAGCGTCTGCTCCAACTTCACTTCACCGATCCAGTGACCGAAAATCCGGATATGCTCTTCTTTCATTTTCATCAGAAGTTGCAGGTTTTCAGAACCACCTCCGGCCCCCAATGTCTTCGGGCTGAGGAAGGTATCAAACTCCTGTGGAGTGAGACTCGCGAATTCTGCAGCTTTCAGCGGAGGCAAAGCAGCGTCATCAATGCGCATTTCGGACGGTCGCTTCTCAATGCGCCCGGTGACGAATTGACGGAGTGCTCGCGTTAGTCTTTCTCCACGCGTGGTGCTGGGGCCATTGGTACGTCGTGTCATCGCCTGATAGCGGAGGTCATTCAGCGCACGTTTGATTTCCCTGGGCGTGTCGCAGACGCTGACGATATATTGGCCCCACAAATCCAGCGACTTGTTAAATTCAAGCGAGTTTTGTGCATCCTGGTTGGTGCGCGCACTGAGCTGATACGTGAGAACACCAAAGAGCACTAAGAGAAGAAGCGCGTCTACGGCGAACGACCACCACACTCCACCGGCAGCTGTTTTCGTTTGAACCAGCGTGGCCGCCTCGGACGTGGGCCGGCTATACACCAGAGGCTTTGCGACAGACTCCGATGTTGTCTGCTCAATCACGGTAGCGTTTAACTTTGGTTTATCGGGTGGCGGTACTTCTGTCTTCGGTATTCCCTGTTTGTATCCAATGGACACGGACAGGACAACAGCAAGAACAAGGCCCAAAATCGGAACAGTCCTGAACGCCACCCGCCCGATCTGGATTGTCCAATCCCATAAACGCACTCGCCACTGCGTCTTCTTGGAAGCCGAATCTTTTTTAAGATCCAGTTGATCGCTCATCTCAGCAGCGCGCACTTCGAGCACGCGGCGACGTTGCTCCGGCGTGGTCTCGGGCAAGTGCGCGAAAATATTTACCAGCTTCCGGATGTACAGCTCGCCATATTTGAATCTCCCAACCGCCCGTTCCCGCGCAGTGTTTCCTTTTCCCTCATAGTCTGCTTCGGCTTCAGCAATGTTGCTGAAACCAAGACCGACGGCATGAATGACCTGATTCTGTGCCAGGCCAAGGACGATCATGCAATCGCCGGCAGTCGTCAGAAAATTGATGGACTCCAGCACGGTAACGACGGATTCCGGCCGGCAGCGATCCAGATCGTCGATAAAAATGATGACGCGGCGGCCGCCCCAGGACCAGGCTGTGCATATATCACCGAACTCGCGTGCAAACCTGGGCCGAATCCCGGGATCGGGCTTGACGTTTTTGATGGTCGCGGCGTTTCGCAGATTGTCCGTTAATTTCGCCGGATCGATGCCAAACACCTTCGCCTTCTTGATAATTGCCACGATCGTTGCAATCACCGTTGCCACCAGGCCGAAATGACCGAAGTCATAAGGCTCACCTTTCGGGGCGGAGCTGGGAATCAGGTGCTTGATGAGATTGATCAGGTCGTTGCCGGAGTTGACGATGTCGTCCTTCGGAAGACCATGGCTCGAAATTTCAAACGCCACGCTCCCACACAACGCCAGAACCAGCACGACCATCAGCGGCCACTTTTTTCGGAAACGGAAATGCACCAGCCGCGCGCGAAAGATCCAGTTGTCGATGTGCCACCACGGCGGTATCGCCTGCTCTTTGACATGTTCCATCAATGCAGCCAGAAGCTGTTCCTCGCTCTGGTGATGCCAGGCGTTGAACCAGACGGGCCGAAAGCGCGACTTCTTCAGGTCGCCGCAAAGAAGAGACATCACCGAACTCTTGCCCGAACCCCACACACCTTCAATCGCAATCGTTACTGGTGGCTGCGTTTTGGGGTTCCGAATGAATCGCGATAAGCCAAGCGCCATGGGCGTGAATCCGAGTGAATCCACATCGCCGGGCTTGAGCGGTGCGTCGGTAAAGGTCCAGTCCGCAACAGAGGAGTCTGAACTCTGGGGAGGTGGCGGAGTGGCGACCACAAGAGCGGAGGCGCCGATTAAGAGAAACGCAAGAGTCCAATACCACGGCGCAGGCAGCCGGTGATTCGGCTCAGTTCCTTCCGCCCCCTGTGTTTCATGTCGCCACGTATCGCCTCCGTCAGCGGAACTTAAAATGGTGCCGTGATCGCCAACGATGTAATAACGAATTGGCGCTGGAGTCCCTTGCGATGCTGGGGAAGGTTCCGTTGGAAAAATGGCCAGGGAACGAAGCGACGCTTTAGTGCCGCTTTGAATCGGTTTTATCTGTTCCAAATATTCGTCCGAATGATTGTAAACACTGGCGATGAAACCGGAATCTCCGACGGACAGTTGCTGCTCCGAATCCCGCCTGCTGATTTCAAAAATTGTCGGCGGTTGCTTATTTTGAGCTGCATTCTTGATTTGATCTGCATTATTGATGAATACATTGTCGCCGGTGATTTTTCCGCCAAAACGATCGGGTGTGCAAACGTACTCGGTCCGAACCGTCTTGCTGGGATTGAGGCACAGATAAATGTTTTCGTCGGATTGAGCAATCACGCTGGCCCAGCTGGTGGGATACCAATTGCTGGCAAAACTCAGCCTGGGAGTGGATCCCTTGATTCCGGCGAATGAGGCTTGCCGGAATGTCCACTTCCCGGTCTCCTGAATTCGAAAGACCCGTCCGCTGCGGCCCAGCACCATACATTCCTTCTGGTCCGGGATACAGTTCACGTAGATCAGATCGTCGTCTACGGAAATACTTGCGTTCGGTCGGGGCAAAGATGAATTTTTCGTTGTCGTATTTGCGGCGGACGGAGGCGAAGCCTTCTTTGGTTCTTTTTCCGGCACGGCAGCATAGGCCGTAGGAATGAGTTGATCGAGCAGCAATTCTGCTTTGGATTTTGGTGGGCTCCCCAGGGTGACTTTGATCGTCGATTTTTCCGGAACTTGCGTCCCCGCTCGTGGCGATTGCCGCAGCACGATTAGACTTGGAGGGGCCTGCTGCACCACAGACTTCGAATCCGCGCCATTTTCATATTCAACTTCCAGCAAGAATCCACTGCTGGCAGCTGTGTTGGCCGCATGATCTTGTGTAAGGCCAAGGAGGTTCGGAACCTCTTGAAGTGGGGCATACGGAACCGGTGGAGGTGGGGAAGTAGGATTGGACTCAGGAACTGCGGCCGTCTCTTCCGTTGCGGAAATCGACAGCCGTTCCCATCCGGTTTTCCCTGCAGGCCGGTGCAGCACCAAGCCCACGTTACCGACGGCCCAGACCTCCGGCAGATCCCCATTCCCGTTCACGGCAACGCTGTTCAGTCGGCAGGCATATTCGTCAGCACACGTAACGGCCTGAAGTCGCGAACTGATATTGGTCTCATGTGGATACCAAATCCGGGAGAAAACCTGCGTATCCAGGGGATCTGGATTCAGGGGCTGCAACATTGAAAAAACGGAAGCTCCAACCATGAGCACCAGACAAACCGCGAGCAACCACACCTTTGTTTTCGGTTTGAGATAGAAGCCGGGCGCTCTCGCAGAGCCACGTGGATCCGATTCAGCCCTTTTGGATTCGACCATGAAAGCTGCTTTCCAATTGAAATCGTATTTAGGTATTGGGCCGGTTGTGCTGGAAACTCTAGTGAAATCCTTAATTGTTGGCAACGATAAAGGATTCTCGACTCTTTCGGGTGAAGCGCCGTCCGGCAGATCACCAGCAAGGCCAGCGGACGCATCATGAAGGGTCAGCTGAGACTGAGCTTCTAAACAATACCTCTCAGGTCCCGTGTTAGCGTGCTTCTGACAATACTCGGCTTGTATGTCGCCGTACTCTTCTGGCATCCCGGATTTGGTACCGAGCGAGGGCACACCATTCAAGTCACCGGGCAGAAGCTGGCCGTTCTCGCCGCTCTCATCATTGTGCCCTACCAATCGTGGGTCGCCGAGCGGGCAGCATCAAGCAGCCAGCTGCAGGTGCAAGTGCAGGTGATTCCGGCGGAGGAGAAATGAGCGGCCCTTCAGGCCACCCTCCTAACTTAGGTCTGAACTTAGGAGGGGAGTTTCGAAGACTACTCCCCCAGCACCTTCTTCATCTTCGCCACATCCAGCGCGCCTTCCCACTTCGCAACCACGATAGTCGCGACGGCATTACCCACAAGGTTCGTCATCGAGATCGCCTCGCCCATGAATCGATGAATGCCCAGAACCAGAGTGATGCTCGCGACGGGAATCGTGCCGAGCGACGACAACGTAGCGGCCAACACGATGAACGCGGCACCGGCAACACCGGCCGCACCTTTGGACGCAATCAACAGCACACCAAGAATCCCGAGCTGCTGCATAATCGATAGCGGCGTGTTTGTCGCCTGCGCCAGAAAGACCGTCGCCATCACGAGATAGATGCAGGTGCCATCGAGATTGAACGAATAGCCTGTTGGAATCACGAGACCGGTGACGGATTCCTCGCATCCAAGATCGTTGAGCTTCGCCATCATTCGCGGCAGCACGGGCTCCGAAGACGATGTGCCGAGGACAACCAGGAGCTCCTCTTTGATGTACTTGATCAGCCTCCAGAGGCTGAAGCCCGCGAACCGGGCAACGTTCCATAGCACCACGAATATGAACAACAGGCACGTTGCATAGAACGCGCCCATCAGTTTTGCCAGGGGCAGCAGTGAGACGACGCCATATTTGCCAATCGTGGATGCCATCGCTCCGAAAGCTCCGATCGGAGCTGCGCGCATCACGATATTCACCACACCGAAGAGTGCCTTCGATCCGAGCTGAATGAAGTCGACGAGCGGCTTGCCGCGTTCGCCGAGTTGAAAGAGACCCATACCAAACAAGACTGAGAAGAACAGAACCTGAAGGATTTCGCCGTTGTCTGCGAACGCTCCGACGACCGTCTTCGGAATGATGTGCGTCAGAAACTCGACCACCGTCTGGTCCTTGGCTTGCGCCGTGTCGTTTTGGATTTGCGACCTATCGAGCGTCGTGGGATCCACGTTCATTCCAACGCCGGGCTGCACCAGGTTGACTACTGCAAGGCCGATGACCAACGCCAGTGTCGTCGCGGCTTCGAAGTAAATGATGGCTTTGAGGGCGATGCGCCCGGCTTTCCGCAGGTCGGTCATGCTGGCGATGCCGTGAACGACTGTGCAGAAGATGATCGGAGCGATCAGCATCCGGATCAGCCGGATGAAACCTTCACCCAGGGGCTGCATCTTTTGTGCGAACGCAGGATTGAACACGCCGAGGAGAACGCCTATGAAGATAGCGGCGAGCACTTGCACGTACAGGTGCTGATAGAGTTTCTTCTCCACTGGTGCCTTTATTGTCACGCCCATTCCGTTACCTCTTTCCCAGCGCCATCGCGCCGATCAACTGAAACGTGAACGAGATTCCTTTTGAGCTCGATTTCATTGGCGCCTCCGCGTCATTTGTTCCAATACGGGCGCCATCCTATGGGCTATGCGACGAGATGGCCAACACGAATGTTGTTGCAGGATGTTGCAGGTTCAATCTAGGCTCTCGCTGAATTCATCGCGTCTGCTATGGGCATTGCCTCCAAGTCAACCGAAGACCTTGCACGGGACCTGACCATCATCCGTCAGGGTTTCACTTCTCTGGAGACCATGGCGGCGGTTCTTCGGGCGCACGAGGGCTTTGAGGGACTAAATCGCGCCACACTTTCGCGATGGCTCACCCGACCGTCGAAGCGCGCGAAGGCGGCGGTGGAAATCCTGCGGTCGCGGCGGCCGCCTGCCGTGATTCGGATTGCGGAAAACAAGACGCTTTCGGTGATTCCCTCATCAATGCTGCAGTGGGACATTGAGGAAGGAACTCCCCACGGTCTTCTTGCCAGCCGATACGACATGAAACCCACGGCTCACGCCACACTGCACGGCGATGGCAGCTTTGAATTTCTCGCAACCGATCATGCCGATGTGGCCGTGATTCCGGGAGACCTCGTCTCGCGACTACCGGAGTTTTGCGCGCGCTTGTGTTTATTGTCGAAAGTCTATATCGCGGGCATTTCTTCGAAACCGGTGACTTCACCCTTCGAGCTGAGAAACAAACGATTCGCGGTTCTGGCGGGAAGTTCCTTTGTTACTCGCCTGACATTCGAAAGCAGGAACTGGGGATTCGAACTGATTCCTCCTCTGGTCCTGCCTTCGTTGCATGACTGCACCAGGGCGTTGATCGAAGGAACCGCGCAATGTATTGCGGGGTGGGAGCCGTTTGTGACTCACGCCAGACGCGCCATCGAGAGAAGCAGACCCGTCCATAACATTCCCCAGGGGGTTCTGGGCTGGTTTGAAATGCACGCGGCCGTGAATCTCCGCACAGCGCATCCCGCCGCTGTTCGCGCATACTTGTCGGGCCTTCAGGAGTCGGTGAGTTACACGAACGGACGGAAATCTGTAGGCGCCTTTCACGTTGAAATCGGAAAGCGGTATAACCTCGAACCTTCCGAAGTGCGCAACATTCTTGCGAATGTCATCTTCTCCGCTTCAGACCTGGATGCCGCGACTGCGCTCCGTCTGTGGGAGCGCGAAGCCCTGCTTCACTCTCACGAACGCAACAGCCTGCAACAATAATCACTTCCCGCGCACTGATTCGGCTGACTTACGATCCCGCCAGGATGGCGCGGTTGCGAACATGTGTCACACAGCGTTCTGCGACACTGCTTCCTACGGAAGCGGCCTGGCCATGTAATTCAATTCGGGCTGCTGGCCTTCGCCGAGCGGGAAGCGATCGACGTTCATGCCCATCGAAACGACCTGGTAATAGCCTGCCGTCACAATGATATCGACCACGCCGCGTTCGCCGACCAGGCTCTTCAGGGCGGCGAATGTTCCGTCGCTCACGTTCTTTGTTTTGTACAGCTCGGTGACGAAATTGTAAACGGCTGCCTCATCAGAAGACATGCCTTCGGGCCGCCGTCCTTCCGCAATCGCTTTGATTGTTTCTTCGCTGAGCCCGGCTTGCGCCGCCGCCCGCCGGTGAGCTTGCCACTCGAAGTGAGCCGTCCAGTAGCGCGCGGTCAGCAGAATGGCGATTTCCTTCAGCTTGTCCGGAACGGACATGTGGAACCGAACGCGCTCCCCCATATCGTAGAAGAGCGATCCCGCGTCGGGACTGCGTACGATAATGTTGAAGCTTCCCCCCGGTCCGCGGCCCGCAGCCATGGTCTCCGCCATCTTCTTTTGGGTGGGATCCATTTGTTCATACGAAAGCGGCTTAAAGCGATCTCCGGAGAGAGTAATCGCCTTGCCCTTGATGTTCGTGCTGATCGAGGACGGAGTCGGCTTCCCGGGAATCCCTGTGGCAAGTCCAATGCCCGCCACTGGCAGCGGATTTTCCAACGGTTTCAGTTCGGGTTGCACGCCGGCGCCGAGCGGGTAACGGTCCACATTCAGCGCCGTGGACACTATGGTGTACCACCCGCTCAACTGGATCATGTCGACGACGCCCTTTTCGCCATACCGGTCCTTCGCAGCCTTGTACGTCGCGTCCGACACCTGGTGCGAGGTGAGTAACTCCTCGATGAAGTTGTACGCGACTTCCATCTCCGGCGACATCCCGGTGGGACGCTTGCCGACGGCGATGGCATCCACGATCGCGGCATTTACGCCGTTTTGCAGAGCCGCGGCTTTGTGCGCATTCCATTCATACTGCGCCATCCAGAAGCGGCCGGTCATGATGATGATGGTTTCAGACACATCCTTGGGCAAACTCGATCGGAAGCGCATCGCCCCGCCGAACTGTTGAGCAAGATCGCCGACTTCAGGGCTGCGCAGCAACACGTTGAATGGTCCGCCGGCGCCGCGCCGCTCGCCGGCGAGAAGATGCTCGATCATCGTTTTCTGCTCGGGCGTCATCGCATCGTATGTAAGCGGCTTGAAACGGTCCCCGACCAGAATCAGGCTGCGAGGATCGGGCGTTTGTGGAGTCTGCGCGCTAGCTGTTCCAATGACGCCCGCGAGAAATAAGCAGAAGAAACGCATCGTCGGTCTCCTTTGAATGTGCCTGTGACCTCCCGGCAATTTGACACCCAGCCGCGTGCGCCGGTAAACAGAAATTCCTAGTCCGGCTGGATCTACTTCAACTTGTCCCAATTCATTCCGCCAGACTCGGATTCCAAGTCTGCCGAGGGCTTCGGCCAGGCGCAAGCTTATAGTCTCGCTTCAACAAACCCGCCCGGCGCGCAATTGGCCAAGGTAATGTCGAAGTATTGCAGGCTCTGTAAGAATTCTTCAGTGGCTGATGCTTCAGGAAATCCCTGCCGTGCAAAGGCACATTGAGTCGTAAACTTGTGCGGACCGGGAAGCGTGAACGGTGGCGCGATTGGAAAAGCTCCACGTCGCAATTAAATGACGTGCAACCCGCCATTCAGAATGGCAGAGTCGGGCGTGCCTTCTTCAAACGTGAAGGGGCACCTTCAGACGGTTATTGAATATACAGACTATCCGTATCATCTTGTCCGGCAGCTTTAATCTCAGGCACGTCCAGGCGATTCCATAAAACGCCATCATGTGGATGCGTTGCCAAAGGTGAGCGGATGCCGCAAGGACTAGACCGTAATTAACGTGGCGAGGAATATGCCGTTGGATGCGAATCAAACAGGACGACACGCGAATCTCTACAGGATATGCAGCGCACTGGTTGCACTTGCTTTACTTTCATCTTCAATGGCGAAAACCGTGTCAGCCATCACAGGGGCACCCGGTTACTCTCTTACTCCCGGTTCCGATTCGGTAGTGCAGGATGGTTTCATCACTGTTTCCTGGAGCAAGCCGGAAGGAGCCGCAAATGGTTACATCGGTCTCTATGATTCGAGGAACGTTCCCACTTCTAGTGTCCTAATCGTCGCTAATCCAGGATCTAGCGGAAATAGTGGAACGGCTTCTCTCCAGGCACCTCACAATCCCGGCGCCTATTGGCTGGGATGGGTGTCCGAAGGCGATTTGCAGTTCAAGGTGAGAGCTTTCATTCAGGTGATCATTCCCAACACCGCAATGAGTATTGCCGGCTATTCCTTGACCCCGGCACTCAATCCGGTAAATCCAGGTGGCGGTCTTACCGTAAACTGGGCCATACCTCCCGGGGCGTCAAGCGGATTCATCGGTGTCTACGGTTCACAAGATCACACTCCCCATGACGGCGTGCTTAGCTATTTGAGCTTAACATTTCCGTCGGGTGGTGGAACCAGTGGGACAGTAGGGATCACTGTTCCGAACACACCGGGAGCCTATTGGCTGGGTTGGGTCTCCGCCGCCGACTCGCAATTCAAAACACTCGTGCCGTTCTCCGTCACCGGAGATGGGGGAGACAGCGTTGCCCCCAGCGTTTCACTGACTGCGCCTTCAAACGGAGCCACGGTGTTGGGATCTACAGTGGTATCCGCGGATGCATTGGACAATGTTGGCGTCGTGGGCGTCCAGTTCCAGCTGGACGGTGTCAACCTTGGCCCGGAAGTTCAATCTTTTCCATACTCCATCTCCTGGGATACAACGCTTGTCCCCAATGGATCTCATAACCTCCGCGCCGTCGCTCGGGATTCGGCCGGAAATCAGACACAATCTTCAGCGATCACCGTAACTCTCAACAACAACCTGGTTCTGCCTGGGGCATTTGGAAAGACCAGTCCGGTGAATGCATCGACGGGACAGTCGGTCAACGCAATCCTGAGCTGGGGATCCAGTACCGGCACGATTAGCTATGAGTATTGTGTGGACACAACCAACAACAACGGTTGTGACACGAGTTGGACGACCACTGGAGGCGCAACCAGCGCTGCCTTAAATGGATTGAGTCTGGCGACTACATATTTCTGGCAGGTGCGGGCTCGCAACGCCGCAGGTACGACAGAGGCCGATGGCAGTGTCTGGAGAAGCTTTACGACATCGAGCGGCCATGTCAACGTCGCATCGGCCGTTAACGGCGCTGTCGCCACCGCTTCGTCCAGCGCAAGCGCCGAGTTTGCGCCGAGTGGGGTTATCAATGGCGACCGTAAAGGCCTGGGCTGGGGTAATGGGGGAGGCTGGAACGACGGGACCTCGGGGTCGTTTCCGGATTGGCTGCAAGTGGACTTCGCTGGTCCCCAGACCATCGACGAAGTGGACGTCTTCACCTTGCAGGATTTTTTTACCAATCCTCAAGAACCGACTCTGGACATGCTGTTTAATCTTTATGGCATCACGGATTTTCAGATTCAGTATTGGGATGGTCAATCCTGGGCCGTTGTCCCTGGAGGCGCCATCACCGGCAACAATCAGGTCTGGCGCCGGGTTGTATTTGGGGCCATCTCCACCACGAAGATTCGCATCTACGTCACCGGCGCTGCCGACTCCTCTAGCCGGATCACCGAAGTGGAAGCGTACTCGCCCTCGAATGCCGCGCCGGGATCTTTTGCAAAAAGCGGTCCGGCCAACGGAGCAACCGCACAGCGTCGCATTCCGACACTGAGTTGGGAAAATAGCAGCGGCGCGACCAGCTATGAGTACTGTGTGGATACGACTAACAACAACACGTGTGATACGGGTTGGAAGAGCACTGCAGGTGCAGCCAGCGTTGCCGTGGGTGGACTGGATTCGCCAAACACATACTACTGGCAGGTGCGAGCGCGCAACTTCGCGGGTACGACCGAAGCAAATGGCAACGTCTGGTGGAGTTTTACGACCTCGTCCAGCTACCAGAATGTCGCTGCCGCCGTTAACGGAGGTGTCGCGACCGCATCGTCAACTCTCGGCGCCGGGAGCGGACCGGGCGGGGCCATCAATGGTGATCGCAAGGGATTGTCATGGGGCAATGGCGGAGGGTGGAACGATGGAACCGCGGGAACGTTCCCGGACTGGCTGGAGGTCGACTTCGCCGGCCCAAAGGCTATCGATGAAATCGATGTCTTCACCTTGCAGGATAACTTTAACACCCCCATTACGCCTACACTTGCCACCACGTTTAACAATTACGGAATCAAGAGCTTCCAGGTCCAATATTGGAATGGCCAATCCTGGGTCATTGTCCCGGGAGGCGCTATCTCTGAAACCAATAAGATCTGGAATCAGATTGCCTTTGGCGCGATCACAACGACGAAGATTCGAATCTTCGTCACCGAAGCGCTTAGCGAATACAGCCGGATTACCGAAGTGGAGGCCTACTCGGATTTAAGCATTTTGCCTAAACCTCCTGAGAAAAGCAGTCCGGCGAACGGAGCCACCGGACAATCCCAGGTTATGACATTGAGCTGGGGGACCAGCAGCTACTCTACCAGCTACGAATATTGTATAGACACGTCCAACAACAACAGTTGCGATGGGAATTGGACGAACATTGCACTCGCGACCAGCGCCGTTGCGGCTGGATTGAATCCTGGAACCACATACTACTGGCAGGCACGAGGGCGCAATGCTGCAGGTATAACGGAGGCCGATAGTGGTGTCTGGTGGAGTTTCACAACTTCGACGCATCCACGCGTGAATGTCGCGGCCGCCGTTAACGGCGGATTCGCGACCGCGTCATCCATTCTCGGCGCGGCGTACGACCCCGCTGGAGCCATCAATGGCGACCGCAAAGGACTGGGGTGGGGAAATGGGGGAGGCTGGTCCGACGGAACCCCAGGAACGTATCCGGACTGGCTACAGGTGGATTTCGCCGGTCCGCAGCCAATTAATGAAATCGATGTTTTTACCCTGCAGGATAACGTCGCCAACCCATCAGAACCTGCGCTGGGCATGGTGTTTTCGCAGTTTGGCATCCGCGATTTCGAGGTCCAGTACTGGGATGGACATATTTGGACGAGAGTTCCCGGAGGCAACATCGACGGCAACAATCAGGTTTGGAGCCGGTTTGGGTTTGATGCCATCACCACGACGAAGATTCGCATCTTCGTCGTTGGAGCGCTGGGTTCTCAAAGCCGGATCACCGAACTTGAAGCCTATTCAGAACAATCGAATATTGGTCCGGGAGCTATCGTTGTCGCTTCGGGCGGATTTGAAAATGGAACGATCCTGCCCTGGTCTTCGACTGGAACAACGAATTCCAGAATCGCAGATGGTATCTCGCGAACCGGAACGTCCAGTTTGGCCGAAACTGGTGAATCGGGCGGCGTGTTCCAGGATATTTCCGGACTGACTCCTGGGGCGCTGTATCAGGTTATCGCATTTGCTCGATCCGATCCGGGAGCGAGCAAACAGGCCATGCTCGAAATTCACGACACCACAGGCGCCGGAAGAGTTTTCGACGGATTTCATGCGCCTGGGAACGGATGGAATCCGTTTGTCGCGACTTTCACGGCAACTTCGACCGGAAAGATGCGCATCAGTTTGCTTTCCGACGGAGGAGCGGGAACTGTTTTTTGGGACGATGTTCAAATCACGGATCTCAGCGGGTTTGAAAATTCGCAGGTCACCCCCTGGCCGCAGTTCGGCGGTGTGAACGTTTCGATATCCGGGACCGTCGCCAGATCCGGGCAGGCCAGTCTGGCGGAGAGTGGCAGCACCTCCGGCGGAGTCTTCCTGGATGTCCCCGGACTGACTCCGGGGACTCTCTATCAGATCACCGCATATGCCCATGCCAGTGCCGGCGCGACCAGTCAGGCATTACTTCTGGTTCACGATACGACAGGCGCCGGCAGCATTACGGATGGATTTCGAACGCCAGCCAGTACCTGGGATCCTTTCACCGTGACGTTCATGGCGACATCCACAGGTCGAATGCGAATTCTCCTGTTCTCCAGTGGAGGAACCGGTTTCGTCTATTGGGACGATATTCGAATCGTGGATGCCAGTGGATTCGAAAATGCCGCGACAAATCCATGGTCTCAATTTGGAGGTGTTACCGTCTCGATAGCCAATTCCGTCGGACGGACCGGGACATCCAGCCTCGCCGAAAGCGGAAACAGTCTCGGCGGCGTGTCTCAGGATCTCGTCGGATTGATTCCCGGCGCCCTCTATCAAGTCACTGCATATGCGCGCACCGACATTGGCGCGGTCAATCAGGCGCAGCTTTTGGTTCACGACACGACTGGAGTCGATAGTATTGCCGACGGGTTCAGAAAACCTGGCACCGACTGGAATCGTTTTGCAGTCACTTTCGTGGCGACTGGAAGTGGACGCATGCGCATCCAACTGTTGTCCAGCGGTGGAAGCGGCACGATCTACTGGGATGACATTCACGTCGTCGATGCCAGCGGTTTTGAAAACGGAGTCGTGGCTCCGTGGTCTCCGTTTGGCGGTGTCACCGCCGACACGACTACCACAGGTGCAAGGTCCGGAGTCACCAGCTTGACCCAGACGGGCGGAACGAGTGGCGGAATGTTCCAGGAAATCTCCGGTTTGACGCCTGGCGAGCTTTATCAGGTTACTGCATTTGCGTATGCCAGTCCTGGAACGAGTAACAAAGCAATGATCCAGGTCCACGACACGACGGGTGTGGGCACGGTTATTGATGGATGGCGCACACCGAGTTTTCCATGGGAACCGTTTACCGTGACGTTCATGGCAACGGCGAATGGTCGAATGCGCATTTCTTTACTCTCCAACGGCGATGCCGGAACAATCGTCTGGGACGATCTGCGCGTGATTGATGTCAGCGGCTTTGAAAACGTCGCTTCACCCCCATGGCCTCAATTTGGCGGTGTGACGAATTCGATTTCCAAAGCCGTGGCGCGCACGGGTCTGGCGAGTCTTGCAGAGACTGGCAGCTCACAGGGCGGAGTCTTCCTGGATCTTCCGGGCTTGACTCCGGGTTCGATCTACCAGATCACGGCCTTCGCGCATGCAGATCCCGGATCCACAAGTCAGGCATTGCTTCTGGTTCACGACACGACAGGTGCCGGCAGCGTTGTCGATGGATGGCGAACTCCTTCAAGCAGTGGATGGGATGCGTTCTCTGTAATGTTCATGGCCACATCCACAGGTCGAATGCGAATTCTCCTGTTCAACAATGGAGGATCAGGACCCATCTACTGGGATGATGTTCAAATCGTTGATGCCAGTGGATTCGAAAAGGCGACCACATCGCCCTGGCCTCAGTTTGGAGGAGTGAGCGTCTCCATTTCGAATTCAGGAGGCCGGACGGGAACATCCAGTCTGGCTGAAACTGGAAATAGCGTCGGTGGCGTATTCCAGGATTTTTCGGGCATCATTCCGGGAGCACTGTATCAGGTCACCGCTTTTGCCCATGCGAATGCGGGTACCACCAGTAAGGCACTGCTTCTGGTTCATGACACGACGGATGTGGGCGGTGTCGCCGATGGTTTGCGAATACCGGGCACCGGTTGGGACGTATTCACAGTTACGTTTGTCGGAACTTCCAGTGGCCGTATGCGGATTCAATTGATATCCAGCGGCGGCACCGGGACGATTTTCTGGGATGACGTTCACGTTGTAGATGCCAGCGGGTTCGAAAACGGAATATTGCCGCCGTGGTCTTCGTTTGGTGGTACCACGGCAACTACCACTAATGTTGGCGCACGATCCGGATCCACCAGCCTGGCGGAAACCGATGGCAATACTGGCGGCATTTACCAGGACATCTCTGGACTCATTCCTGGAGAACTTTACCAGGTCACAGCATTCGCCTATGCCGATCCAGGAACAGCGAATCAGGCGATGCTTTCTGTTCATGACACCAACAACGCGGGTGCTGTAGGTGACGGATGGCGAACTCCTGGAGTGTGGGATGCATTCACCGTAACGTTTATGGCGACATCTACCGGCCGCATGCGTATTCACCTGATGTCCAACGGTGCCCCCGGCACAATCTTCTGGGATGATGTTCGCGTGATTGATGTCAGTGGTTTTGAAAATGTTGCGACGCCCCCATGGCCGCAATTTGGCGGCATGACCAACTCTATTTCGAAGAGCGTAGCGAGAACAGGTCTGGCCAGTCTGGCTCAGAACGGAAGCAGTCCGGGCGGTGTTTTCCTTGACCTGCCTGGCTTAACGCCTGGTGCGATTTACCAGATCACAGGATTTTCACATGCCGATCCTGGTGCGACCAATCAGGCCTTGCTGTTGGTGCATGACACTAACGGTGCCAACAGCGCCGTTGACGGTTGGCGAACTCCTTCCAGCAGCGGATGGGATGCGTTCACAGTGACATTCGCGGCCACCGATACCGGGAAAATGCGCATTATCCTTTTCGCCAACGGCGGGACCGGAAACATTTACTGGGATGATATTCATATCCTCGATGCCGGAGGATTTGAGAACAATACTGCGCCGCCATGGCCCAAATTTGGTGCCGTGAACGTCTCGATCTCCAATTCAGTGGCTCATACAGGAATCTCCAGTTTGGCGGAAACCGGCATCAGTTCCGGTGGTGTGTTCCAGGATTTTACAGGTCTGACCCCAGGAGCGGTTTACACCGTAACCGCATATGCACACGCTGATCCCGGAGCCACCAGCCAGGCTCTGCTTCTGGTTCACGATACGACAGGAGCCAACAGTGTTTTCGATGGCGGAAGAACGCCAGAAAATGGCTGGGACATTTTCACGGTGCAATTTGTGGCAACAGCCTCCGGCAGCTTGCGCATCCACCTGATCAACACTGGCGGAACCGGCACGATTTATTGGGACGACATTCACTTGAAGTAATCGTCTCTTGTCTGCTTCTGCCAGACTTGTGCCGGTTTGCGGGAGACGCGAGTTTTGAAATTCTCGGCGACTATCGGACCATGGACGATAAATATGGTCACATATTTCTGTCCCCTCATCCGACCCCTTGTCGACAGCGGACCGCACAGCCAGTCGCGTTCCCATCCGCGTTAGCGGCGACAGGTCCCTTAGCCACCGG
Organism: Terriglobia bacterium; assembly: GCA_041481485.1. Taxonomy (GTDB): domain Bacteria; phylum Acidobacteriota; class Terriglobia; order 20CM-2-55-15; family 20CM-2-55-15; genus JBGPBY01. Next base: position 22,004 of record JBGPBY010000043.1, read on the forward strand.
CGTCAGCC
>JBGPBY010000044.1:0-21656 GCA_041481485.1 Terriglobia bacterium
CCAGGAAGTACTGAGAACAGCAGTGCAACAGTAGGTCTATGACTACCGCCTCAAATGTGGCGGACCATACATGGCAATCCGGCATTTTGGGGCGTCGTTGCCCCTCAATGATCGAATCCCTGCTGCTCACGGCAGCGCGAGTCGTCACATACAAGCAACAACGTCAGCTGACAAATGCGAGTAGCTTCTTTTTCTCCCGCGACTCGAGACTATTCCTCGTCACGAGCAGGCACGTCATGATCGACGAGGCGAACAACCATTTTCCGGATCGCATTGAGATCGAACTGCACATCGACCATGACAATCTGGCGAAGTCCACGGGATTCTCGATTCCGTTGTATCGAGACGGCAAGAGAGCCTGGTCTCAGGGTCTCGACACGGCTGGAGAGATCGATGTCGCGGTGATTGAGATCGAGCGCGCGGCTCTGCCTACGACCGCCTTCTACTGCGCTTTCACGCCGGAACACCTGCTCGGCCCCCTCGATCACGTTGAAGTCGGCACGTCGCTGCTCGTGGTGGGGTTTCCTCTGGGCTTTCACGACACACTTCACCACATGCCCGTTGTGCGCCATGCGGTGAATGCCTCATCGTTCGGCCTGAGATTCCAGGGGAAAGGCTATTTTCTTACCGACGCCCGAACCCACTCTGGAACCAGCGGCGCGCCTGTCGTCATGCGGATGATCGCCTCGGAACCGATGCACAATGACCTTCCGTGGACGCTGCTCGGCGTCCACTGTGCACGTCTCGACGTCGGGTCCCGAGACGTCAGAACCGACGAGGCTCTCGGACTGAATTGTGCCTGGTACGCCGATATCTTGATGACACTAACACAACGTTAATGCTTCCAATTATGCGGGCGCTGGCCTTTCCTGCGGCGATATCGGCAACGGCAGTTGGTTCTTTGAAGGCGCCGGCGACTGATGCTCCGATTTCGTTTCGATTTTGGGAGACAGAAGTTCCTTCAAGGGATGACCGGCGATCAGCATTTGAATGTCTGTGCCATTCAAAGATTCCCGCTCCAGCAGGGATTCTGCGATTCGGATAAGCGCTTCACGATTCCCGGTGAGAATGGTCCTTGCCCGCTCGTATCCTTCGATGATGAGCTTGTGTACTTCATCATCGATTGATATCGCTGTACTCTCGCTGTAGTCCCGGCGCTGAGCGATTACACGTGCCAGAAAAATGTGTTCTTCCTGTTTGCCAAACGTAATCGGACCAAGAGACGACATTCCATACTGACACACCATCTTTCGCGCCAGTTCCGATGCCTGGTCAATGTCGTTTTCCGCGCCAGTGGTCATCGTATCCAGGAACAATTCTTCAGCAAGACGGCCACCCATCATGATTGCAAGTTGTCCATCCAGATAAGCCTTGGGATAGGTATGACGATCGTCCACCGGCAGTTGCTGCGTTATGCCAAGTGCCGTACCTCTGGGAATGATGGTGACTTTGTGCAGCGGATCGGCGCCTGCGGTCAGGACTGCCACCATTGCATGTCCAGCTTCGTGATAAGCCGTCACTCGCTTTTCGAGGTCACTGATGATCATCGACCTTCGCGCTGTGCCCATCATGACCTTGTCTTTTGCCAGCTCAAAATCTTCCTGTGTGACCGATTCCTGGTTCAATCGAGCGGCATTCAATGCCGCTTCGTTCACCAGATTCGCCAGATCCGCGCCGGAGAAACCCGGAGTGCTCCGGGCGATAACAGAAATATCGACATCCTCTGAGAGCGGAACTTTCTGAACATGTACCGACAGAATGCCATCACGGCCACGGACGTCTGGCCGCGGTACCACGATGCGGCGATCGAATCGACCCGCTCGCAAAAGTGCAGGATCGAGAACGTCCGGACGGTTGGTTGCTGCAATAAGGATAACGCCAGCATTGGGTTCGAATCCGTCCATTTCCACAAGCAACTGATTCAAAGTCTGTTCGCGTTCGTCGTGTCCGCCGCCGAGACCAGCGCCGCGCTGCCGTCCAACAGCATCAATTTCATCGATGAAAATGATGCACGGAGCATTTTTCTTTCCTTGTTCAAAAAGATCACGGGCGCGTGACGCGCCCACGCCGACAAACATTTCAACGAAATCGGATCCGCTGACGGAAAAGAATGGAACGTTGGCCTCACCTGCAACTGCGCGAGCGAGAAGCGTCTTTCCTGTGCCCGGAGGTCCCACCAACAGCACGCCCTTGGGAATGCGACCTCCCATTTTCTGATACTTTTGGGGCACTTTCAGGAAGTCGATAATCTCCTGCAGTTCCTCCTTGGCTTCCTCCACCCCCGCAACATCTTTAAACGTAACTTTCTTCTGCTTCGCCGTCAGCAGCCGTGCGGGGCTTTTGCCGAAGGCGAGGGTCTTGCTTCCACCGTTCCGCATCTGCCGCATGAAGAAAATCCAGAATCCGACAATGAAAAGTATTGGCGCCCAGGATATGAGAGCCGCCAGCCAGTGCTCCGTGGGACGTTCGAATTTGATGTCCACGCCAGACAGCTTGTCGTACAAAGCGGGATAGCCTGATGGAATGACCGTCTTGAAGGTTCCGCCCGAAACAAGTTCCCCGCTAACGTCCGAATCGACAATCGTCGCCTTCCTGACGTTCCTGTTATGGACTTCTTCCAGGAATCCACTAAAGCTTAGCTCCGATTCTTTGCTGTTCGACTTGAACTCAAAGAGGTTGAACAACAGGATAGTGGTCAGGAGCAATACGACCGAGAGCGCAATCGCCTTCGCCACCGAATTCACTTGTACTCCTCATATCTCACTGCCAGCCTCCCGACTCCCTAATATCGGAAAAGGACAGGATGGTTAAGCCTTCGTTGTGCATGTCTGCATCCCAGGCTGCAAGTGTTCCACGGGACTCCACGACGACAAACCTTGAGTTCCGCCGCCTTGAGCGGCGTATAGGCCTGGTGTTTTTATCGTCAGTGGTCCTGCTCGACGTTCAATCACGGTTCCGCAGAGTCGGCATATGGCGGTGTAAATGGGAGGTCCGCTGAGTTCGACCGAACGGGCAATGACAACGTGGTGAACATTTACAGATGTGCTTAGTTCCATGAACAAAAGTGTGCACTCAGAATGTGGAAATAGATGTCCAATTTGAGACACTCCCGGCAATCTGGATGAGCTAGGAGTTAATGGGGCACTATTTCGCAGTTAAGCGACGGGTCTGGTCATGCCGTCTGCCGCGAATCGGTCAAGGTCATCCCGATCGGCCCGAATGGCGAGCGATATCTCGGTTTGAAATAATGTGTTCGTGAACGATTTCGCCGAACGTGTCGAGGCGCTGGACCCGTGCGCCAATCCAGCGATCTATCGTGCAGGCATCGACCAGACGTTTAAATCGCGCCTCGGCTTCCGCTTCGGTCAAGAATTCCAGCGTAAAGGTTGTTTCACCATTGGGCCGAATGAGCCGTACTCTGAGACCCGGTCCTTTTACCTTCATGCCGATCTCTTTTTTTGCAGGACCCATGTCGAAGGGTTGCCCGGGCGATTCCGACGCGATGGACAATCACTCTCTGGGATTCCTTGTAGGCGGGATTATACGACTTCCGCGGCACTGCCCGAGTTAACTTTTTTAGAATCTTCCTGAGAGCATCAATATCAGCACGATAATCAGAACCAATCCCAATCCACCGCTGGGCCCATAACCCCATGACCGGCTATGGTTCCAGGTGGGAAATGCTCCGAGCAACATCAATATCAATAAGACGATTACAAGGGTTCCCATTTTATTTCTCCTTCAGTTTTTTCGTTAAATTACGGCGATCCTGCTTCTTTGCATTGCGCGATCCAGCCGGCCGCTGACGGCCTCCCACTGAATGACTTCCCAAAAGGCCCGTAAATACTCCGGCCGCCTGTTCTCGTACTTGTATTCCTGATCGTTTGGCGGGGAATTCAGGACTACATCACGTCTCCATATCTGATGGGACGAGGCATGAAAATCCATCCCCTGGCGGTCATATGCGGGGTCCTGGCAGGGGGGGAAATTGGCGGCGTCATGGGAATGTTCCTCGCCGTACCGGTACTCGCGGGTGCTCGTGTCCTATGGCTGGCTTTCCGGCAAAGGAAAGAGGAGAAGGAGCAATCCCATGAATCCACTACAAAGTTCCCAGTCTGGAGGAAGAACGCGGCCGCAACTCCGGGAGAATCCTAAGTTTTGAACCGGCGTTTTTTCACCAAAGGCGTCACGTTTGGGTCGCCTTCGTCGACCATGCGGTCGGCACCTTGTTCATCTGTAGCTGGTGGCTTCACCTTAAGCGGCATTGCCGCAGATATCGAGTGGGGGCTGCGCTGCCGCCGAGACTGTTTTTCTTCTGAGGTTTTGGCGTTGCGTTGTTTCGTCACGGAAATCAATTTCTTCGATTCCTGGACGGTCTCGTTTTCCTTCGCGTTCGCGTAGCGTTTGATTTCCCGTCGTTCACCTGTGTTTGGCATATCCCCATTATAATGGACTTCGATTCTCCGTGGTGTTTCATAGTGCACAACTCCATTTCTCCTCATCGCCACTATTTTAGAATAGCGGCCATGAACATAAGGACCGGCGCGTTTACTGCTCTGGCGCTTGCCGCATTTGCATCGAATTCGATCTTGACCAGGTTTGCTTTAGGGGCGCATCAAATCGACGCAGCCACGTTCAGTTCGATACGGCTATGCGGCGGAGCAGTCGCGCTCATGGTTGTGGAGCGCGCAAGAAAAGGGAACTGGGCGGCATTGCGAATTTCGGGAATGAGTGGAGCGCTGGCGCTCCTCGTGTATGCGTTGCCGTTTTCGTTTTCGTATCTCCGCATCGGCGCGGCAATCGGGGCGCTTGTCCTTTTCGGCGTCGTTCAGTTGACGATGATTGGCTACGGGGTCGCGTGCGGCGAGCGCCCCAAACCGCTGGCGTGGGGTGGCATTCTTCTCGCGATCGCCGGTCTGGCTGCGTTGACCATTCCATCGACCGCGCGTTCGGACTCGCGTGGCCTCCTGCTGATGGCTATCGCGGGAATCGCATGGGCGGTGTATTCGCTCCTTGGAAAACGGGCGGCCGACCCCGTTGCCGCGAATGCGCGAAATTTCCTCTGGAGTTGCCCACTCGCAGTGTTTGCCAACCTTTGGTTGCATGACTCCTTCGCCGCCACACCCCGGGGAGTGGCGCTGGCTGTTGTGTGCGGCGCGGTGACGTCCGGTCTGGGTTATGCGGCCTGGTATCGCGCGCTGGCAGGGCTGAAGATCACCCAGGCGGCCGTAGCCCAGCTCACTGTGCCGGTGATCGCGGGGTTTGGCGCCGCTCTGTTTCTAAACGAAAGACTCAGCGTTCGGCTCGCCGTGTGCAGCGCGGCGATCCTGGGCGGCGTTGGATGTGCGCTGGTGGGCCGAATCCGTAGCTCTTGAGCGCGCCGCGCAAATTAATTTCGCGTCCGCGGCATTTGCAGATATTCTTCAACGTCTCATAACTATCGTCGTATTAAGACCATAAAAACCGGGGAGGTAGTCAATGTCAACTCAAGTAAACAACGGTGTCAACGTAGAGGCTTTACTCGAGGCGCGAAAGGCGCTGGCCAGCGCGCCGGAAGCCGCCAAGTTCAAATGGCGTGCCTCTTGCAAGTGGAAGAACGGAACGCATAGTGAGACCAGCATTCGGGGCTTTCACGGTCTCGGTCAGGAACAACAGCACAAGACCGAATTCGCCTTCGACGCCGATCATCCGGAAATTTTCGCTTCTGAGGACCACGGAGTAACACCGATTGAATTTGTGCTGGTCGGACTCGCCAGTTGCCTGACGGCCGGTGTCGCGGCGGTCGCGCAGAACCGGGGAATCCAGTTGCGGTCTGTCGAAGCCAATCTCGAAGGGGCGATGGATATTCAAGGCATTCTGGGCATGGACAGCGACATTCGGAATGGCTACAACGACATCAAAGTGACGTTCAAAATCGATGCCGACGCTTCGCCGCAGGAAATCGAAGCTCTGGTGGCCCAGTCGCAAAAACGCTCGGCGGTCTACGATGCTCTGACCAATCCAACAAACGTAACGGTTGAAGTCAAACACTCATAAAAAATTGGGGACAGAGAGCTATTTCCTGAGACTGAGAAATTGCTCTCTGTCCCCAATTTATTCATGGAGGAAATCATCGAACGGATAACTACGGTTGTGATCGGCGCGGGTCACGCCGGACTTGCGGCCAGCCGGATACTCAGTGAGCGATCGATCGATCACATCGTCCTGGAGCGTGGCGAGCCGGCGAACTCCTGGCGCCATGAACGTTGGGATTCGTTGCGCTTGCTCACGCCCAACTGGCTGACGCGGCTCCCGGGTCAGCGTTACGAAGGAAACGATCCCGACGGCTTTATGACCTCGACGGAGGTGGCCGGATTCGTTTCAGAGTTTGCCAGAAAGACCGCGGCTCCTGTACGCGCGCAGACTGCGGTGACATCCGTTCAACCCGCCGAGGGTGGCTATCACATCACGACGACGTCCGGGGAGATCCGCTGCCGATGTGTGATCCTAGCCAGCGGCGCTTGCAACCTTCCCAATGTGCCCGCCATTCGAGAAGGTGTCCCGACCGCTGTCGCAAGTTTCACGCCGATGGACTACCGCCGCCCGGATCAGTTGCCCGAGGGTGGCATGCTGGTTGTCGGGGCGTCCGCTACGGGCGTGCAATTGGCAGAAGAGATTCATCGGTCCGGCCGTCCGGTGACACTTTCGGTCGGAGAGCATGTCCGGCTTCCACGAACCTATCGCGGCCGCGACATCCTGTGGTGGATGAGCGAATCCGGCGTATGGGACGAACGGTACGATCAAATGGACGACGTCGATCGCGCGCGCGGGTTGCCGTCACCTCAATTGGTCGGCAAACCCGATCGCTCCACTCTGGACCTGAATGTCCTCAGCGAGCTTGGTGTCACGCTGGTGGGCCGGTGGGCCATGGTGCGCGATGGCAAGGCACTCTTTTCCGGAGGACTGCGCAACCAGTTCACTCTGGCCGACCTCAAGATGAACCGGCTTCTCGATACGTTCGACACATGGGCTCGGGAGAACGGACACGATACGGAAACGGCCCCGCCCGAGCGGTTCGAGCCCACGCGTGTGCCGGAAGCCAGATTGGATCTCGACCTCAAGAGCGGCGAAATCCGTTCCGTTCTCTGGGCGACCGGTTTCCGTCCAGACTATAGCTGGCTCCACGCGCCAGTGCTCGACCGCAAAGGGCGCCTGCGTCATGACGGCGGAGTGGTCGACGCGCTGGGCCTCTATGTGATCGGATTACCGGTTCTGCGGCGCCGGAAATCGAGCTTCATTTGCGGTGCCGAGAGCGATGCGCGCGATTTGGTCAGCCACCTTGCGGCCCACCTGGACTCCAGCTCGCCACTGCTGCAGTCTCCTTCTTCATCTCATCACTCAGCGAACGATGAAGTTCCGCGACCTTTGTAAGATCCCAGTCATAGGACGCGATCGCGTCAGTAACATCGAACAGTTGCATTGCCCGATCGTCTCGAGCTCGCTGGTATTCGGCCAGCGCGCGTTCGTTTCCCTGGGCAGCGGCGCGGGCGAGTAATTCCGCGTCGATCAAGGCGTCGGTCATTCCGTGAGCGGTGAGGGGATCCTTGAAGTAGCCGGCGTCGCCCACGAGCGCCCATCCGGGTCCGTTGGACTGCCGGAAGAATCCGACCTGCCCCGCGAACCCTCGGTACTTTTCCATCCTTGAAGCGCGTTCGACCACGGCCCCAAGCATGGGATTACATTCCTTCAGGAGTCGTCGATATCCAGCATCAACGTCGGCACTGACCTCGTCGTGGAAACGCCGTTGCGATACTGAAACAAAAACACAGGCCTGACCATCGTTCGTCGGAATCACCCCGACGCTCACGCCCGGACGGTAGCACCAGTGGTACCCGGTGATAGCGGTATCTGCCCAGTAGCTGAAGACAACGCCGGTCGCGTGGCGGCCGGTCTTGTAGGGTTCCGCTCCGACGAGGTTGGCCACCGTCGAATGGACGCCGTCGGCGCCGATCACGAGTTTCGCTGACACTTCGAATTGTTCTCCGTTGGCGCTCCGCAGACGCACGCCACAAACGCGCTTGTCTTGGCGCAGGAGCTCCATGAGCCGGGTTTCAAACAGGACCTCAGCGCCCGCGGATCGAGCGGCGTCCACGAGGAGAGAGTCGATGACCGTCCGCCGCGGGGCATACAATCCATCAACGCCATCTTTAGGCTTGATCTGCACCTCCACAACATCGTCGCCGTAGTGGAACGACGTGGATCGTACCGTCGGCGTGCCCGCCGCCTTGACTCCATCAAGGATTCCCCAGCGATGAAGCTGCAACACACCGCCGCGCATCAGGGCGTGGGTTGACAGGGTGTCGGCGCCGTAACGCTCCCGGTCGGCGAGGAGCACGCGCAATCCACGCCGGGCGAGCAGCATTGCGGTAGCGGCACCGGCGCATCGGGCGCCGATAACCACAACGTCGTAACTTTGAGATTGAGTTGCCCCAACCTTGCCCGGGTAAATCATGGCCCGCATATGGTACATCTACAAAGCCGGTGGCGATAACTACTACAAGGAGATCCGATGAGTGACAGCGATAGCCATGTGTGGCCGTATGGCATGCCGAAAGTGGGACAGGTGGCGGAGCGCTCGCGCAAAGTGGAGGCGAGCGACATCCAGCGCTTTACCGAAATCAGCGGAGACCGCAACCCGCTTCACTACGACGAGGAGATTGCCAGGGCGAGCCGCTTCGGAGCAATCGTCGTGCAGGGAGGCGTCACGAGCGCCATCCTCAACGCGGTAGTCGCCGAAGATCTGCCTGGTCCGGGATCGGTCTTTCTCCAGGTGAACTGGAATTTCAAAGCCCCGGTTCGACCGGGAGACACAATTACGGGGCGGGCCGAGGTGATCGATGCACGAAGCGACAAGCCAATCACCCGGCTGAAAACAAGCGTCACCCGCGACGACGGCACGGTGGTCCTCGAAGGCGACGCGGTTTGTTACACCATGCCTGTTCCCAGGAAGTAACCAGGCCAGCCGCAATTTGACTGTACATACAATGTACATATAGAATGGAACTCGAATTCGAGTGGGATGAGAATAAGCGGCGGGTGAACCTGGAAACGCATGGCATTGATTTCGAGGATGCGATAGGGATTTGGGAAGGCGAAGTTCTTGAAGTCCCCTCGCCGCAGGATCATCACGGTGAAAAGCGGTTTCTTGCCTTCGGTGCAGTGGAAGGGCGCGTCATCTGTGTGGTTTTCACGCACCGAAGTAACAGAAGGCGGATTATCAGGGCGAGGAGCGCACGGCTTTATGAGCGAGAGAATTACAAGAAGGCGATTGAGCGGCCGCCAGAAGGGTAAGACCGACTGGAAGCGGGTCGATGCACTTAAGGACTCCGACATCACGAAGGCGATTCGAAAAGATCCAGACACTTTCGAAGTAACCCAGAAGTGGTTCGGTGAAGCGATGGTACTTCGGCCCGACCGCGATAAGGAGCCCATCACTGTACGCCTCGATTCAGACATGCTGGATTGGTTCCGGAAGCAGGGCAGGGGATATCAGACCCGCATTAATGCGATTCTCCGTGCATATTATGAAAACCACCATCAATAAAGGCATCGGCCAGGAAGCATCGAGAGAGAGTTCCTTCAGGCTGAAAGTGTCCATCTGATCCATCCCATCGGATCCGCCTTTCACTTTCCAATACGTTTTCCTGCGTGATTCGATTACGACTCCTTATTGGGAACCAATTGGGCGGGAAGGACGTCTATAGTTTAACCACGATGACAGTTCACAGATTCCGATTCACGCTTGCGGTCCTGTTGCTCATATGCACAGCATCGTTCGCCCAGGACGCATCGACCGCGCTCACCGACGTGTCATTCCGGATTCGCACGAAGAACGATCAGGCCGTCTTTCAGATGGGGGAGGTCATTCCTCTCGAATTGTCATTCACTTCCTTTTCACCCGGCAAATATCAATTGAACATGGCGAACTACGATCGCAGCGGACGGATGAATTTCGAGCGATTTGAAGTGTCCCCGCAGGCGAACTGGAAAGATCCGATCGCGGTCTACTATTCCAGTATCGGCGGATACATCGGCGGCGGCATATTTGGCACCGTCGATCTTTCGCAGTCGCCGGCAACGGTTGCGTTGCAGTTGAATGAATGGGTGCGCTTCGATGCGCCCGGGCAATACGATATCCGCGTTTCCTCCAATCGTGTGAATGGCGACAGGCCCGGCAGATCCGCCGGCAACGTCGTATCCAACGTTCTCCACGTCACCATCATTCCGGCCCGTCCCGAATGGCAGGCGTCGACGCTCCGCAGCGCACTTTCCAGCATCGACGCCGTGCCGCAAACTTTCGGACAACTCCTGCCGACCGTGCCGGGTTCCACTCTCACGGCGGCAGTGAAGACTCTCCGATATCTCGGTACGCCGGAAGCCGCCCGCGAAATGGCGCGGCGGATACGCGGCAACGCCTGGGATTGGGACTTCATGTTCGGTGTGATCGGATCGCCGGCCGTATCGGATGGCGTCGCCGAGATGGAGCGTTTGTTCAGAGATCCCGCTTTTCCGGTCACGGGTCTCTTCATCACCACGCTATCGGTCTCGGCGGTGGAATCCCGGAATCGTCCGGTCAGCCTGAGCGAACGGAATTCCATAGAGGCCCGCTATCGTGAAGAACTGATGGGGTTCGCCGTCACCAAGACCGGCGACGCCCTCGCCGTCACGCTGCATACGATCTTCGAGGACGCGGCCATGCATTCGCGAGAGCTGGCCGCTGACCAGTCGCGTGACCTGAGCTCGAGACTTGCGTCCGTTTTTGAACTCTTACCCGTAACGGAGCAAGCCGACCTGCTCGACTACCGGTGGAGTGCAGTGGACAAGCAGGCGATGCTTCCCATTATTCCTCGAATCGCGCTGCGGCCGCCGGATTCCAGGCTTTCCGCAATAGAAGCTCAGGCATGGACCCGCGTCAGCGGCCTCGCATTCAAACGCTGGCAAGAGCTTTCACCAGACGACGCACGGCCCTCGGTCATCGAAGAGATCCTGCGGCCCGAACCGCGCTTCGGCAGTGAGTTTCTGGGAATGCTGAAGGACGAAACCCTGCCGTCGGTCGAGGTGACCCTCGCGGAACACCTCACAAGTTCGAAAAACAATCTGGACGCCAGCTATCGGTTGTCGTCGCTGATCGAGCGATATGCGACGCGTTCGGTGGAATCCAGGATTCTGGCGCTGCTCGATCCGATGCTGGGGAAAGGCGCTTGCGAATTGCAGAGCAACCTCCTGGCATACGTTGTCCGGGTCGATCCCGAAGCGGCACGTCCGCGTCTGGAAAAGGCACTCGCGTCAAGCGGCCAGGGATTCTCCGGATGTTACCGGCGATTATTCACGGACGTGGGGACGCGGCGGCGCTCGTCTCTGCTCCAGGAACTGGCGATGAAGAATCTCGGAAATTCGGATTCCGCCATCGCCGCCGACGCGCGGAACTACATCGATAATTCCAGGTAACCTTCCCGCTGACTGCGCCGGTTGAGAATTGAAAATTGATTGATGATTATTGATTATTGCGCTTGGTAGATGAGAATTCCTGGTACTCGCACAACCCCAAGGCAGTCGGGTTTGAAGAGCGGTCTGTTCAAAATTACAAAGCGCAATAATCAATAATCATCAATCAATTTTCAATTCTCAAAATCGAATCGTCATGTAAGAATTCCAGTGTGCTTTGGCGCGGCAACTGGATATCCTCAGGTCATCGCACTCGAGCCGTTGAATCCTGTCCGGCAGGAGTGGACCGAGTTCGTCGGCCGCCGCCCTGGCGTCTATGAGGTCGTGAACCCAGGCAATGATCTGAAGCGGCAACGTCGGCAATACCTGCTCCGCACTCACCGCCGCAAGTAATCGCAGGGCGCCTTCGATAAATAGAAAAGCGAAAATCCAGGACGGATTCAGAATCAATCCCGCAATGCCCAATCCGTCCTTGGCAGCGTTCAACGCACCGGCGACGTAAAAGATTGTGCCCGGCGCTGAGGCAAGAAACTCAATCGCCCCGGATGCGATCGCGGGCACATGCAAGTCGGAACGGTTTCGAATGGGCCACCACAACCGGTACCGCTCTGGAATGGCGCAAACCAGGATGGATAACGGCATCAATAAGAGTTTGGGAACATTCGAATTCATTGGGGTCGGCGACACCTTGATTGGATATAGCCTAAGGCAAGGACGCAAAGTCGCCTTGTTCACTTGATCCTTCGTGTCTCGAAACCTTCTTGACTCTGACTATGTCGATAGTATACTGAACGGACGTATAGGAGATAGAACTACATTGACACTTCCGAAGCTTACACCTTTAGAGCTGCGAATCATGGAAGCGCTGTGGAACAACGGCGTCTCATCGGTGCGGGAGATCCAGCAGACTTTTCCGGAGCCCGGCAGGCCCGCCTATACCACCGTGCAGACCACGGTCTACCGGCTCGAGCGAAAAGCTGCGCTCCGTTGCGTCAAGAGAATCAGCAACGCGAACATGTTTGAAGCGGCGATTTCGCGAGACGACGCGCACGGCAGCCTGATCGACGGCATCCTTCAAATGTTTGGCGGGAAAGTGAAACCCGTCATGGCCCGGCTGGTCGAGTCCGGGCAGCTGACGCTCGAAGACGTCAAGGAAGCTGAGGACGCTATTCGAAAGCTTTCCAGGAAGAAGAGAGACAAATGAGTGCGAGTCTAATTGCGAGTTGGTTCCTGAACCATCTCTGGCAATCGACCGTCTTCGCAGCGCTCGCAGCGGGCATCACATTCTTCTTTCGTTCGAACAGCGCCGCCGTCCGCCATAACATCTGGCTCATTGCGTCGCTGAAGTTTCTTCTTCCTTTCTCTGTAATCATCACTCTCGGGCAACGAATGGATGATTGGCGCCCCCTGCCGAACAGGTCGCCAATGACGCCGATCCCCATGGTTTCGGAACAAGTCTCCGGAACAGTAGCGCCCGCCGCGTCCGTGCCGTCGTCCAGCGTGTTTGATGCAATTCGGCAGCCGCTGTCGCTGGCCGCACCGGTTGCGTCGCCGGCCTCCGGGCTGACGTTTTCCGGCCGCGGTCCGCTGATTATCAAGCTGCTGGTCGCGCTATGGCTTCTGGGCGTTCTATACCATCTGGTCTCCTGGCTTCGGCAGTGGCTATCGATTCGCGCCAGGCTGCACACGGCCACGCCGTTGGAACTGGATGTTCCTGCGCGCATTCCCGTCTTGAGTTCGTCGGCATCGATCGAGCCGAGCGTTTTTGGAATTCTTCGCCCCGTGCTGCTTCTTCCGAATCGGATCACCACCGAACTGAGCGCTGCTCAAATCGAGTCGATCCTGTTGCACGAGTCGGCCCACGTCGGCCGCCGCGACAACCTGGGAGCCGCGCTTCACATGATCGTCGAATGCCTGTTTTGGTTTCATCCGATGGTGTGGTGGATTGGCAGGCGCATGGCGGAAGAGCGCGAGCGCGCGTGTGACGAACGAGTTCTGCACCGCTTTGACGAACCGGAAACCTATGCGGAAGCCATTCTCCATGTCTGCAAGCGGCATCTGAAATCGCCGCTGGCCTGCATGGCTGGGGTGGCCAGTTCGAATCTTCGAGAACGTGTAGAGGGCATCATGAACTATCGAAAACCGCGCCGTCTGAATCTGGGTCACAAGCTCATGTTGACTGCCGCCGCTGTCGCAGCAACGTTGGGTCCGCTCTTCGTCGGTCTGACCGAGGCTCGGCAGAATCCGTTTTCCCCTGTCGCAGCGGAAGCCTTTGCATTCTCCAGCATCGAGGTCCCGGGAAGCACCTCGACGACGGCACGAGGCATCAACAATCTGGGTCAGATTGTTGGAAGCTTTGTCGATGGTTCAGGGACGCACGCGTTCCTGTTCAACAACGGAAAGTTCTCCACGATAGACGTTCCCGGCAGCAGGGGGGCCGTCGCCACAGGCATCAACAATAGCGGGCAGATTGTTGGGGGCTATGGTCCCGGCGGCGAAACGGGGAATCATGGTTTTCTGTTCAGCAACGGAGCACTCTCCACTGTGGATTTCCCGGGCAGTCTCGACACGATAGCCTACGGCATCAACAACAAGGGGCAGATAGTCGGCACCTATCTTGGAAACGACACCTACCGTCACGGCTTTCGACTGAGCGGCGGGAACTACACGCTGATCGAGGTTCCGGGCAGCCGTGCGGGATCTGCTCGCGGCATCAGCGATGCGGGACAGATCGCCGGGCTCAACGGATTCTCAGTAAGCGCGACCGGATTCACCCTCACCGGAGAGACATACACGCGATTGGACTCTTCGCTCAACGCTTATCTGGAACCCATGGGGCTCAACAACCTGGGAGACGTTGTCGGACAGGAGGGTGGCATCAACCCTCCCTTCCACGGTTTCATTCGCAGTGCAAGCGGCGCCTCTACACTGAGCCTTCCCGGTGATCCGTTCGCCTGGAATATTCAGGGCATCAACGATCTTGGCCAGGCAGTGGGCGAGTTCACAGGCCGCGACGGAAGGACGCTCGGATATCTGGCCACTCCGAAAGCGTTGAGCACATCTGGAACTGGAAGACCCGATCAACCGCCAGTCCGCATTACGGATCTCACTCCAAATGCGAACACGTCGCCAGTAGCAACAACGCCCACACCGACGCCGTCGTCGCCTTCCGTCTCCAACAGCACAGAAGCAAGAATCGTCGAGCGTGGCGATGCGCCCGCGAATGGCGGAAGAACGCTGTCGGGATCGCTCAATGTCCTGATCAACGGCCTGGACAATAGGATCCCAGGAACGAATCCCGCAAATGTGGAACGGTTGCAGCACCTGAATAATGCCCGTGCCCTTGCAGTCCGCGACCTGGAGAGCGTGAATGCCGCCCGGATCGCTACAGACAACGCTTCCCGTGTTACCGCGCCGGAGCAAACGCACCGATTCCAACTTCCGGATGAACTTCAAGGAGTGGATCCGGCGTTGATCGGAACTTACAACGTTCTGCCTGTCGCAGCGAACACCCTGGCACGATCTTCCAGCGATCCGGAAGTTCGAGCACGAATCTCCGGCGATCTCGATACCATCGGCAACGAAATCGTAGCCGCGCTGGCCGCATCCAAAGCATTTAATTCCGGAAACGGCAGAGGCGGGCGCGGAGGACCAGTCGCTGATGGTGGGGAGACACTGGTGGCGGCGCTCAGTTTCGTGTCGAACCGCCTCGATTACGTGACCAACACGACGAGACCATCAAAGGTGGAACGATTGCAGCATCTGAACAATGCTCGCGCTCTTGCAGGCCGCGCACTGGCGGACGAGGCTGCCGCAGCGGGTTCTGCTGTAAACAGACCCGCCGCGCCGGAGACAACGCAACGATTCCAACTTCCGGACGATCTTCAAGGAGTCGATCCCCAGTTGACAGGCATTTACAACAGTCTGAATAACGCAGCGAACGCCCTTGCACGATCCTCGGGCGATCGGGAAGCTCGAGCAAGAATCGCCGGCGACCTCGATACCATTGGTAAAAAGATCCTTGCCGCGCTGATCGCCTCAAAAGAGTAGGAGTTTTTCCCCTACTCCAGGCGGCGGCGCACCACGCGATTCCACCACATGATGCAACCGGTGATCGCCATGAGTCCGGGCACAAGGCCCAGTACGGCCCAAACGATTTTCAAACTCGGAAAGTCGCGCCACCGGCCAAAATGAAGACGCGCCAGCCACACGAGTACGAGATCAGCCGTGCTGTTTCCCGCCGCAGCCGGACCGGAAAAATATTCGGCAGTGCGAGTAAATGGATCGGGAATGCCGAGATAGATGCCCGAAACTCCCCACATCAGAAGAAACAGAAACAACCAGAACCCAAACGCGCTATGCACGTCCCAGTTAAAGCGGCGCCATCCGGAAGACCACTGGATCACCAGGCTGCGTTTCCATCGCGCGATGCCAGGCCACCAGACCACGAGGCCGGTAAGACACGTAACGGTGACAACGATACTGCCGACACCGTTCCAGAATTGGCCGTCGTCGCCGAGCAGCAGGTTATCGTGCAGCTCCACGACCCAATAGAGGATGCGTTCTCCCCGGGTAAACGAGTCGCCGAGATCTTCTCCTGTATAAGGATTGAAATAGCGCATCTTCTTCTCGATGTTCCCCGTTCCGCGCTCCAGTGACACTTCAAACGCAGGAGTGCGCCGCGTTATCCTTTCGCTGACAGCCGTGATCGTCCAGCCGGGATAGGCGCGTTGCGCCGCTTCCCGGATCTGCTGCGACGTCAGCCGACTTGCATTGGGATCGAACGGCGGCTTCCGTGTCGCAAGGAGTGTGTTAATTTCGTTGCGATAAACCAACACGCTGCCTGTCGTGCTGAGCATCACAATGTAGAGAGCAAGGGCAATCGCCGTCCACAGGTGTGCTTGAAAAAGAGCGCGGCGAATCCATAAGGTTTGAGGCTGGCGAATCGCTTGAGTCCACAATGCCATCAGTCCTCCCGGAACAGGAAGGCTGCATGATACATCTCTTCAAACGCGACATTGCGCGTTAGCATCGCCGACGGTCCCGGCAGCATCGAATCAGTGTCGGGTATCTTTTAGGTCATTGAATCTGAATCGATGCAATCGCAGAATGCGATCATGAGCAAATCGACATTACTCCTTGCCGTCTGTGTTGCTGTTCTTGTGACTGCGATTCCCCTGATGGCGCACCATGGCAGTGCGGGTTATGACATCGGGCATCCGATGACACTCACCGGCACCTTGCGCAGTGTGGAGCTGGTGAACCCACATTCCTTTATCTACATCGACGTCACAGCGAGCAGTGGAGCCGTGGAAAGCTGGGCCCTGGAAGGCAGCCCGCCGAGGGTGCTGGAAGTCAGTTCCGGTCTGACGAAGGACAATCTCAAACCGGGAATGAAAATCACAGTCATTGGATTTCCGCCGAGGGAAGTCTTCCCCAATGGCAACGGGAGTTTCCGCAGCCTCGACCAGGCATTGGCCTATTCTCCACGTGCCTTGGACGCCCTGAAAACGCGGCACGTACTCCAGGCGGGAGAAATTCGGCTGGAGTCTGGCGAGGTTCACGGTTTCGGTATGGGTCCCAATTTCAGCGGGCGGCGATGAATGTTCTCGATTGCGGCGCGACGCCTTTCCATGATGGCGCTTCTACTAGCCGCACTACTGATGCTGGCTCCGCCGCAGGCCGCACAAGACACTGCCGTTATCGAAGGCCGAGTTTTGCGGGCAGGAACCCAGGAGCCGATTCCGAATGTTCAGATCACGCTGCTCAAATCCAGTGCAGGTGGAACAGCGATCACCGATGAAACTGCGGCAGCACTGGATTCGCTTCAACAGCTGGTATCGTCGGCGCCTCCAGGAATTTCTCACGCATATCTGGACGCCGTCATTTCATCTCGCGAACAAGCCCTGGGATTGGCGCCGGGAACATTTGCATCGTTGACGAGTCAGACGACTGCGCTCACCGACGCTGCGGGACACTTCAGTTTTAAGAATCAGGCGCCTGGAAGATACGGCATTCGTGCAATTCTCGATGGATACTTCGGACCTCCTGTCAATGGAACTGCATCCCCGACCGTCACGAAGTCCGTCGCTGTTGAAGCGCAGAAGCCAGTACTGCCAACAGACATCTTCATGGTTAAAGGTGGAATCATCACCGGCCGTGTTCGCGATCCCAATGGTCAGCCCGCTCCTGGCATTAATGTAGCCGCCACGCGCCTCACCTACTCCAACGGCCGACCTCAGTGGACTCCGGCCATTTCCAAGGCAACGGATGATCGCGGAGAGTTCCGGATTTTCTGGATCTCGCCTGGAGTGTACTATGTCGGCCTTCCGCCTCGCGTACCGACTGCAGTTCCCGGGCCGCAAGACTCCTGGGCAAGAACCTTTTTCCCCGGAGTCGTGGATCCCACCGCAGCAACTGCTATTGTCATTAAGGACGGAGCGGAAATCGCAGGAATTGATTTTTCGATTCAGACGATCGCTTCAACTGCAATCTTCAAAATCAGCGGGAGGGCAACCAATCCCCTGGCAGCGCCGAACCCGACAACTGGCGTGGTCGATCGAAACGTGAATACGTTCATGCTTTCACCTCTCGAACCCGGGATCCTGGACTCGGTGAACCCACCGGCGGTGCAAAATTCTCTTCCGGCCGCGGCAAGGCCAAACGGCGAGTTTGAAATCCGAAATGTCCGGCCCGGTACCTACGATTTGTTTATCTACTATTTAGCGCCTGGCCCGCCGGCAGCCGCTCCGCCGCTGCCCTCATCAGTGCAGCGTGACTACATCGATCGGGCGCGCGTGGATATTCGGAATTCCGACGTCGAAGGAATTACCTTGCAGATTCAGAAGGGGACCGAGATCAGGGGCAAGGTTGTCAGCCAGGGAACCACGTCGGTGCCCATGGATAAGATTAAGATCAATTTGCGCTCGCAGGACACGATGCCGGATGCCTTTGCAATCATCGTCGGCACCATTTCTGTCGACGCATCTGGAAACTTCTCGGCACCCGACATTGCATCGGCCAGGTACTCGCTTCAAGTTACGGGTTTGCCCGAGACAGCCTATGTTGCGGACATTCGACAAGGCGGGACCACGATCTTTAACACGGGGTTTACCGCGGGAAATCAACCGGCGACTCTGCTGGAGATTGTCGTGAATGCCAATGGTGGAACCATCGAAGGCAACGTTCAAACTCTCGATCATAAACCCGTCCCCAACTCCATGGTTGTTCTGGTGCCGCCTGAAAGCGACCGGCAGAATGCGATGAAGTACAAAACGGCGCCGGCCGACGAAAAGGGAAACTTCTCAATGAAGGGTGTACCGCCCGGTGAATACACACTATTTGCATGGGAAAGCGTTCCATTAACGGCGTGGATGAATTCGGATTTCCTTGCGAAGTATCAGACCCGCGGCCGCCAGGTCATCGCAAAACAGGGAACTCGAGTGGATGTTCAGCTCGACCTCATTCCGGACGACATCAACCGGCGGTAGAAATTGACCGTATCTTTTTACCTCCTCCAGGGTAATCATCATTCGAGGTCCGCGGTTTCACGATCAGGAATTGAGGCCGCCCCTCCGCGTCGATTGCAATACAAGGCAATCGCCGCAGCCTCAGGAGCTCGCTTGAGTTCCTGTCACCGGGATTGGAGGAACCATTGAGAATCTGGTTGTTGGTTTTGATGTTGGCGGTCGCCCTTCCTGCAGGTGCGCACCATCCGTTTACGCCATACTACGACGGGTCGAAGCTGGAGGTTCTGACCGGCGTCGTTGCGGAACTCCGGATCAGCAATCCCCATGTCGTGCTGATTGTGGATGTATCGGGTCCCGAAGGACGAAGGGGCCGATGGGGTTTCGAGGGACTTCCACCGAACACTTTCTCGAGGACTGGCGTGGATCTCATGAAGAAGCTTCCGCCGGGCACGCAAATTATAATTTCGGGATGGCCGGCAAAGGATCCCACAGCCCGCATGTTCAGCGCACGTGAAATCACCTTCGCGGATAAGTCGACGATGTCTTTCGGACCGACACCGGAAGAAGCTGACGGCTGGAAGTGCGACGGCCCGTGTTCTTACAAATACCCCGTCGTGCCCTCACGTTAAGGGCGACATCTCCCAAAATCCCGCTACGGACGCAGCCAACTGGTCGACAAAATACCGTCGGCTGAGATTTAGCCCTTTGCCGCGCTCATCACCAATGATGGTTACGTCGTTACGCCAAACAAGCAGAAGTTTACGAAACAATCCCTGGCTGGGTACGACGTGCTGGTCATCTCCAATGCCCTCGGCGCGGCGCAAATGGGTGCGCCGGATGCCGGCAATCCCGCTTTTACCGAAGAAGAATGCCAGATGGTTCGTGAATGGGTGCAGGCGGGCGGCGCATTGTTGCTCATTGCCGATCAAGCGCCGATGGGAGCAGCGGCGGAACGCCTGGGCCTGCAGTTCGGGGTCGGGATGAGCAAGAGTTACACGTCGGACCCGGAGCATTCCCCAAAGGAAGCGAAGCAGCTGGTGCTGAACCTGATGCATTGGCTGACTGGAATTCTGAATTGAGTTGAGGGAACTCCTCGTCACATGGTCATGATCGCGGTCACTGTGGTTCGATAGGCCACCTGTGTGTAGGCTTCCAACATGTCACGGAGAGGGACCACAAGAGTCGCGAGCGCTCGGGAATTGAACTGACCACTTTCCAGATAGCGCACGAAGCGTGGAATGTCGCGCATTGGACTGGCTCCGCCGGCCTGGCCGCCGTGATGCGTGATGCCGCCGATCGCAAACAAAGTTCCGGGCAGGGAAATGTTGCCGCGAACGAGGCTCGTGGTAATGACGTGACCTCCGAGCGCGCACATCTGGTATGCCTGTTGCATGGGCAGGATTCCGGTAGGATCCGGTCCCGCTTCCGCCTTCGGCGGAAACTGATCGGCACCAGCCGCTTCGATGACAAAGTCCGCGCCGGCTCCTGGCCGGCGTCCAGCAGGATTCCTGCCTCCAGCCCATAAGCGGTCTGTCGGCCAGGCAGTGAGTTCTCTTACCTTTTGAATGACGGCGTCACGTTCGACATTGGGGTCAAGCGCATGTGTCGCGCCTACGCGAAGTGCAAGTTCCCGCCGTGCACGAATCGGATCGATGGCGATGATGGTGACGGCCCCGGCGATTCGCGCTCCTTGAATGGCGCTCAGTCCAAGCGGACCGCAGCCCACAACTGCCACGCCCGCAGCCGGCTCTACCGGCGCGAGGTTTGGTGACGTTGCTGCCGCCAGGCCCGCCACGCTCACACAACTGCACACCATCCCGAGTTCCACTGTGTCCGCACGAGTGAATAGCGGAACGATCCACTCTTCCGGCGCGACCATCAACTCTGCCAGCCCGCCGATATGGGAGTTCTCATAAACCGGAGATCCGTCGCTCAAGTCACCGATGGCGACAAGGTCGTCCGCCCCGATGGCACTGAGAAACTGACACATGTCCGAACGGCCCCGGATACACCGGTAGCACGAACCGCATTGCGGTGTGCCGGAGACACAGACGCGGTCGCCGACCTGAACGCGACGCACTTCCGGACCGACGGCCTCAACGACGCCGATGCCGCCGTGTCCTTGAATCACAGCCATGTCGTTCATGCGGCGGGCGCCTGATGGCGCCGCAAGCAGGGAAGCCGGTGCAGGTGCGCCAGTGGCCTGCGGCTGACCCAGCACAGCCGGAGCATTGGAATAGCAGAGATTAGTCGCTTCCGTTCGCACGAGCACCTGCCGTCCGCTGATCGGACGCAATGTGACTTCTTGAAGCGAAGTCCGGCCCGGACCATCACCCCTCGAAATCCAAGCGCGGAATCGCCGCCGCGTGATCACCGTTGGCGTTTGCTGCGAGGCCCCAAACAACGCGGAAGCCCCTACCGCTGCGGCAGCAACGCCGCCTTCCAGAAGTTTTCGCCGTGTCACGCCGGTTGTCCGTTTCATAAGGAACCCCTTCCCGAGTGCTGCTCTGCAAACGCGTTCTCTGAAAGAGGGACCATATCAGATTTGGTCGTCGGACGCCTCGTTGCATACAACGGATCGACGGACAGACGATGTAATCGCGATTCCCCACTGTAGGGGCGGTCTATTACCGCCCACAAATGCGGGGGGGGGCATCCGTACCAATTTTGGGCGGGCAAAGACCGCCCCGACCGGGGGGCGTC
>JBGPBY010000045.1:0-21443 GCA_041481485.1 Terriglobia bacterium
AAAGGACCTGCCGCCGCTAACGCGGCTGGGAACGCGGCCGGATGAGGGATCGGCACAGACCGCAGCTACAGTCGGCTGCGTGTCAGGACCTGTTTTGGCCAAATAGTGGGCGATTCTGGACGGTATGCGACCCAAGGCGCAATTGGCTCTGACGGATCTTGCGATGCGAAAACCCTCTGGGGTGCGGGAATTCCTTACGGAGCTGCAGAAGAGCGATTCAGTTTCGGGATACCACCATATCCCGGCGCGCAGCCCGTCACTGGTGGATTTGCCGGCAACCGTGGATGCGGAGGTCCGCGGTGTGCTTTCGTTGCGAGGAATTGAGAAATTATATTCTCATCAGGCCCGAGCCTTTGAACTGGCTGAAGCCCGTAAAAATGTCGTCGTTGTCACACCCACGGCGTCGGGAAAAACTCTTTGTTACAACCTGCCGGTGTTGCAGCGAATCGCCGGAAATCCGGATGCGCGCGCCCTCTATCTCTATCCGACAAAGGCGCTGACATACGATCAGCTCGATGACCTGATGGATTGGGCGAGCGCACTCGATCGTTCGATCGGCGTATTTTCCTATGATGGCGATACTCCCCAGGATGCTCGCGCCGCGGTGCGTTCGCGTGGAAACCTTGTCCTCACCAACCCGGATATGCTCCACAAAGGCATTCTGCCGCATCACACGAAATGGACGCGGCTGATGGAAAATCTGGAGTTCGTCGTCATTGACGAGTTGCATACCTATCGCGGTGTGTTTGGCAGCCATGTCGCCAATGTACTCCGCAGGCTGGCTCGGATCTGTGCATTTTACGGGAGCAGGCCACAGTTTATCTGCACTTCGGCAACGATAGAAAATCCTCAGGATCTTGCGGAACGTCTCACCGGTGTGCCGTTTGAACTGATCTCTGAAAGCGGCGCTGGAGAAAGTGAAAAACATTTGTTTTTCTATAATCCTCCAGTCATTAACAAAGAGCTTGGCATTCGGAAATCTTACGTTCACGAAGCGACTCACATTGCCACAGCGTTTTTGAAGCGGAAAATTTCCGCCATCGTTTTTGCCAACAGCCGGCTGGTCACCGAGATTCTCGTCCGTTATCTCAAAGATGCGCTGGAAGACGGTCCGGTCCCTGAAGAAACCGTGGTCGGGTATCGCGGCGGATATCTGCCAAATGAACGCCGGAGGATCGAGCGCGGACTGAGAGAAGGCCACATTCGCGGTGTGGTTTCTACAAATGCTCTGGAGCTTGGAATCGACATCGGAAGCCTGGATGTGGCTGTACTGGCCGGATATCCCGGAACCATTGCGTCCACATGGCAGCGCATGGGACGCGCTGGCCGGCGTAGTGGAATGTCTGTGGCAGTGATGGTGGCATCGAGCGCTGCGCTCGATCAGTACATCGTCAAACACCCGGAGTATTTTCTGAACCAGCCGCCCGAAAAGGGACTGATCAATCCCGAAAACATTCATGTCCTCATCAGTCATTTGCAGTGTGCTGCGTTTGAGCTTCCCTTTGGCGTCGACGAATTGTTTGGCGGACACAACGTCGCGGAAATTCTCGAATATCTTTCGGAGCGCGGATTCATTCACAAATCCGGGAACAAATGGCACTGGACCAGCGACGCTTATCCCGCGGATTCCGTTTCTTTGCGGAGTATCAGCTCCGATAATTTCGTGGTTGTCGAAACGACCGGCGAAGCGCGCATTCTCGGTGAAGTGGACTTCACGAGCGCTTTTACCACACTTCACGAGAAGGCGATTTACCTTCATCAAGGTCAACAGTATTACGTGCATGAACTGGATATTGCCGAACGGCGGGCATACGTGCGTCAGGTCGATTCGGATTATTTCACTGACGCCATCACCTACACGAAAGTCCGAATCCTCGACACGATGGAGACCTCAATCGAACATAATCACGGTGAAGTTCATTTAGCCCACCAGGTCGTTGGTTTCAAGAAGATCAAGTTCTTTACGAACGAAAACACCGGGTCGGGTGAATTGAGCCTCCCCGTCCAGGAAATGCATACGACCGCGTTCTGGATCACGATTCCGCATGAACGATTTCATGCGCTGCCGTTCAGCTCCATCGAACGATTGAACGGACTACATGGGATGGCCTATGTGCTGGCCCAGCTTTCCAGCGTTTTTTTGATGTGCGACCGGCGCGATCTCGGTTCGGCCGTTGATGCCGGCGTCGAGAACCCGGCGTTCGACCCGACGGTTTTTATTTACGATAACTACCCCGGAGGAATCGGTCTGAGCCGCCCGCTCTATGAAATTCGTGAGCGTGTCCTCGCCGCGGCATTGGACTTGGTTCGACAATGCGGTTGCGACGAAGGTTGTCCATCCTGTGTGGGACCTGCATCCGGCGCAAAGGAAGTGACGGGCGTTTTGTTGGAAACTCTCATGCATGCCTGATTTTGCCAAAGCGCTCCAGTGGCTTCGTCCCGCGACGCCGCAGCGGCACTTGTTTCAAACCGAAAGTCCCGCAACATCGCTGTCCCGTCAGCTGCAGTTCCTGAAAGCGCGATATCCTGCGGCAATGCGCGAACCCTCCGGCGATCTCTCTCACCGGCTTCCTGAGGGGCTGGAAGAAACAACGCCTCATGGGAAACATTACGTGGTGCGCCAGGTTTTCGATGGCGAACACTGTCATGGCAAAGTGCGGATGGCGCGTTTCTCATGCGAGGACTTACACCGGTTCATGACCTTGATGCACAAAAAGGGAGACCGGGCGGATCGCGACTCCATCGTGTTTTTGGATACCGAAACCACGGGGATGCAGGGTGGAACGGGTATGGTTCCGTTTCTTGTGGGACTGGGGTATTTCGAGCACGACGACTTTCATGTCGTTCAGTATTTCATTCGCGATTTCGATGAAGAGCCATCGATGCTTTACGCACTCGATGAATTTCTCGCGCGCTTCCAGCTTGTCATTACCTATAACGGTGCAACGTTTGACATTCCGTTGCTGGAGTCGCGTTTCACGCTGGCCCGTTTCGAAAACCCGTTTGTCCGATTCGAACACCTGGATTTGCTGATTGGCGCAAGACGATTGTGGCGCAACGGTCACGGGAGCTGCCGGCTGGTTGCGCTGGAAAAGGAAATCGTTTCGTTTCTCCGCGGGCCCGACGTTCCCGGAGCGATGATTCCACGGGTTTTTTTTGATTTCGTAAATAACGGATACAGTCCGTCTCTTTCAGGCGTCTTTACACACAACGTTTACGACGTCGTCTCTCTTGCGGCATTGACCATTTGCGCAACAGACCGCATTACGGTAGAGCCTGCAAAATTCGATAACCCGTCCGATTTGTTTTCTCTGGCCAGAATTCTGGAAAACACCACGGAATGGAAACGGAGCCGATCCCTTTATGAAATGGCTCTGGCAGGAGGAGTGCCAGAACCATTGCGTTCACGTGCTGCAGAAAACCTTTCGATCATCTACAGACGTTCCGGAGAACATGAACGGGCTCTGCAGGCGTGTACCGCGCTGATGGATCACTCCGTATTCAGCATGGCCGCTTTCGAAGGCGCCGCAATTTACCATGAGCGTATCTCACGAGATCCAGCGCTGGCGTTGGAAGTTGTAGAGCGCGCTTTGGCCCGCCTTGAAGAGGATATCCTTTCACCCAAACGATGGCGGTTTCTCCTGCAGGCTCGCCGGGAGCGATTGCGGCAGAAGGTCATCGATTTCTGACAACCATGGCCAAAGCACGCCGTAAACTTTCGAAGACGAACGCGATCGAATTTATTTCAAAGTACGGCGTGCTGCTGGTATTCCCGGTTCACAATCGCGAATTGCCTCCTTCACTATGGGCTCAGTTTTTTCCGGACACTAAGATGGTCTGGGATTGGAACGAAGAGGCTGATGAAAATGCCTTTTGCAAAATTGCTGATTGTAGGTTTCGGTGAAGTCGACGATGGCGCGTTCCCTTCACTGGCTGTAGGGGCAACGGAGTTGCTTCACGACGATCTTTGCCGCGATGCTGAAGTCATGCCGATTCGACGGGCGCAGGAAATAATTGACCGTTTTATGCCAGTTTCTTCAGACTTTCGGCGCTTTTGGGACAGAACGTCACGTTTGACGGGGAATTTCTCCCAGGCCAGTTTCTGATCCGCCTGAAAAACAACAACATTGGGAATGGAATGGAAGTTGCCGGTAATTTAGAGGACGGTTATCGGAGGTGGGCTATGTTCAAGCATGTGACCATCAAGCTGACCATTCTACTGGTTCTTCTGCTTCTCTTTGCAATGAGCGCTCCGCTGGCATTTGCTCAGACAACTTCCGGTAAGGCAGCGCCGAAAAACATTCCTCAAGTTACTATTCCTGCAAATTCGGGCGCCAATCCAGCTATCGGAGAAATTTCCCAGCATTTCAAGATTCGGCCGACCCCCAAGAAAAGCATGGTAACCGATTTTGGCAGCGTGATCATGTATCCGCAAAACCCTTACAAGGTCTATACGAACCTGCAGTTCGACCTGCTGTGGTGGCAAAAAGACCATGACGCTCTGGCGGTCGAATTCAGGAAAAAAGACAAGTAAGTCTAATTTAGAAAATAAATTGGGGACAGAGAGCAATTTCCGTTCTTCAGGAAATTGCTCTCTGTCCCCAATTTATTTGAATCGCGCGCGTACGTAGTGGCGGAGAGTGCGTCACCCGTGAATGAATGCGATTCCGAATGTAGGGGCGGTCTATGACCGCCCGCAATGCGGAGGAATGCAGACCTCTCAATTGTGGGCGGTCATAGAACGCCCCTACTTTCGGAATCGCATTCATTCACACGGTCTTAGACCGCCCCTACAGTGGGAAACGCTCGCAAAAACTCAAACCACCCGATTCTGGCCCAAGCCCTCCGGGGAGATATGGGCGGTTGTGACGGTATGCACGGTTTCGATCTGAAGGGCATCCTGGCTTCGCGCTCCCGTCAGCAGCAAAACCATCTTGGAAGGCAGGAACAGTACATGTTTGATGGTTTTGGCATTCAGCATCGCGGTGATGTTGATTCTGGGGTTTTTCTCATCTTCGAGATCCAGTTCAATTGTCTGAAGTTGTGCCTCCAGGGCGCTGACATCTTCTTCGGTCTGAATGTCGTAGGTTTCCAGTCGGACGGTCTGTCCCGCATGCAACCGCGTAAAGGACTTTAAAAACTCCTTCCAATCGCTGCGCGGTATCACCACATTGGAAATGTCCGGATTTAATGACGGACTTTGGGGATGAGTAATAAACCGGTCTGCTTCCCACGTCATGGCGCACCTCAATTCCGGATTCGAACGGTGCTGGCCTGTGGCCCTTTCACACCGGATTCTTCGACGAAATATGCCCGGCTTCCCGGCTTGAGTTTCTGAAACCCGCCGCCCAGCACACTGTTGGCGTGGAAATAAATCTCGCGTCCATCGGGAGTTTCCAGGTATCCAAACTTCCGATTGGGATAAATCCGGCTGACCACTGCACTGGAAGTACCGGAATGTGTTTTAACGTCATAGCGGCGGCGCCGCGCATGGGCCTGAAGCTTTCTTCGTGCGGCATCAAATGCTTCACGAATGGTGAGCATCAGACAATTTCGTCGTGCCGTTGTGTCAAATCCCTTGTGGAATGGTTCTCCGCCATTGTCACGCAATTCCGGATATGCAGATTCGTCATACTTCACCAAAACCTTGCCGTCACTTAACGTGGTATCGATCCGGATCATAAAGGGATTGGATTTGCGATGATGATTTGTCGGAGCTTCAATAACAATGCGGCAGCTGACAATCGGTTTACAAAACGTTTCCAGTTTCTGAACGCGGGACTCAATGTCCTTTCGAACCGAGTCGATGGGGGTCATGTTTCGGAAGGTTACCTGAACCGGGGATATCATGATTCACCTCACTATCCGGAGTCCTGCACCTCTGATGCCATTCGATAATAAGGTTCGCGATGTTTTACTGCTTCGCCTTCTATTATTTCGCACGTTTCACAGATCCGCCACCTTTCTCTTTATCCCGTCATCGGCGATTTTGTGAACAGCTCCACAACGTAGTCTGTCAGGCAGGAATACAGCAGTTTCTGGAAGGTCCAGGGGAATTGAGAGCTGCGCAAATCACGTTCGGAAAACGTGATGCGGTAGGCCGAATTCAGAACCCCCGGAATCTTCGAATGAATGCACAGCTCCACATCGTCCCCCTTGGCCATGGCGCTGAACGCGAAAAATGGATGTTCGTACTTGGCAATTTCTTCAATGACGGTTTCGAGGGGAGTCATCTTTGGGGCCCTTCCGAAAGAACAGTATGGCCATCCAGGTAAGGAGCGCGATGGTGCCGGCAACGGCGGCGATTGCAATTCCCCACTGCAGGATTCCAAGAACTATCTTCACGCCAGCACCTTTTCATTCGAAGTGCAAATATTCTCAATCGAACACTTCAGGCATTCCGGCTTTCGTGCGTGACAGATTTCCCGGCCATGGTGAATGAGGAGATGAGGCAGAAGAATCCATTGGTCCTTTGGGAACAGATCCATAAGATCCTTCTCAATTTTTTCAGGGCTGGTTTGTTTGGAAAAGTCCAGCCGCCTGGAAAGCCGCTGCACATGAGTATCGACAACGACACCTTCGGCCTTTCCAAATGCGACGCCCAAAACAACATTGGCGGTCTTGCGGGCAACGCCGGGCAATTCCAGCAGGGCAACCATGTCGACGGGTACCTTCCCGTCGTGTTTCTCCACAATTATCCGGCAAGCTCCCTGTATACTTTTCGCCTTGTTGCGGAAGAATCCGGATGAATGTATGCGTTTTTCCAGATCAACGGTATTCGAATTCGCGAAATCCTTCGCAGTGCGGAATTTTTTGAACAATCCCGGTGTGATGGCGTTGACTGTCTTATCGGTGCTCTGGGCTGACAGGATGGTTGCGACCAGGAGTTGAAGCGGATTTTTGAACTCGAGGGCACACTTCGCATCTGGGTATTGTTGCGCCAAGCGGTCAAAAATCCGTTCGGCGCGGGCTTTGTTCGCTTTAGGACTCACTGGATTTTTTGCCGGACTCCGAGGGACTCTTCGCAGGAGCGGCAGGAGAGGACTCTTTTGTTGCGGAATCCGTTTTTGTGGAGGACTCCTTCGATTCCTTTCCTTCTGTGGCACCTCCTTTGGACTTTCTGGCGTAATCGGTTACATACCAACCGGTTCCCTTGAAGTGAAACCCCGACGCTGAAATGAGTTTAGTCAACGCACCGCCACATCCTTCGTGTTTCTTGAGACCCGCGTCGCTGAATTTCTGGATAACTTCGATGGTTTTCCCGCATTTTTTGCAGGAGTATTCATAAATCGGCATGCTGCCTTAATAACACATCGGACTCGGAATGGTAAAATGCCGTGCGGAATTTGGAGGTTTGCCCGAATGATTGATCAGATTCGTCACATCCTTACGGAACTGGGAGAGGATCCAGGCCGTGATGGACTCATGAAGACACCACAGCGGGTCGATGGAGCTCTGCGGTACCTTACCAGCGGGTACAGGAAGGATGCCGATCAGATTTTGAATGGCGCGTTGTTTGACGTGGCTTATGACGAGATGGTCATTGTCAAAAACATTGAAGTATTCAGCCTTTGCGAACATCACATGCTTCCTTTCTTCGGCAAATGTCACGTCGCCTACATTCCGAATGGAAAGGTCATTGGACTGAGCAAGATCCCACGCCTCGTAGACATGTACGCGCGCCGGCTGCAGGTCCAGGAACGGTTGACGACCCAGATCGCGGAAACCATCAACACGAAAATCGATCCGAAAGGCGTGGCCGTGGTGATTGAAGCGCAGCACTTGTGCATGATCATGCGGGGTGTGGAAAAGCAGAACTCCATCGCCGTAACCAGTTCGATGCTCGGCTCATTCAAGGATAATCAGGACACCCGCAGCGAATTCCTGAGCCTTTTGCATTCTCGAGGTTGAATCCGGGAATGGTATCGGCGGTGATATTCGATCTCGACGGGACTCTGACAGACACTCCCAATCCCTGGAGACATGTCCACGAGCGTCTCGGAATCTGGAACACTGTGGCGTACATCCACATGGAGGACTGGCTCGCCGGCCGATCCACCTACGATGAATTCTGCCGCCGCGATGTGGAGTTGTGGGGAGGCCACGATGTAACAAAAATTCGCGGCTACCTGGACGAAATCGGGATAAATCCGCATGTCCCTGGAGTGGTCGGTGCGCTTGTCGAACGCGAGATCCCGTCCGTCATTATTTCTTCCGGCTTCCGCTATGTGGCACGCCGCATCCAGTTGGAATGTCATTGGGAGCCGCTTCTCATTTACGCAAACGAACTGATGGATGGGCCCAGGGTTCGAATTGAAGTTTCGGCCGACTGGTCCAGTCCGATTTCCAAAAAGGCCCTGGCGGATTCGGCCCTTGAAATCGTGGGCGCATCGGCGCAGGACACCCTCGTGGTATCCGATTCCAAACATGACCTTGAACAATTGCGCGACTGTGGATTCCACATCCATGTCCAGGAAAATGATGACCTGTTGCGCATCTTTCCACTTCTGGGGACTAAATGAGCAAACCTTCTTCCGATGAACTGAAAAAGCATGCGGCGCTGTCCGCACTGGATGAAATACAGGATGGGATGATTGTCTGCCTCGGAACCGGCTCTACGGCTTCCCACTTCATCCGTGGTCTGGGTGAACGCGTGCAGGACGGTTTGCGAGTGCTTGGCATACCTACCTCGGAAGCGTCTCGTATCCTGGCGGCAGAAGTCGGTGTTGCGCTGACAACCTTAAAGGATCATCCGGAAATCGATATCACGGTCGATGGCGCCGATGAGGTCTCTCCGCAACTCGATCTGATCAAAGGTCTGGGAGGTGCGCTGGTTCGCGAGAAAATCGTCGCCCATGCATCGCGGCGAATGATCGTTGTGGTCGACGAGACCAAAATTGTTGAAAAACTGGGACGACGCGCGCCAATCCCCGTCGAGGTTGTCCCGTTTGCAGTCGATTGCGTGGTGGCGCAGCTCGTTCGCTGGAAAGGACAAGTGACGCTGCGAGAGCGGGCTGGTAAGCCGTTTATCTCCGATAATGGGAATTACATTCTGGACTGGCAACACGGCGAAATTGACGAACCGTACATCGTTGAAAAACAACTGAAGGCGATAACCGGAGTCGTGGATTCCGGAATTTTTGCAAAAGTGGCAGAGGAAGTAATCGTGGCGGAGAGTTCATCAATCCGGAAGATTAGCCGCTCAGAGTGATTTTTTTTCGTATGAATGCCGCGAAGCGGCAACCGAATAGAGCCACGGAGTGGCGGCAGTCCCTTAGCCACCGGCGTGAGCCAGTGGGAGCGAGCGATCCACAAAATCCATTCCAGCCGCAGAGCGGCGACAGATATAGAAACCCTTGATCTGTCGCGCCTCCAGCGCTCTGCTGATTCCCGGTATCGAGACCACCGGCTCACGCCGGTGGCTAAACTAATGAGCTGCCGCCGCTAACGCGGCTCCAAGATAGAATTCGATACATTCACAGCTTGGCATCTACCGCAGTTCGATGCTTGTCAGGATTTGCTCAAACCCCGGCTGCCGCTTTTCGAAGTCCTTTTGGGGCGCAACACAAACGACATAAAACAGGTTCTGATAGTAAAGCCGCGTGACAACCCAGGAAATCTCCGGCGAATTCGTCGCCTTCGATTGTCCCAGCATGACCGTTCGAAGTGCCGGTTCTCCTCCCATCAACATCATGGGCTGCGCTCCGGACAAGACCTGAAGTGTTGGATTGCGCTGAAGTAATGAAACCAATAGACGGCGGGTTCCTTCTTCCAAAGTCATGGGGCGCTCTGAAATATCGAACAGATCAAACATCACACCCATCTGAATATCGTTACCCGTGCGGCTGGACGGAGGCGCAATGATGGCGCCGTTTGTCCCGAAAGGTGAAACCTGCCAGCCTTCGGGATACAGCAGCGTGTAATAGTTCTGCGGATGGCGATAGGGAACCGTGGCAATCGTATTTGGAGGTTGTGGCGGCTTTTCCGGCGGCAGGGTCCAACGCATCAGCGCGGAATGGAACGTCAGAAAATCCGCATAAGGCTTCAATGTCCGCGGAACCGATTTTTGTTTTTCGATTTCCATATCCAGTTGAAGTCTCGCTTCCGTACCCTGAGGATGATCAAACGCATAGGCCGGCAATAGTTTGGAGTCGGCTCCAGCCAGTCCATCGATGCGATTCAGTATTGCAGGCAAGGCAAACGGCGAGTAGATGGACCTGGCAAGAATTTCCACGGCGATCCGGTTGGCTTCGATCTCCTGGCTCGAGCTGTATCTCAGAAACGACGGATGTGGCCCAAGTGAAATACCGAGCATGCGGAGCTGATCTTTCCAATTCGAGCTTCCGGGAAAGCCCGCAAGAATGGATGCCGGCGCCTGTGCGAGCCACTGCCGCGAAAGCTGCTGCGTTCCGTGCCGTGCTGCCGCGTGAGCAATTTCATGGGCCAGGATCGCTGCGACTTCGTGTTCATTTGCTGTCAGTTCCAGCAGTCCGCGGTCCACGTAGATGGCACCCCCCGGATAAGTGAGGGTGCTGATGCTTTTGGAATTGACGATTCGAAAGCGGTACTGCAGGGATTTTGCCGGACTGAATGGCACCAGACGGCCGGCCACCGTTTTAAGATAAGTGTTGATCGCACCATTGAGCAGGATCGGCACGGACTTATCCGCTTCGTGCTCCGCTTCTTCTCCTATGGCTTTGTCCTGTTCCGGCGAAAAGAAATTTATCGGAGTGCCCGGCGGACTGAGCGATTGCCGCGATGATGACTGTGCATCCCGCTGTAGTTGCGCCCGGTACCCCTCGTGGAAGAACCCGAATATCAGCGCTGCGCCGATGATCAAGCGGTTTCTGATACTCATTGATGGGTCACTTAGAACATTTTTACGAAAACATCGCCGTCGCGAATTTCGCAGGGAAACACCTTGGTGCAACCGCGTTCCCGTCCGCAGGCGCCGTCTTCCAGACGCACGTGCCAGCCGTGCCAACCGCAGATCACTTCTCCAAACTGCATCAGTCCCTCGCTTAATGGAAATCCAAGATGCGGACACAGATCCTCAACGGCATAAAGCCTGTCTTCGTAGCGAAATATAGCGATGCCGAGACCTTCCGCTTTAACCGCGTACCCGTAGCCTTCGGAGGGGATGTCTGAAAGACTGGCCACGCGGGTCCAAACTTCTGCTGGCAATTCCTTCATGTGCACCAATGATATACTCATCGCTTTGATTTTAAGTGCCACCTTTAAGCAGATATGAGAATTGAATTAAAAAGCAAAATCGCAAAACGCATGCTCGGAGTCCACGGCGAAGCCGCATTTGAGACGCTCGCCAGAGCCAATGAACTTGAACGTATGGGCCGCCACATCATTCATCTGGAGATCGGCGAGCCCGATTTCGATACGCCTAAACCCATCGTCGAAGCCGGCATCCATTGGCTAAAAGAAGGAAAAACGCATTACGCGCCGGTTGCCGGCGTGCCGGAATTGCGGGAAGCGGTGGCGTCCCACTTGTCCAGTCTGCATGGCGTTGACGTTGCGCCATCGAATGTCCTGATCAGCCCCGGCGCCAAGCTGATGATTTTTGCAGTCATTCATTCACTAGTCGATCCCGGTGACGAAGTGATTTATCCAGCTCCGGTGTATCCCGCCTACGAGGCTGCGGTTCGAATGGCCGGCGCAACTCCGATTCCGATTGTTCTGGAGGAATCGAAGGAGTTCCGATTCAGTTTGACCACACTGGCAGCGAGTATCACTCCACAGACACGGATGATTGTGATCAACACACCTCAAAATCCGACCGGCGGCGTTCTGACCCTGGACGATTTGAAAGGCATCGGTGAACTGGCACGGAAGCACGACTTGTTGATTCTTTCCGATGAAATCTATTCGGACATTTACTACGATATTCCGTCCGCCAGCATGCTCGATGTTCCGAACATCATGGATCGACTGATACTGGTCAGCGGATTTTCGAAAACCTACGCGATGACCGGATGGAGAATCGGTTACGGTATCATTCCCACGGATTTGCTGCCGGCTGTGAATCTGTTCATGAACAGCAGCGTTTCCAGCACTTCCACATTTTGCCAACTCGCCGCCGTCGAAGCATTCACAACCGAGTCTTCGCAGTCCGTGCATCGAATGGTGGAGGAGTTTCGAAAACGCCGCGACGTTTTCGTGGACGGGCTGAACAGCATTCCAGGGATTCGCTGTCTTCGCCCTCACGGTGCGTTTTACCTGTTTCCCAATATTTCAGGATTGGGCAGGCCCAGCAAGGAAATCGCCGACAGGCTTCTGAATGAAGCCGGAGTTGCTGCGTTGCCCGGGACTGCGTTTGGCAGGCACGGCGAAGGGTATCTCCGGTTTTCCTTCGCGAATTCACAGATCAATATTGAAATGGCTCTGGACCGGATTCGCAAATTTACCGCCCAGCTGTAATGCCGAATTTCAAAGTCCTTCTTCTGGATGGAATCGATCCTGCGGGCGTCGAAGTCATTGAACGCACCGGATCGATCGCAGCCGCCGTTCACAACAAGATTGCGCGAGACAAACTCCTCGATATCGTTTCGGAATTCGACGGCATCATTGTGCGCAGCGCCACGTCCATTGACCAGGAGTTGCTGCAGAAAGCCACACGACTCAAGGTTGTGGGACGCGCCGGGGTTGGCGTCGACAACATCGACATCGAATCGGCTACTGAGCGCGGAGTCCTGGTGATGAATTCGCCGGGCGGTTCCACCACGACCACTGCGGAACATGCAATCGCGATGTTATTCGGCCTGGCGCGAAGTATTCCGCAGGCTTATTCGTCTTTGAAAAATGGCAAGTGGGAGAAAAACAAATTCAAGGGCGTCGAAATCACCGGCAAGACGCTGGGAGTCGTCGGACTGGGTCGCATCGGAAGCGAAGTGGCGCGAAAGTGTCAGGCAATGGGAATGAATGTTCTGGCGTACGATCCATTTATCAATCCCGATACTCCGCTCTCGAGCGGATTCGCTCTGGTCACTCTGACCGAGATATTTGAGCAATCCGATTTCATTTCCTTCCATGTGCCATTGACGGATACCACTCGCAACCTTGTGAACAGGGAAACCCTTGCGAAAATGAAAGACGGAGCGCGGCTGATCAATTGCGCACGTGGCGGAATTATCGAAGAAGGCGACCTTTACAACGCGTTGAAGTCGGGGAAAATTGCAGGAGCGGCTCTGGATGTTTTTCTTGTGGAACCGAACACCGGCTCGCCTCTTTTGGAACTCGATAACTTTATCGCCACACCTCACCTGGGGGCATCGACGATTGAGGCGCAACGCAAGGTTTCCGAAGACGTTTGCCGTCAAGTAGCGGATTATCTGTTAAAGAACGCCATTTCGGGAGCGCTGAATTTCCCGCAACTCGATCTGGGACAGGTGGAAAGCTATCAGCACTTTGTCGATCTGGCTTCCCGCATCGCGGCCTTCACGAGCCAGATTTCGGATGGCCGTCTCAAGTCGGTATCCATCCGGTATTCCGGCGAAGTCTGCGATATGAACCTGAACTATCTGACCTCAGTCATGGTTCAAAGGCTGCTGATGCCGATGCTTCGCGAAGGAGTCAACTTGATCAATGCCACGCATGTGGCTCAGCTTCGCGGAATCAAAATAGAGCAAACGAGGGTTCCCGCACCCGAGAACTTCACGAACCTGATTACGTTTGAATTGAAAACCGAATCGGAAACGCACCGGGTTTCCGGGACCGTGTTTACCGACAAGCTGCCACGCATCGTCAACGTGGACGGATTTGCCCTGGAAGTGGTGCCTCGCGGCCATATGGTTTATTTCATGAACAACGACAAACCCGGCGTCATCGGCAAAATCGGAACCATTATGGGGGAATGTAACGTCAATATCGCCGGCATGCATCTCGGAAGGGAACACGAGGGCGGGCGTGCGCTGGCTCTCCTTCTGGTCGATGAACCGGTTCGCGAGGAGGTCATCAATCGCGTCCTGGGTATTGAAAACATCCTTATCGCCAAAGCTGTCCGCGTGTGAGGCGCCCAGTTGGGGGCGATAATCTGGCCGGATTAAAGCCCGTTTCTACCCCCGGCAGGGGATTTGCTCCAATTCGCTGTTGGACTACAATATCTGCCAGGTATTTCATGAGGCTTTCATCTCCGTTGAAATTGTCATTGCTGGTGATATTCGTTGCGGGTTCCGTCGTTAGCGCCCAGAAGCCTCCCCAACGTCCGAAGGTCCACAGCGATTTTGCATTTGCCACTTCCCCGGTTTCCCGTGAAGCGATGAACCTCATGTCGAAAGAGAAGAATCGATTTGTCGTCGTTGCGTTTCATGAAGGGTGGGGCTTCGACAAGATCGCGAAGGAATTGAAGATCTCCGACGACGAAGTCGACAAACTTTTCAGCGATCTCGATGCCGAACATCTTGTCGAAGAAAACCAGGATAGCGAGGCTCGTCCCAATTTCCCGGTTTATCGAGACAAGGATCTGGAAAGAGTGCGGCCCAGCCTGCAGAAACATTCCAGCGAGTTCGCTGCGATCGTCAAAGGAAACTGGACTTCGATTGAAAGTTTTGCGGCTTCATTGAACGGTGCGAAGGAAGTTCCGAAAGAACAGCTGCTCTATCAGATTGTCGTCGGTGGAATTCTTCTCGGTGCCATGAATGACGTATTCTACGAAGACAAGACCCTGATTCCCTCCGGTCCCCGGCGCGGCCGGAGCCAGCGTTATTATGCCTGGATGACGGAAGGCGATTCGATTTACGCCGGCAAAGTCATTCGCGAGGAAGGGCAGTCCGACACCTATACGCTGGTCAGTCTCGCTTCCAAACTTACACCGAGCCGTCCGACGCTGGCTGATATTCGTACGAGACACGGCATGATTCTCGACGAAGCCGAAAGCCGGCGCTTCCGCAGCTTCGTGGCGATTTTCTGCAAAGATAAGCTGCTTCCGTACTTCAAAACCAATCGCGACCAGATGTTCAGGCTGGCCTCACAGGTCAGTTCCAGCCGCTATTCGGCCTTCGGCGAATTCCTCGCGTGGTACTACAACCAGATGGTCAACAATACCGTCGACGAAATCGTTGCGGCCAAACGGATGCAGCCCCCCACCGACATGTTCGCCTACGCTGTGCGTTCGGCGCAGTAGGGGCATCGACATACGTCAGGACTGCGACTGTAGGCGCGGTCTATGACCGCGCAATATTGAGAGGCGAGGGATTGTGCTCGGTCATAGCTGCTCTTCGGTGCGGAGTGAGAGTTCGACCATGCGTTCCAGAAGCTGATCGGCAGGCAGACCGACGAAATTCCGCAGAACAAGTTCCTTCGCGTAGAGCCGCACCAGATAGCGCAGCTTCAGCGACTTGTTGCGTGAAGCGTAAACAAAATCGCGATGGCCGTTGTTGACGACGATGAGATTTCGATCGACATCGAATCTCGATCGCCATGATTCTCCCGGTGCGCGCTCAAAGGTATATCCCGGCAAGCCCTGAGACGGGACATTCGTCGATCCCATCGTGGCAAGCAATTCGTGGGCTACGGTAACGAGTGCTTCGGCGTCGCATGTAACACCACGTTGGCTCACAGATACATTGATGCGGGCAAGCCCGGGTTCATCGGTCGCGCGAAACGTTACCGACTGATTGTGAATGTTTTCCAGCGAGCCCAAACCTTCGATAATCTTCCAGTGGAATTCCAGGTCCTGTTCGACACGCCGGCGGGACCGGTCGCGCGGAAGCGCCCGCAATTCCCGCGGGGAGCCGACCCGAATCACACTGGACGCGGGAGAGACGGCAACGCTGTAGAGTGGTCCGGCAAATTCAAAGAATTGGCGTTGCCTCTCCTGCTGACGGTCCGGCTCTTCGGCTCCTTCCGATGCCTCCTCGTCATTACCGGCGATGTTTCCTGTTTCTCCATTGCCGGATATCCCAGCTCCGGATCTTGCGGCGCGCACCTGAATATCGAACCAGTCGTATTCCTCAGCCGGAAGGGCAAGCAGGGCTTCCCGAAATGCCCGTTGGATGGTGCGTAATAGCTCTCTGCTCGCCTGTTCTTCTTCGGCACGGCGCTGGTCTTCGATGACTTCGATCAGCTTTTCTTCAAGCGGCTTCAAGGCGTCGAGAAGCGCGGTGAATGACTCGTCGTGAATGAAACCGGTGCGTGTTCCCGGCGTCAGGTTCACGAACGGCGCATCAAGATGTCCCTGCAGGAATCGAAGGGTCCATGGAGAACGAGCGAATCCATCCAGCAGGGCAATGTTTTCAATGACACGCGTGCCGTGGCGAAACAACGCGACAGAGTTTGCCTCCGCAGGTTCGTTCAAATACAGCTCGGCATAGACATCGCCAAATTCGCTATGGATCGAAGGAAGCTGATGCAGCAGGCGTCCCTCATACTGCCGCGGTTCGACCGCGTATTGTTTGCGTGCGAGCCGGTCAATGACGGTGATCTTCACCCCGGTTTTGCGGATACGGTCGCGCAATTCCGCAGCCAGATACCACTGAATTTTCTCACCGGACAAGGATCGGATCCCGTCCAGCAACGGGGCGATTCGAACTTCGGTTCCGCTGTCGCCGAAAAGTGTACGCCTCGGAGTGACGGAGTATGACGGGTCGCCTTTTTTCATCACCATCTGATATGCCCGATGGTCGGCGCCCGTGGAGGTCATCGTGATTTCTTCGCCCACCGTCCAGAAGCTCAGCAGGCCAATTCCAAATTCGCCCTGAAGCCCTGCAGCTCCGCCCGTTTTCAGCCGCCTCTTGATCGAATCGCAGATATGCGTCGCTACGTAATGAAAGTTTGGATGGCCTTCCGCGTCCCGCGGTACTCCCTCGCCGTCATCCCGTATCGCCAAGTAGTGCCGGCCATGTTCGCGTCCACGCGTGATCGTGACAGTGCGTGCTTTAGCATCGATACAGTTTTCGACAAGCTCGGCAATGGCCTTCAGCGGGTTGCTTTGAGACAACGCGATGATCGTAATCGCGTTCCAGTCATCTCCGATTTTGAGTTTGCCACGGGCTTTGGGCCGATCCTTCAGACTTGCACTCATGTTTCTGTTGTTTCGTTTGTTTCAGTGATGCAACCGAAATCGCCACAGCATGGTAGCGCAAACGGAAGGAGGTGTCTCAGGTTGAATTTTGCTTCAGGAATTCGCAGGCCACTGAAAGCACAGCTCGAAGCCGTCTGGGTCGCTGACGTAGAGTTGTTTCATGCCGTAATACGCGACCGACGGTGGCTTCACATTCACGCCGAGCGAACGAAGGTGA
This sequence comes from Terriglobia bacterium, assembly GCA_041481485.1. Taxonomy (GTDB): domain Bacteria; phylum Acidobacteriota; class Terriglobia; order 20CM-2-55-15; family 20CM-2-55-15; genus JBGPBY01. Next base: position 17,250 of record JBGPBY010000045.1, read on the forward strand.
TTGTAGGCCGCATCCACGTCCGGGCACCGGAAATAGATGATGGTGTCACCATGGGCGGCTAATCGATCCGGTTCCGTGGCCGCCGGCCGTTCGTCATTGCTTTCATAGGCGGTGTTGAGCATCAGTTGCACGCCGGTGAGTTGCAGCATCGCCCAATGGAAGCTTCCATTCGGCAGAATTTCGGATGTACTTACGATCTCAAAACCCAGCACATCACAATAGAATTTGATGGCGGAAGGCATGTCGAAGACTTGCAGTAAAGTCACTCCATCCTGAATCGTAATTGCCATTGCTATCTCCTCGATTGCCGCCCTCAGGCTTGCTTTTCTTCATGTCAATAGCAAAGTCCGTCCGGCGCGGCAACAAAAAAGACTTTCCAGGAGGTGCTGCCGTGTTTGTCGATGCGGAAGCCGGCTTCCTCTCTGTAGGTAGTCAGGAAGGTTGAACCTGCAATTGCAAGTCATGCTCCTTCCCGGTTCCTGGGCGGCCTCAAACGTCGAGACGATTTGTGATTACCAGGACATCCAGAATTGAGATTTCAAATTGACGCTTCCTAACTTCCTGACGCGTCTTGGAAGGTCTAATTCCGACTGTAGGGGCGGTCTATGACCGCCCGCAGTTCGGAGGATTGCAGGTGTCTCAATTGTGGGCGGTCATAGACCGCCCCTACAGTCGGAGCCCTCGCATGACGTCAAATCTGGAAATCTCGATCGTTCACGAAAATTCAGGGGAAAGCAGACAAAATTCGCGCGAAAAGGCAGTCAAATACTTCATGAGCTGTGCGTGATGGTGCTGCGATCTTCAACCCGGCGCATCAGGACCACCACGGCAAGCACTAGCAGCACCTGAACGACGCCGAGGCAGGCCGCGGTTCCCCAGCGTCCGACATTCAGTTCATCATTGATCGCGATCGAAAGTGGACGATATTTCAATTTCGGAAACAGCATGATTGTGGCGACGAACTCACCGACGCCCGCCACAAAGGCCAGCAGCACGCCGCCGGCAATTCCACCGCGTACCAGTGGCAGCACCACTCTTCGGAAGCTGGTCGACCAGGTGGCGCCGAGGCTTCGGGCTGCTTCTTCGAGGCTTGGATCCAATTGAGAAAGTGAGGAGGAAGTCGATCGGAAGATCAGCGGTGAGAAGCGGATGAAGTAGGCCAGTGGGACAATCCAATACGTTCCAATCAGGACCTGTCCAAAACTGAACGCGGAAGGCCTGGCAAATGCCACAATCAGATTAAACGCGACGACTGTTCCGGGAAGCGCCCACGGCAGCATCATCGCAACGTCGATGACGCCCTTGCCTCGAACACGCGTTTTGGCGACAACGTAGGCGCATGTCACTCCAAGCAGTACCGCTCCTGCAACAGCAATGGCGCTCATCTCCACGCTGTTGCGAATCGGCGCCCAGGCATCGGATACGGAAAACAAACGGACCCAGTTCTCCATGGTGTATTCCGATGGCAACGGAGCTGTCCGCCATGAGTAATTCTTCGAAAACGCCAGCAGGAAAATCATGGCAATCGGCAGAATCAACATGAGAGTCGACAGCAATGCACAAGTGAACAGGATGACTTTGACCCAGGGGCTCGTCACACGATGGCGCTTTCTTGAGCCGCCCTTCGATTGCGTACGATAAATGCGGCGGTCTTCGTATCCGCGAATCACAATCAGGAATACCACCGAGATGAGGGCCAGCACCACCGCCACGGCGGATGCCAGGGATTGTTGCGTTGCCGCGTTGTTTGCAATCTGCACGGTCATCACATTGTTGACTTCAAACAGCAGCGGGGCCGTGTAGGAAGCCATGGAAGACATGAAGGTCAACAGCGCGCCGGCCACGATCGGCGGAGTCAGCATGGGAAGCAGAACTCGAATCCATGTCTGAAACTTTGATGCGCCAAGGCTGTAAGCCGCTTCTTCCAGTGAATCATCCGACTGCGCGAGAGACGCCGCCACGCTGAGGTAAAAGTAGGGATACATCGTTAACGTATGGACCAGCAGGACCCCGGCAAGACCGGTCAGTGCAAAGTCGGCAGAATTGGCATGAAACCACTGTCCAAGCAACTGGGGAAAAGTTCCAGCCTTGCCGAAAAGCAGGTAAAACGCCTTGACTCCCATCAGTGGAGGCAGAGCTATGGGCACGAGAACAAGGGCCTGGTACAACTTTCGAAAGCGAAAATCCCAGCGATTGAGCAGAACCGCGAGGAAAATACCCACGACACCCGCGCTGATGACGCTGAGAAACGAGATCCAGAGGCTCCCTCGCATGGCCTCGTTTTGAACGCTGCCGAAGTCCAGAAACGGCTTGTATTCCGATAACAGGCCTTCGCCCGCCAGACTTCGCTGAAATGTTGCAATCAGCGGTCCGACGACGTATCCCCAAAGCACCAGTGAAAGCACCAGCAGGACGCCGGCAGATGTCAGTTTCAGCCGCCGTGGCAGGAAAGTCCGGCCGGCCGGAATCCCGGAGGCGCTCATGGTTCGACCAGATGCACCGCAGGAGCCGCGATTTTCAGATGAACCGATTCCCCTCGTGACGGTGGCCGGACGGAGGTGGGAACTTCAATCTTCAAGTCGCCGGTGTTGGATTGGACAATGCAGCTCGATCCGGATCCGGCGTATTCAATATCGGCAAGGATTCCGTCGATCGGCCCATCGTCGGAGATGCAGAGGGATTCCGCACGTATGCAGGCTACAACCTTCTTTCCCAGGGCGAGTTCAACGCCAGGTGCCCGCTGTCCGGAATTCAATGTCAATTCGGACCGGTTTGAGAATTGAATCGTCACATTTCCATTCTGCAAGCCGGTGACAGTTGCTTCTATCGCATTGTTTCGCCCAATAAACCCCGCGACAAAACGCGTGGCCGGTCTTTCGTAGATTTCCTGCGGGGCAGCCACCTGATGAATTTTGCCTCCATTCAGAACTGCAATCCGATCACTCATTCCGAGCGCTTCTTCCTGATCGTGCGTCACGTAAATGGTCGTTACGCCGCTTTCATTGTGAACGGCGCGAAGCATCGCCCTGGTTTCTCCGCGAAGCATCGCGTCCAGATTCGAGAGTGGTTCGTCGAGGAGCAAAAAGTGCGGCCGGATGACGAGGGCCCGTGCAAGTGCCACACGCTGCTGCTGGCCGCCGGAAAGTTGATCCACTCGTGCGGCGCCAAGCGTTCCGAGCTGCACCTGAGTCAATGCCGCAGTCACACGTTTTCCAATTTCTTCGGCGGATGTTTTGCGGACTTCAAGGCCAAACGCCACATTGCGCGCAACGGTCAAATGGGGAAACAGCGCGTAGTTCTGAAACACCAGACCAATGCCGCGTTGATTGGGAGGATCAAACGTGACGTCACGATCTCCGAAGAGGATGCGTCCGCTCGTGGGTTCCTCGAGCCCTGCAATCATTCGAAGGATTGTGGACTTGCCGCAGCCGGAAGGTCCCAGCAGCGTGAAGAATTCTCCGTCTTCGATTCGAAGATTGACAGAATCGACAACCAGTCCCGCGCGCTGGAAGGATTTGCTCAGCGCATCGAGAGTCAGAACCGTCACTTGCCGCCTTTCCCCTTGATGTTCTGAGCCCAGTAGTTCATCCACTGGTCCTGCTTGGCACCCATTGCTTTCCAGTCGATTTTCATTTCCCGGAGTTCGAGCTTCGCCAGCCATTCCGGCTTCGCTGCGTCCGGTAACTGCATGGCGGGAATCTGGTAGTATTCCCTGGCGAGCTGCGCCTGTAGTTCGGGCTCGAGCAGAAAGTTTTCAAAATCCTGCGCGGCCTGCATCGATTTTGGATTGTTGACCACGCCCACGCCATCAAGCAGCACCGGTGCGCCGGATGCAGGAATGACGTACGTCCACTGTCGATGATTCTTTATCGGCTGGATCAGTGCATCCTGCAAATTCCAAAGTGTCACTACGCCCACTCCGCGATCGAGATTGAAGTACATGTCGTCCGGACTTGGCGTGTACGCAGCCGTATTTGCGTCGAGCTTTTTCAACCAGGCGTAGCCGGCCTTCGGATCATCGGAAGCGCCGGACTGCCGGTAAATCATCGCGCTGTAGATGGTCTTCATGGTTCCGGAAGGCCCGACATCGCGGATTACAATCTTGCCCTTGAATGCCGGCGTAATAAGGTCATCCCAATCTTTCGGAGCCTGCTCCGGCTTCAACAGGTCGTGATTGTAGATGATGACTTCCGG
>JBGPBY010000046.1:0-21431 GCA_041481485.1 Terriglobia bacterium
AGGAGTGCAATCCTTCCAAATTGTGGGCGGTCATAGACCGCCCCTACAGTGGGGAATCGCGATTACAGCTTCGAACATATGTTGCTGTATTTAAGAAATGGGGTACTAAGTCAGGAGGGCAGCATGATCGCAAAAGTTCATGCGGGTGGTGGTTCCCAAGCCTAAGCATTACGGTGTTTCGAACCACCCCTCGCAAGATCTCGACTTCGTCTCGATCTTGCTGCCCGCCTGACTCAGGAGGGCAAGCGCCTTAACTCCATTTTGAAATCCAATGATTCAATGACAATTCAGGAATTCATTTCGATCTGGCAAGCACAGCCCTTCAGGGCCTTCCGGATGCACGCACGCAATGGCGTTATCAACGTCCATTACCCGATGGCGGTCGCACTGACGCCCCAGATGCAGCTTGCGACTATTACGGAGGATGCTCGTGTTGAAATTCTGGATCTTCAGGACATCCAAAAGTGTGAAGCTTTCGGACCACCTGCGGCAATTGCCGATATCCTTGCGGCGATTCCGCCCATCGAGCTGACCAGAAACACGCAGTTGCTTTCCGAAGCATTGTCGTCTTCGACTCCTGTTGGCGAAGAGCCACCGTCAAATGCCTTTGTTCCTCAACACGTTTCCCTGAAGGAATCTCACACTCCGGAGGGCATTCATCTCTTGCATGCGGCTCTGGAATTGCCGGACGGCCATGTCGTTCTGTCAACGGCTGGCACGCGCTGGAACTTGCATGGCATCGAGCACTTTGAAAATGGCACATCCCTCTACCTTCATCATCTCGATCATCCCACCGTCGAGCAGCGAATTATTTTCTGGCCGCCCGGCCAGGGGACGTTCGACAGTTTTGCCGAAGCGATGCCTGCCACTGCGCTCGCCAAAGAACTTCATCGTCGCGATGAAGAGTTGTCTGCGAAGCCTGCCCGCCCCCTCAAACCTCCTGCCAGCTACATTCGGGATATCGATCGGGAATGGCCAATCGCCGAAAAGGACGGCAGGGAAGAAGCATTGGGAGAAGACTCTCCGGCGATGGATCCCTTGCGCTTCGAATTCGCCTCCGTAGTGCGAGAACTCAAAGACGGCCGCAGCATTCATAACCCGTGTCTCACCGACATCATGCAGGAAGAGATTCTCTTCAACCTTGTCGATACGGATTGGGACGCGTCGGCCAGGCAAGATGGCCGCAACTGGTATCTCTCGCTTCGACACCTGTCGCACCCCGGCCAAACAGTGGCGCTGTACATCGATGTGGACCGGCGGGCGGCAGTGATCGACACGGATTCGACATTGCTATCGTTGGGCTGGATCGAGAGACATCTGCGGAATTTTGCTCTCTACGAATCATGGGATGCGATGCGTGACGCATTGAGTCGCGGTCCCATAAAGCGAAAGCAGCCCGATGTGGTGATCTCGCTGGCAGGGGGATTCCGGGCAGAGCTTTGGGCCGGCTTGCCTCTGTATCGACTGCCATTTCTGCAGCCTCACATTCTCGATCCCAATGGCAACACGGTCTTCGATCTTCGCAATACGTTTTGGTCTGCCGCGATTCGCGGCGATGAAAGCGTCCCGAAAGTGATATTGATCCTGTCGAGCGGCGAGCGGTCAGACCGTGACCGGACAAGCGATTACCCGCTGGACCTGGACCTCATTTCTCATCGAGTGACCTGTGCCAGCCTCGAGGGCTTCACCACCATCGGGATGTTGCAAAACGTTGTTCGAAATGTCCGAGGCGTGAAGTGGATGCTGGAAGAACTCCCGGAGTGGTTCGCCAAGGGGAAGTCACTCGAAATTCTCTGACCATTCGGACCTGATCTGGCTCCTGCGCGCAACCGTGTCATAGACCGTCAGCGAGCAAAATGCTCCCGCACTGTCGAGATTGTTCAGGAAATGCAAGAACCGAAAACGTCTTGAATGCAAGGGGCGACGCACGTCACCGTCGGGTTGGGATACTTTTCTGCCGTGCCGTGCAGGAATTTAAACAGGCTGGACGGCAGTGTGAATGAATACGATTGATCGTCCACTGTAACCGTTGCGGTACCCCACCCTCGAATGTCATTCCCAGGATCTTGAAAAAATTTAAACGTATCGCTACGCCGCGCTCCATCACCGAGGAGGCGAACTCCGAATGGCAATGGTACTAGCTGTCGCTGATCGGTGATGACAATGTTCGTGACGGGCGTCTGGAGATTCCAACGACCGTTACCGGCCCCGGCCAGCGAACAGCGGCGAAAAACCCGCACGATCCCGGAGTTTTTCTTATAATCCGAGGCAATGACGGCAAGCCCCGATGTCACGGCGCTGTTAATCGAATGGAATGACGGCGATGACGCTGCGCTCGAAAAACTGACGCCCCTTGTTTACGGTGAACTGCGCCGGATCGCGGGGCGATGCATGGCAGGTGAGCGCCCCGGGCATACGCTGCAGGCATCCGCTCTCGTGAATGAAGCGTTCTTGAAATTGATCGATACCCGGCGCGTGCAGTGGCAAAACCGGGCGCATTTCTTTGCCATGGCGGCGAAGTTAATGCGCCGCATTCTCGTGGATTTTGCCCGGAGGAATCATTTCCAGAAACGCGGAGGCGGCATGATTCAGGTGACGCTGGACGAGAATATTGCGCCTTCAACCGATCCACGGAACGACCTCGTCGCCCTTGACGGTGCGCTCACGGCGCTTGCCGAAATCAACTCGAGAGTAAGCCAGGTTGTCGAATTGCGCTACTTCGGAGGCCTCACCGAAAGTGAAACGGCGGAGGTTTTGCAGGTGTCGGCCGATACCGTTCTTCGCGATTGGAAGTTCGCCAAAGTCTGGCTGCACCGTGAACTCAGCGGCGGGAAGCCAACGTGACGTCCGAGCAGTTCGACCGGGTCCGGGACCTCTACAGCCGCGCCGTGGAAATCAGCGCATCCCGCCGTGCGGGTTTCCTCGACCAGGAGTGCATGGGCGACGTGGAACTGCGGCGGGAAGTCGAATCGCTTTTGGCCGAGCACGAACGAATCGGAACGTTTATGGAGGAACCGGCGCTGGAAACCGCTGCGAGGAACATGCTTTCTGCACGCAGGGAATCGTGGACCGGAAAACGGATCGCGCATTACGAAATTCTTTCATTCCTGGACGCGGGCGGGATGGGCGAAGTCTATCGCTCGCGTGACACCAAACTAAAACGGGATGTCGCGATCAAGATTCTGCCTGCCGAATGGTCCCAGGATACCGACCGGGTTCGTCGATTCAAGCGTGAGGCGGAATTGCTCGCGGCGGTGAATCATCCTCGTATTGCACAAATCTACGGACTCGAAGAATTCGGCGAAACGCTGTGCCTTGTAATGGAGCTGGTTGAAGGTGAAACGCTTGCCGAGCGGATCGCGCGCGACCCGATTCCGCAGGAACGCGCTTTGGAAATCGCGTGTCAGATCGCCGAAGCATTGGAAGCAGCGCACGAACGGGAGATCATTCATCGCGATCTCAAACCTGCGAATATCAAACTGACTCCCGACGGAAATGTGAAGGTGCTGGATTTCGGTCTCGCCAAGGACATTTCGCCGGCAGGCGCGAACCCGTCTGGATCGCAATCACCCGTGCTCGTGGACGTCTCGCTTCCTGGAGTGATTCTCGGCACCGCCGGCTACATGTCTCCTGAACAGGCGAAAGGCCGTGCGGCCGGTACGCGGTCCGACGTCTGGGCATTTGGCTGCGTGCTGTTTGAAATGCTGGCCGGAAAAACTGCGTTTCCTGGCGATTCTGTTGTCGAAAGGCTCAGCGCGATACTTCGTGCCGAGCCGGACTGGACCGCGCTTCCCGAATCGACGCCTGGATCCATCCGGTCGTTGTTGAAACGATGCCTGCAAAAGGACATCGCACGCCGCTTACGGAATATCGCAGACGCGCGATTTCAAATCGAAGAAGCTCGGGCGGAGCCTCCGATTCCACAGGAGCCGGTGCCAGTTATCCACAAATCGCTCGAACGTGGCTTGTGGGCCGCAGCGCTATTGGTGTTGGTGATTGCTGTGATCGCGCTTGCGGTGAGCAATCGCAGTGTGGAAGTCGATGCCCCGGAAATGCGTCTCCAAATCGTGACGCCTCCTGAAAGCAGCCCGTCCTCATTCACTCTTTCGCCCGATGGACGCAACCTGGTGTTCTTTAATCAGGCCCAATACTGGCTGCGATCGCTGGATTCCGAAAGGGCCGAGCTCTTGCCCGGAACAGAAAACGCCGGAATGACGTTTTGGTCCCCCGATAGCCGCTCGATTGGCTTTTCCGCGAGCGATCGATTGAAGCGTTTCGACATCGGCGGGCGCTTGGCGATGACCGTTTCGAATGTACCTATCGGCATCGGAACCAGAAACGGTTCATGGAGCAAGGATGGCAATCTGCTGATTGGCCCGCCGGGCGACTGGATGCCCATTTTCCTCTTTGACGTCCGCGGCGGCAACGCCGTGACGGTCACGAATCTCGAACCCGGACAAACCACCCAGGCCTATCCCTACTTCCTTCCCGACGGCCGCCACTTCCTCTTTTTTTCCCGCACAACCGACGGTCAGGGGATCTACGCCGGCTCGCTGAACTCGAAAGAAACTCACAGACTTTTCGATTCCGATAGCGCCGCCGTTTTTTCTCCTCCGGACTATGTCTTGTTCGCACGGCGCGGCGCGCTGCTGGCGCAGCGCCTGGACCTCAAGACGATGAGTTCGGAGGGTGCCGCGATTTCGATATCCCCGGAAGTATTCGTCGATACGTCGGTCGGAAGCACGAGTGTTCGAGCCAGCATCGCCGCTTCAGCGTCTACAGCAGGCCCGATCGCCTATAGAGCGCACGCTGACAGGACTCAACTGGGATGGGTGGATCGAACAGGCCGGCTGATCCACCTGATCTCGGGAACCGAACAATCCGACATCCTCCAGCCGGATGATTTGCGTCTCGCCCCGGACGGCCACACCGCAGCATTCGCACGAACAGTTGACGGAAACAAGGATATTTGGCTGATTGACCTCGATCGAGGGCTGCCTCGGCGATTTACATCGAACAAGGCGTGGGATGGACGGCCGATCTGGTCGCCCGATGGAAAACGTCTCGTCTTCAGCACGCTTCGAAAAGGAGTGCTGGACCTCTATCAAAGGCCGGCGGACGAGACAGAACTCGAGACACCTTTGATGGAATCCCATGAGGGCAAAGTCGCGCACGACTGGTCAATGGATGGCCGGTACATTCTGTATCAAAGCTCGAACCCGCAAACATCAGACGATATCTGGGCCATGCCGCTTTTCGGCGATCGCAAACCGGTGCCGGTCGTGCGAACGCCTTCGCTCGAATGTTGTCCGCGTTTTTCACCGGATGGGCACACGGTCGCATATCAATCGTGGGAAACAGGCCGCAGTGAGATCTACGTCCAGCCTTTTATGGGAACGGCGGGCAAACAAAGAATCTCATCCGAAGGAGGCGTCTCGGTGCGATGGCGCGCCGATGGCAGAGAATTGTTTTATCGCGCTCCCGATGGACGACTGATGGCGGTATCCATACAGAAGGACGGTGAAGCGATCAAGGCCGGGACGCCGGCGCCGTTATTTCGTGTACCGGCGGTATACATTCCCTCACCCGACGGCCAACGCTTCCTTGTCAACGTGGTTACAGAACCCGCGTCCCCCATCACCATTCTTCTGAATTGGAACCGGCTGGCAAAGTAACTAATTGTCGGTAACCGTCTTCAAACGGGCCGCAAAAAGGATATGGCCACTATCAGCGTACCGTCGATGGGCTGCCCCGATTCCATTGCAGGCATGAACCTCCAGGATCGAATGGCATCTCGTGCGACATCGGTCAAGGAAGGGACGTCCTGTATTGTACGGATGTTCGAGGGAATACCTTTCTGATCGACAGTGAGTTCGATGATCACCACACCCATTGCCGTGGATCCTGGAGGATAGCCAGGGTCCGTGATTGCCAGAGGCAGAGGAGGGTGGTTGTTTTTTTGCAGCGGTGTGGGTTGCTTGTACCCAAACGATGGGCCACCGACTGCGGTATTTCCAAGTGCAGCCGGCCGAAAGACTGTCAGTACACCAACCCTCGATGCCACGGACCGGCCATTGAGACTGGCCGGACTAAACCTCCATTGCTTAATCGCACGAGTGGCCGAATCATTGAACGGTTCCATTCCCTGCAGAATTGAAACCTCTCCGACTCGTCCCTGAAGATCCACCAACACATCTGCCAGCACACATGTTCCTGCGATCGCATTTAGCGGTGGCTTTGGAGAAAATGCGGACATGAGCCTGGCGGAAATACCGCCGGCACCAGTTGGCAACTGGAAAAGCAGCGCGGCAATTATTGCAAGCATGTCCTATTGTATGACTATCCCTGAACTGATTGCAGGATCGGCGTGTCATGTTCATCTGTAGTCGCGGACTGTTAACGTCCCAACAGGAGGATTTCTTCCAGGGTGATTATCCACTTCCTGCTCTCGGTCGCCATTCTGCAGGGAAACTGGCCTCCCCCTTGCCGACCGGAGTTGCCAATCGGAGGAATAGATGGCATCACCATGCGATCCGATGCCGACGAGCCTCTGCCATTTGTAAAGCTGACGTTTATTCCTCTCGATCCGCAGCCATCCAGTGGAAGATCAAGTTCGGCGAGTCGTAGTTTTCAGGTCACGTCAAATCCAATGGGAGATTTCCGGCGGTTACTGCCAACGGGTCGTTACTTCATCGTCGCGGACCGCGAGTACTACGTTCATCGAGAATTCTTTCGGACCGGCCCCGACATGCCTCCCGAAGCGAAATCGCTGATTATAGTTTGCGGAGGGGCTCAAAGTGTCCGGTTGGCAATGGATCCGAATCCGTCAATAATTGGAAAAGTCTATGGTCCGTTGGGCCAGCCGCTGCCGGCCGCCACTGTGCAGGCGTATCAACTCCGCTACACTCCTTATGGACGCGAACTCCACCTTGCCGCAACCGAGCTAGCCCAGGAAAACGGTCAATACCGGTTGTTCCGTCTCGATCCGGGGTACTACTTCGTCAGCGCGAGCTTTAGCCGCGCGGCGCTTCAACCCTGGAGATCGGTGCTTGAGTTTTCTCCGAATCTTTCCAATCCGGACGACGGGTATTCGACGATTTACTACTCCGGAGCGCTTCGAAGCGAAAATGCAAAACCTGTAAATCTTCTCGGTGTGCGCGAGGCCGCGAACGTCGACATTGTCTTGAAGGATTCGCGCTACTTCAAGCTCAAGGTCAAATTGCTGCTGCCGCAGTCCACCGCTCGTCCGATGCTGAACCCGAGAGTGGCCATTTTACCCACGGGTTCGGATCTCGGAATTGCGGCGAACTATCCGGCAATTGGAAGAGACGCGAATTACTCACAGGATCGTCTTCTGGAAGGGGACTACGTGTTGGTAGCGCTTGCGGACTTCATTGACGCCGATGATAAGACTTCGACCGCAGTGATCTCCGATACAGTGCCTGTTCGCCTTTCTGAAGATACCGAAATCCCGATCACTGCAATGTACCCGCTCGATCTGCTGGGCCGCCTTACTTCCCAACCGAACAGCTCCATTCCCAGAGGATTGCGTGTCCGGTTGGTGCGTGTGGATCGTAATGCGCAGCAAACGGTTGCAGTCGATGTCGATACGACAGGAAGCTTCAATCTGCTAGACGTTGGTCCGGGAACTTACGACGTTTACCTTTCAGGGACGCCTCGCAATTCATTCCTTCAAGACGTCCGCCTATCCAACGCGGATCGCCAATTCGGCCAGATCCGCATTGACGGTAAACAGCCCGAACGTTTTCTCGAAGAAGCGACTGGACGCTGGCAAAGCATCTTGCCTCTGAACGTTGTGATGAATCTCCAAAGCGGCAACGCGGTGGGGCGTGTCATGGATGCTGCGGGCCAGCCGTTCCTGGAAGCTACAGTCGTTTTGGTGCCGGCGAGTGCTGCCGCGCGATTGCGGACGGACCGGTATTTTAAGGTCATTGCCCACACAGGTGAATTTCAAATTCCCGAAGTTCCTCCCGGGCGATACATTGCGTACGCATTTCAACGGCTGGAGCAGGACTATTACTTCGATCCGGACTTCAACGCACGCATTGCGTCGCGCGGAGTGACTGTGGATATCGCGGCGGGCCCAGGGCGACAGATGGACCTAATCGTCGTTACCACGGATGCGTTAGCGAAACTCCTTCAATGATTGCCCTGTTGATGATCCTGCTGGTGCAGGCCGCGCGTCCCCCGGCGAGCATTTCAGGCACAGTGATTGATGCGGATTCGGTGTATCGGCTGCCGCTCAATGATGCGCGGATTGAAATGAACCTGCCGGATCGCGCTCCGCTGGTGACGCGGACGGGTGTCGACGGACAGTTTTCGGTTTCGGATCTAGCGCCAGGCTCTTACCGGTTAACGGTGACCGCTAATGGCTTTATTCGGGAATCACTTCCTGTGAATGTCGCTGCAGGCCAGCAGCGGAAGGGCGTCGTGCTCGCGCTAAAAGTAGCGCCCGCAATCACCGGCCGTATCAAGGACGAATACAATGTTCCGGCAGCTCATCTGATCGTTGAAGCGATGAAAGTGATTTATGGGCCTCGTGGGGACAGGTCCGTGGCGGCATTTGCTTCGACTCTCACCGATGATCGCGGTGAGTTCAATCTCGCATTTTTGGACCCGGGAGATTACACGCTGTTTGCATGGCAAAACGTCGAGCCGAACGCCTACCTGGATCCCTCGTTCTTGCAACGCTACGAGAGCACCGGTACGAGAATGACGATTGCGGTTGGCAGCGAAGGCACAGTGTCTCTGCCGTTGATTCCACTGGATTGAAGTTTGAGTGCGTCCAGGCGGAGGGCCAATCCATGGACAATCACTCTTGGAGGGAGGAGGCCTGGGAACCTGCGGCCTCAGCGTATGTTTGCATCCAGTTCGGATTGCAGCCAGGCCTTTGCGAAGTTCCAATCACGGCGTAGTGTTTTTTCGGAGATGCCCATGACGTGCGCCGCTTCTTCCACGCTGAGTCCTACAAACCAGCGTAGTTCCACGACACGGGCGGCGCGGGAATCGATATTCTCCAGGCGCTGTAGAATTTCGTCGAGGAACAAAAGGTCGGCGGGTTCGGAGGATGCCAGTCCAAGCGCGTCGCCCAGTTCCACATGAACCTTCCCTTCACCTCGCTTTTGCGCCAGATTTGCTCGGGCGTGATCGACGAGAACACTTCTCATGGCATGGGCCGCGACCGCAAAAAAGTGGGCCCGGTTCTGCCAATTGCGATCCATTGTTCCGACGAGACGGAAGTACACCTCGTGGACCAGTTCAGTCGGTTGCAGCGTGTGGTCGGGGCGCTCCTGCTTCATGTAATACGCCGCCAGGCGGCGCAGTTCGCGGTAGACAACAGGCACCAGCCGGGTCAACGCGCCCTCGTTACCGGCCTGCAGTTCCTGCAGCAGATGTGTCACTCTGGAGTCGTTGGGCACGTTCGACCGGGCTCCTTTCTTTCCACCTGATTTAAATTTTTTCGGATCCCATGACCGCCCGGAATCTCACATTTCGCTTATAGGAGCAGGTCTGGCTATCTCCAGACGTAAATGTTTCGACACTCTACTAAACCAGGAGACCTATGAGAAGACTACTACTGCTGACACTTTGTGTGAGTTCGTCCCTGCTTGCGACCAGCGCACTGGCCGCAGGTAAGGGAGGCCCTCCACGGGCTAACTTTTCCATCACAATCGATGACTTCATGTCGGATCACGTCACGCCAACCGCGATTCGGGGCGACGGCGCAGCCTATGTCAATGGCGCGGATGGCGTAACCATCAGTTCCTCGGTCCTGAATTTCTGGCCCAGAAACGACCTGGGAACCCGAAATGTCACCTTCGGAAATTACGGATTTGTCGGACCATCGAACCTGCCGGCTCCCATTGTGAACGACACCGCCACGCCTCCGTCTGGCACAACGGGGACCAATGCAAACCTGACCGATCCCCATGGCTTTCTGAATCTGGCGACATCTATGGAGAACATGGCGGTCTCCGCCCGTCAATGCGGGACTTTGTTTATGGCAACGCACGATAGCGCTTCGGGGTTTGTCTGGCGTCTGGTCAACTTTCAGTGGGCCAGTGGTTCCGCATCCTCTTTTGTTGTCGTCAGCCGAATCAGTTCAACACAGTGGACGGTGGAAAGCGACACCAGCAATTTGTGCAGCTCCACGAGCGTTCCCAATAATGGAATCATCCTCCACGATGAAACGACAACCACGTCGAAAGGCAAGACCACAACAGTCACACACGCCGATGGGTACTACTCCGTCCCACTGCATCTGACCTACACTCTGGAGTAACTGTGTTTGCGGAAGAAGGCGAAAGGCGGCCCTTTCGCCTTCTTCTCTTAACAGAAAGGGTCTGTTCCGGAACATGTTAGAGTGCTCGGCACTTTGAGGTAAGTTCGATGGAGCCTGATCACTGGATACGCGTAAAGGAAATTCTTGCGGAAGCGCTCGATCAAACTCCGGCAGCTCAGGAGTCGTTCGTGCGCGACGCCTGCGGCGCAGACGCTGAGGTCCTTCAGTCCGTTCTGAAGCTGCTGCACAGCCATCACCGCGCAAGTGGGGACCTTTCACAGCCATTGTTTCCCGCCGCTATTTCCGAACAGGCGGACCGTATGCCGCGCTTTCTGCCATCAATGGTCGTGGGCCGCCGCTTTCAGATCATTCGTCTCATCGCGCGGGGCGGAATCGGAGACATCTACGAAGCCGAAGACGAGCAGCTCGGATTGCGCGTTGCGCTGAAGACCATTCGTCCCGACATTGCCAGGGATCAGCGTGTGCTGAATCTATTCAAGAATGAAATCCAGATGGCGCGGCGTGTGACCCACCCCAACGTGTGCCGGATTTATGATCTTGCGGAGCACTCGGAGTCGGCAGGGGGCAGTGACGCGGTCACGATATTTTTCACGATGGAGCTTCTCGCCGGCGAAACGCTTACCGAATATCTGAAGACGCACGGTCCGTTTTCCAGGGAGGATGCTCTGCCAATCATCGGCAATCTGGCAGCGGCGCTTGATGCGGCGCATCAGGCCGGCGTGATTCACCGCGATTTCAAGCCGGGAAACGTGATGCTGATGCCCACGGACGCGGGGCTGCGTGTGGCCGTCACGGATTTTGGCCTGGCAGTGGCTCGTGCACAGGAGCAATTCTTATCGCTTCCTGATGCAGCCGGAGGCACGCCTGCGTACATGGCGCCGGAACAACGGCAGGGCGGGGAAGTGACGCCTGCGGCCGACATTTATTCACTCGGGCTTGTTCTTGCTGAATTGATTGGCGGGCGCGTTCAGCCTTTTCGTGCCGATCCCGCGGACGTCCAACTGGACCTCCCTCAGGGTTTTCACAGCTGGGAACCTGTCCTGCTTCGGTGTCTGGATCAGGATCCATTGAAACGCTACCAGAATCCCGTGCGGGTTGTCGAAGCCTTGATCGCAGTGGACGCGCCTCCTGCAAAATCAACTCGTTCAGGAAAACGGTTCGTTGCGTTTGCGAGCCTGCTGATCATTTTCGGCGTTACTTTTTTTGTTGCAGCGCGCTACCGCGAATGGCCTGCCCGCGACTCCGTCAGGTACCAGAAACTGGGACAGGAAGATGGAAATATCGAGCTGTGGCGTCCATCTCCGGATGGGCGATTCATTGCCATTACCGACTTGCATACAGGGAATCTGGGTCTACGCAACATCGCTACAGGAGAGGTCCAGCTGCTGAGCCATAGAACGAAGTCGCCGGATGAAGGCCAGGTCCTGAGTGCGGTCTTCTCGCCAGACGGGAATCAGATCGCCTACTCGTGGCTTTTGGTTGAAGACGGGGCCACTGAACTTCGCATCAACGACACGCGTAATGGGGCGGATACATTGCTTTATAAGGATCCCGCTCAGGCGTACTGCGAGGTTGAAGACTGGTCGCCGGATGACAGTCTTATCCTCGCGCATTGTACGCACGAAGACGCCAGTCAGTTGCGGGCGATTTCCATTGCCGATCATTCCATGGTGGCTCTTCCATTACCCCCGGGTATGTATGGGAATGCGCTGTTTGCGCCCGACAGCGCTCATGTCGTATACAATGCGCCGCAGAAGGATCAAAGCGTCGCAACCGACATCTTTGAAGTTCCCATTCATGGCGGAGCGGCGGCGCCCCTGGTTCGGGATGCCGCAAGCGACCACCTTATTGGATTCTCGCCGGATGGACGGTCGTTGATCTTCTCCAGCGATCGCAACGGGATTTTCGGTCTTTGGAGTGCTCCATTCTATCGGAACTCCAGCGAAGGGAATCCCGCCGTTCTGGCGAACAATCTCGGACGGGCTGCCATAATCGGAATGACCCGTCAGGGTACGTTCTTCTACACCGTGGCGACGAACTCCATCGACGTTTACACCGCGGAGATCGACACGGCTTCCGGTCAATTGCAATCCGGGCCAGACAACGTCGTGAGCCGTTTCCGTGGTTCATTCGGCTATCCTTCATGGTCTGCGAATGGCGAGAAGTTGTCCTTCATGTCGGGGTTGGATGTCCGGCCACGGATCTGGGTTTATATTCGTCAAACCGGTGAAATCCATTTTATTCAGCCGAAGCTTGAAAACTTTCAGCGGCCGCAATGGGATCCTGCGGGTAATCGATTGTTCGTCACTGGAGCCGATCGGAGTGGTCGACACGGAATCTTTCGTGTCGATGCGATGACGGGAGACACCGAGTTGGTTCTTGATCGAAAGATTCTTCGTAGCACATCCGAAGGAGCCTGGGCCAAAGATGGCCGCACCTTGTTTAACCGGTTCCGCGATCCTCATTTGGGGATCTTCAAGATCGACGCCCAGACCGCTCAACGGCAGATCCTTTATGAACCACCCGCCAATCTGACGTTTGACAGGGAAAATCTGGCATTGTCGCCCGATGAAAAAACGCTGGCGTTCCAAGTCTTCGAGAAGTCCAGCGGCAAAAGGTCACTGATGGTGATTCCAACCGCAGGAGGAGCGGCACGGACATTGCTGACCATTGAATCGCCGGAAGAGTTTCCATTTGGATCGTTTGCGTGGTCAGCGGACTCCACGCAGATTCTTGCCGTTCGAACGAAGGAAAAGGTAAGTGAACTCCTGTTGGTTCCAGTTAATGGCGACGCCGTAAGAAGAATCGAATTCAAAGCGACGGATATCCGGCAGCTACGCATGAATCCGAATGGCCGAACGATCGCTTTCACGTCTGGTGAAGCTGCCGGTGAAGTCTGGGTGGCCGAAAATCTCCTACCACGATAAGTCCGATAGAAAGATCAATATGCGCTCTTATAAATTCGTTGCAAGCTTTCTGGTTTTGATGCTCGTTGCCGGAATTGGCGCCGCACAAACCGGTTGGTCGAAGCTTACCGGCCAGACTGTGGACCAAAGTGGGGCGGCAGTCCCCGGGGCGACTCTCGTGCTTTTCAGTGAGGCGACCGGGTATAGGGTTTCGCTGGCTGCTTCGGCGACTGGAGAGTTTGCATTTCTCTCCGTTCCTGGCGGTGACTATGTACTTTCGGCCACACAGACAGGATTCGAAACGACGAGAACCGTTATTCATGTCGGGTTGAACCAACCGATGAACCTGCCCAACCTGATGCTGAAAATCGGCAACGTCTTTGAGGAAGTCACCGTTGGCACGGAAATCAATCGCATTGAAACTTCCGGCGCCGCATTGCGAACCGTCGTTACGGAAGAGCAGATACGAGACTATCCGGTAATCATCGGGCTTGAAGGCCGTTCAATATTGGCTTCTTTGCTGGAACTGACGCCTGGTGCAAGCAACTACCCTCCACTGTCGACGGACCCGAACTTTCGGGTAACGGTAAACGGCTCTCCAATTGGCGGAATTGGCTACAGCTTGAATGGCGTCGACGTTACTGCATTGGGTTCAGTGGGCGGGGGAACTCTGACTACCGGTCCAAACCAGGACGCGATTGCCGGGTTCTCGGTGCTTACCCATACGTTCGATGCAGAATCCGGAAGCATTCCCGTGCAGGTCCATCTGGAAACCAAATCCGGCACAAACAGTTTTCACGGGCAGCTTCGTTTCTTTCATCTCGATCCTACGGTGAGTGCGAGGGACTTCTTTGATCAAGCGAAAAAGACGTCAAATCGAAGGGAGACGGGTGGTGTGCAACTCTCCGGACCAGTGCTGCTGCCGGGAATCTACAAGGGCCGGAACAAGACATTTTTCTTTTTCGATTCCGAACTTTCGCGTGCGCGACAACAGTCCACCAGTTTCGCGACCGTATTGAGCAATGCCGAACGGGTGGGAGACTTCAGCGGTTTGGCTTCTTCGAAGTGGCCGCGCGATCCATTGACAGGGTTGGCATTTCCTGACGGTCTGATTCCTGCGGACCGGGTTTTGCCGCAGTCGCGGCACTTCATTGATGACCTGATACGTCCGGCGACGAATGGCCGGCAGATTGTGGATGTCTTCACGCAGAAGCCCTGGAGCCGGCAAAACACGGTTCGAATCGACCATCGCTACTCGGATGCCGGCAATATTACGTTCAACTTTTTCGAGGACAAGTATGAAGTGGGTAGTCCGATAGTCGCAATGCAACAAGGAGCGACCCGGGAACAAACGTGGACGCATAGTGTTTCGATACAGCACAGGCACCGGTTTTCGTCAGGTCTGATGAATTCCATTTCCTTCGGCGCCACGGCCGGGCGCTATATGGAAGGGACAAGCGGAAAGATGGACGCCTCGCCGAAGGAGACCGGATTCAACATCACAACCGATTCCCGCAGTGGGTATCCGGGTGTCGGTCTAAGCAACACGGGAGGCTTCGATGCGGGGACAGTTCTCTCCCAGGACTGGACATCGCTATGGAATGTAAAAGAGAACCTGGAACTCGTTACAGGTCCACATGTCTTCAAAGCCGGTGCGGACATTCGCGTTCTTCGAGGTACTTTTCGCGATGAGTCGAATGGTGGCGCCGCCGGCGGATTTGGTTTTTCGGATAACAACCCAAATGGAACCGGAAATGATGTCGCCGACTTTCTTCTGGGGCTGCCGGTGAGCTATTCCCAGTCTGCGGTGAATGTGCTGTTCCCGAGGCGGTTGCTCACCGCCTTCTATTTTCAGGACGAAGTGAGACTACGTTCCAATTTGAAAGTGAATTTAGGTCTGCGTTATGACTTGAATGGCGCCTGGCACGATGCGAACGGACATATGGCCGTGTTCCGGCCCGGAGTTCAATCCAAAATGGTGGCGTCTGCCCCTCCAGGAATGTTGTTTTCCGGTGATGTCGATCCCGTTAGCGGGCGGAAAATCACGAAGTCCGTTCATCCGGTAGACCACACCGAACTTGCTCCGCGAGTGGGAATCTCATACTCGCCGTTCGCATCGAATGGACTCCTGCGCAAATTGCTGGGCGGCGCCGGCCGAACCTCGATTCGATCCGGGTACGGAATTTACTACGTCTCGATTCCTCAGCAGGCGATCTACAGAGGTTTCAGTGCGCCTCCCTATTCGATGAATATTTCTCTGGATGCGTCTCAATTAGCTCAATCGGGCGGAGCCTTCCTGAATCCATGGGGAAGCGGAATTGATCCGTTCTCATTGCCTATCAACGATCGAACGGCGGTGCGTCCAATCAGTAGCCTGGCATTTGTCCAACCCGGCGCGAAGGAAGCCTATCAGCAGCAGTGGAGCTTGTCGATCAGCCGCCAGATCATGGGGAGTATGGCTCTTTCAGTGAATTACGCCGGGAGTAAGGCGACTCACCTCTTTCGCCAGCACGAGGCGAATCCCGGCGTCGTCACGGCAGGAGCAACTGTGAACAACGTCAACGATCGGAGGTTGTATCCGGACTTCCGCTCCATTGCGGAATTCACCTCGGACGGACGTTCGGTCTACCACTCGTTGCAAATCGATGTAAACCGCCGTTTTACATCGAGATTTCAATTTAACGGCAGCTACGTATGGTCCAGGAGCACGGATGACGGAGGCTCGGCGCTGGCCCTGTCGGATAGCGATGCGACTCCCTGGGCGCGATCCGGCTTCGATCGTAAGCATCAGTTTGTGCTACTGGGTGTTTTGGATTTACGGTCCGCTCCGCTCCATCGCCTCCGCCCTTTTCTTTCCGGTTGGCGAATGACTCCACTTGTCACCATTCGTTCCGGCGTGCCGTTGAACTTGCGCAACCAATACGATTCCACCTTGCGCGGGATTGAAAATTCGACAGCTGAAATGGCGGGGACGTTTCTGAGGCTGGATCCGAGAGAGGTACATACGTTCAAGCTCCCCAATGGGAATACAGTGACCGGACACTTCTTCTTTGATCCAACCGCTTTCCAGATTCTTTCGCCGGTGGGCCCAGACCAGGCAAGGCCGGGAAATTTGGGCCGCAATCCCTTTACCGGGCTTGGCCGAAGCAATGTGGATGTGAGTCTGACAAAACGCATTGCAATCAACGAACGGCAAGGTGTCGAAGTACGAATCGACGCCACCAACGTGATGAATCACGCTCAGTTCGTCTTTTTTCCGGCAGCTCTTAGGGACGGTTTTTCAAATTTTGGGCTGACCACGCAAACCTATGGACCTCGCCGCATGCAATTTGTTTTGAAGTACAGTTTCTAGTATCCGTCTCTGGACTCATTGCAGTGTGCTGGTCATAAGCAATCTACAGCCTGACCGGAACCGCAAAACTCAATTGCATCTACCTGGGAGCGTATCTTTCGTCGGTGTTCCGCCGCATTGCTGATCATCCGATCTCCGCGCGTTTTCTTGCGATGCCATCGTAGCATCGTCAAGTTTTTGCGCAAATTGATTCAGGAACCCCATGCTGGTCAAGAAAGTCATAATATGATTTGTGGTGAACCATGAGAAGTTTTACGGATGCGGAACTGGAAGAACTCACGGCCTGTCCAAAACAGGTGGATGAACGGCCCAGTCGGTCCTTGCGCCAGGAGGGAAAACACAGGCGGAGCGATATGACCTTAAAGTCCATGGATGGGAAGCATTCGTTTCGCGCGTTTATGCGCCAGAGCGAGGAGTTTCCAGAGAATTTTTCAATTGGATTGATTTACGTCACAGGAGAGGACCCAGGCAGTTTTCAGCTGGTCCGTTGCAATGGCCAGCATGGCGGAGAGCGTACCCACCCGCACCATGCAGTGTTTCATGTTCACAGAATCAAGGCGGCCGATATCAATTCCGGAATTTTAGAGCCACGGCATATTGATACATCCGCTGATTTCGCTTCCTTGCGTGAAGCGCTGTCTCATTTCTGTCGATTAACCAGGATCCAGAATCCAGACGAATTCTTTCCGGGAATTTTGCAGTCCCGTCTCTTTCCGGAAAGCGAGGCATCCGAATGAACGTCATAGAAATTCTTCGGGAGCAGTTTAATTCCCACGTTGCTTTGCGGGAAAAGCGTCCCGGTATACAACAACTTATCGTCCCGCTCTTTCACGAAGATGGGGACATGATGGATATTTTTCTCGACATACCAAAGAACGGCAACGGGACTTCCCCGCAGAAGCTTCGCATCAGCGACCACGGCCTTTCGTTGATGCGTTTGTCCTACGCATTTGATATTGACACGCCGAATAAGGAGAGAATCTTCTATCGGATTCTTTCGGAGAACGGTGTCAGCGAGGAAGGCGGCGAATTGTATATGGAAGCTGAACCTGAGTCCCTCTACACGGCGTTGCTGCAGTTTTCTCAAGCGGTTTCCAAAGTATGCAATATGCGCTATTTCAAACGCGAAGTATTGGCGAGTCTATTCGATGAAATGCTCGCGGAGTTCATTCTATCGGAACTCCAGCGTTTTAATCCTCGTCCAACTGTACTTCCCATTCCCGATCGCGATGATCTTGAAGTAGATTGGGCATTTCTCCCGAACGGAGCGCCGCTTTACCTTTTCGGTCTGAAGGACGCCAGCCGAGCGAGGCTTGCAACTATCAGCTGCCTGGAGTTTCAACGGAACGGCTTGAAATTCAAGAGTATCGCTGTCCATGAGGACATGGACAAACTAGGACGAAAGGACCGGAACCGTCTCACGAATGCATGCGATAAGCAATTCACATCGTTAGATGAATTCAAACAAAATGCCGTTTCTTACCTGGAGAGGGAAGTCGCCTGAACGCTGCTTGGAGTAATTGAGTCTCCATCCCATCACCCAATGGAAAGCGTCCAATCGGAAATGGGCTTCGCAGATTGCATGGCCCATCGCTCTACATTAAATCGATACCATCGGGGGCCGTTCACTTCAACGTTTCGGTCCAATTCGCATTTTGTAGGAACGCTATACTCGTTCGGTGCAGAAAGTCCTGATCTCGCGGAAGTCATCCAAGGCCGATGGCGTCGTCATTGCGCTCACGCTCGCGGGAATTTATGCGCTGGTCGCATATGGCCGCGAGTTTCAATCGGCGTTTCACACGGCCGTCGACATTGACTTGTCATTCTATTCCTTGCCGTACTACACGCTGTTTTCCGCTCTGCGTGGAATGGCGGCATTCCTGCTTTCCCTGACGTTCACTCTGATTGTCGGTTATTGGGCCGCCAAATCGGCGCGAGCCGAACGTATACTGATTCCGATTCTGGATATTCTGCAGTGTATTCCCGTTCTCGGATTTCTTCCGGGTCTGGTTCTGGTGCTGATCGCCTTGTTTCCCCATACCAATGCCGGACTCGAACTGGCATGCATTCTTATGATCTTCACCGGCCAGGTGTGGAACATGACTTTCAGCTTTTACGCCTCGCTGAAATCCGTTCCGTCCGACTTCAAGGAGGTTTCATCGATTATCGGTCTCACTTCGATGGAAAAGCTGCGGAAGGTGGAACTGCCTTTTGCTGCGATGAACCTGGTGTGGAACAGTCTGCTGTCCATGTCTGGCGGCTGGTTCTTTCTGAGTGTGTGCGAAGCGTTTACCCTTGGCGACCATCAGTACCGCCTGCCCGGCATCGGTGCGTACATGGCTACGGCCGTTGCCCGCGGTAACGCATCGGCAATGATCGGTGGCGTCGTGGCAATGAGTCTCCTGATCGTTGTCATGGACATTTTAATATGGCGTCCCGTGCTGGCCTGGGCGCACCAGTTTCGACTCGAAGATATTCCGGGATACACAACGACTGAACCTCTCATGGCGAATCTTGTCCGCGAATCCGGACTTCTCCGATGGGCGAAACTCGCCTATCGCCGCCGCATGCTTCATCGCTCATTGCTGAAGAAAGATGAAAGGTATTCGCCGGTGATGATGAGAATCGATCCGCGGCGCTTCATCCGGTCCAGCGCCGGATACACCGCAGTGCGGCGCGGCACGGGCTGGCTGCTGGCGCTCGTGTTGCTTGCTCTTGCCTCATACGGAACAGTTCGGCTGGTCGTGACGCTGGTCCACGTGTCGCCTTCAACCTGGGCCACGCTGCTGGCGGGTACGGGACTGACCTTTATCCGAGTACTCGCATGCCTGGTTCTGGGCTCAATCTGGACCGTGCCGCTGGGCATCTGGATTGGAACATCTCCACACCGAATCCGTGTGGCACAGCCGCTGGTTCAGGTGCTCGCTTCGTTCCCGGCGCCCATGTTGTATCCGCTGGCGCTTGGAGTGATTTTTGTTTTTCATATTCCGTTCGGCGTGGGCGCCATGTTTCTCATGCTTCTGGGAGTACAGTGGTACATCCTGTTCAATGTCCTCGCGGGTGCAATGAGGATTCCCGTGGAACTGCGATATGCCGCCCTGCTCATGGACGTTTCCAAAACGGATTTGTGGAAGAAGCTCTATCTGCCCAGTGTTTTTCCGGCACTGGTTACCGGCTGGGTCACTGCGGCGGGCGGCGCATGGAATGCGAGCATTGTCGCCGAGTATCTGTCCTATAACGGATCAGTTTTGACGACTCGGGGACTGGGATCGCTGATCAGTGTTGCGGCATCTAGTGAAAATTTTCCCATGCTGGCGGCTTGCCTGACGACGATGGTCATTGTAGTGATTCTGCTGAACCGCACAGTCTGGGCTCGAGTCTATCAGCTGACACAGACGCGATTCCGCATGGATTTATGAGGAACCCGTGACTCCGCTGATCGAACTCAAATCCGTCTCCAAACGATTTCGATTGGAATCCGGCGCGGAACTGAAGGTTCTGGAAGGCGTGAATCTGTCGTTGCACGACGGAGATGTTGTCGCTCTTCTGGGCCCGTCGGGTTCCGGAAAATCCACTTGCCTGCGCATCATGTCGGGATTGATCGAAGCCACTTCGGGGAACGTGGTGCGGCGTGGCACGCCTCTTGCCGGAATCAATCAGGACGTGGCTCTCGTGTTTCAGTCCTTTGCATTGTTTCCATGGGAGACGGTGTACGAAAACATTGCGCTCGCTCTGAAACCTCTGAAACTTCCCGGAGCAGAGGTCAAGAAACGCGTCAAGCGCGCCATCGACCTGGTCGGTCTTGAGGGATTCGAGGAAGCATATCCACGGGAATTGTCCGGCGGAATGAAGCAGCGGGTCGGCATCGCGCGTGCACTGGTGATGGAACGGCCGGTGATGTTTCTGGATGAGCCGTTCAGCGCCCTGGATGTCCTGACGGCCGATACGCTGCGCACTGAAATCATCAACATTTTTCAAAGCGGCAAGACGCCGACGCGTTCGCTGCTGATCGTCACGCATAACATTCAGGAAGCCGTCGTGATGGCGAAGCGCATTCTGGTGATGGGCGTCAATCCCGGGCACGTTCGCGATGAAGTGATGAATGATCTGCAATACCCGCGCGACGAAAGCTCCACCGCCTTCAGCCGCATGGTGGCCAGCATTCACGATCTGATCACGGAGACGATGATGCCCGATGTCCCGAAACAGGGCGCCGTGGTCCGCGCACCGCAACGAGAAAGCGCTCTGCAGTTTTTGCCCGATGTTCAGATTTCTGAAGTCATCGGTTTGCTCGAATCCATTCACTCTGAAGAGGGAATGGCCGACATTTTCGATCTGTGCCACAGCATCGGAAAGGATTTTGGCCAGACGTTGTACCTGGTAAAGGCCGCGGAACTTCTGGATCTGGTCGATACTCCGAAACAGACCGTCATTCTGACCGAGTCCGGGCGGCGCCTTGTCGAAGGCGATGTGAACGTGCGAAAGGGAATGTTGCACAATATCTTTGGTAATTTGCGGATCGTGCAGCAGGTCATCGAGTTGCTCAAGCAGAGCGAAAACCTGCGCCTGCCGGTGGAGATTATTGAACAGACTGTCGCCACGTGGATTCCGAATGAAAATCCGAAGAATGTGGTGTCCGTATTGATCTCATGGGGACGCTTCTCTGAAGTCTTCGGTTACAACGACGACGCCAAGGAGCTTTATCTCGACGTCGGCCAGGAAACCGCGTAGGTTTTTACACTAAATTGGTTGGCTGCTGTAGGGGCGGTCTATCAAGAAATCCCTCTCCCAACGGGAGAGGGGGCCGAAGGCCGGTGAGGGGTACCACAAGTAACAATTTTTACTTGCG
>JBGPBY010000047.1:0-21366 GCA_041481485.1 Terriglobia bacterium
GGCGCAATCTACGAGGCGCTGTCGATACTTCTTCTCATGTCCGGATTCTTCAAATACGCAGCCGCCGAATTGGAGCAGCTGTGGGAGAAGGAAAAGCTTCTCCCGGCGGGAAAGGCAGGTGCCGCATGAGCATCATTCTCTTTCCCGGATCCGAACCGCCGGCCCAGGAGTGCATCGATCGCAGCGCCTTGCCAGCGCACTGGCGGTCACGGACTCGAACCGTGACGCTGTTATCGCTGGACATGGTCAGGGGCTTGTTTAACCCGGCGACTCATGAACGCGTATGGTCACAGATCCAGATCGCGCGCAAGGCCGTGGATTACATTCTTCGCCATCCGGAGGAGCAACCATGAGCCTTCGCGTCTTCAAACAGGGTCAAGCGCTGCCCGAAGATCAGCTCAACCGGATCCGGTGGCTGCTTTATTCCTCGGATCTCAACGTGCCTGCAATTGCCGAACGGACCGGATGCGCAAGGAGTACGGTCAGAAACATCAACAAGAAATTCAGGATCCGAGGTTATGTAACTCGCAGTAGGTGGATTTTGATGCCTGGCGCCAGGGCTGAGAAGCCAGTGAACAATGAATGGACCGCGCGCGTGTAGGCGCGGTCTATGACCACCCGGCGTCGAAGGGCGCCGGGGTTTCTCTAATGTCCAATCGAAAAGGGAGCGCATGTGAAGCCCGATAACTGGTCTACGATGTCGCCAGAAACAAAAGCTGATCACGTTAGGGTTCATCTTGGGCCCGACCGGATCGGAGTCCTAATCCGACAGGCCCGAGAAATTACTCGCAGTCAATGTGCGGTGAGCGATATTCCGAATATGAGAGCGATGCTGCGCGATGCCATTCGCGTCCTTTCGGTACGTCCAGCGAACGAGATTTCAGAAAAGTCCAACGCTGAGGACATGGAAATGATGATCGACTATCTTGGCGACGCCACCACCTGACGGCCCCGGGGTATCCAACACCCTCACCCACCCTTCGAATCGCGCCTATAAACGAACGTCGCTGGAATTTCAGGCGAAATTTTCCCTCAATGATGTTTTCCGGAGATCCCGCCGATAATTGCATCTACTGTGCCTGTTGGCATCGATAGTCCTTCCGCCTTCAGAAGGCCTGTATCAGCGCGGCTGAACAATGACTGCAGAATTATCTGGCGTTCTCTGAGTGTAACCTTGGCCTCTTTGGTGAGCGCCAAATAGAAAAAAGCAAGCTGCGCTCTTTCTTTCGCATCGCGTGAAAGGTGATACGCACTAATCGACATCTTGAAGAAAAACCTAATTGCAAACACCGAAACAGACACAGCGAGGGCAAACATGATCAGTCCCTTCACCTCTGAAACACTGAATTTGCCTTCCGCCTTGAGTATGTCGGGCGGTAGATACAGAAATAGCATCACGGCGGAGACAAAGATGAGGCTGGCGAGTATTGCTGAATTTCTCCACTTCCTGCCTTTATCCTCCCACTCACTTTCAAGGTCCTTCCAGTAGCTGGCCGGACCTTCGAGTTTCAGTTTTTCGCGATAGGTCCTTTCCAGGGCATTCAGAGATTCCGTACGCTTTGAAAAATCTTCAATGCAGGCCTCTTTAAACTGTAGAAACTCCTTTGTCAGGTCTGTGAGGCGAGCATTGAATCCATCGATCGACTTCTGCGTCGTTTCATTCCTTGATTCTTCAAACTTCCCTGCGAGAGCATCGAGATTCTCCGACTTGTCCTTTAGGGCTGCGGAATATGAATCTCTCAACTCCTTTAATTCGCCCTGAAGATTGTCGACAGCGCTGTGTTCGGCGGCTGCCTCTGCCCCGCGGCCGGGCCCATAAAGCATCTCCGCAGCGATCACGCCTTTTACGTATTGGGGGTTGCCTAGAGCTCCCGGATTGTGATTATGGCGAGCCATCTGCGTGTACGCTGCTTCACCTGTATCCTCGCTACTCCTCGCGAGCTCCAAAATCGTTTTACCCTGGAGTGTTTCTGAATAAATGAGACGTTTTTCGCGGCATCGATGCTCGACGATACTTGCAATTCGTTGCGCTGTTTGAATGTCGAGCGGCTGACTAAAGGCGCGATCCCTTCTGATATCCTCCGTCAGTGATCGAAAAAATTCTCGCAGCGATCCGACGCTCTGCCATTCAGCCCTCTGCGAGTCGAGAAACTTAGCTAATGCATCGATGGAAGTGAATGTCCTTTCCGTGGACTCTGGGCTTAGCTGAATCTTGATAGCGGGCTGCTCGGTCGTTTCATTAGCTTCGGATTTCTCGCTCAATGTGTTACTCCTCAAAGTGAAGGATGCGGCAGCATTGATGCTGTGCGCCTAGAAGTCCAACAGAATCCGAAGGAGTCTACTTGCGAGCAACATGCAGGGGCAAAAATATTTTGGCGGGAAGACTGGCGGGAAGACTTTTGTTCATCGTATAAGTGATTGATATACTTGATTCGTTCAAATCCCGTACGGGACGTTTACTTTTGAAGAAGCGCTACGGGCAGCATTTCATCTCCGATCGAAACCTTCTCCGAAGAATTGTTCAGTTCGCACAAATCAACCCATCCGGCACCGTGCTGGAAATCGGCCCGGGTGGGGGGAGCCTGACGCGCGAACTGGCGGTGGTTTGCCAAAAGGTCATCGCCATCGAGATCGACCGTGACCTGATTGAAACGCTGAAGGCATCTTTGCCGGTAAAAGCAGAGGTTGTTGAAGGCGACGCCCTGCAAATACCGTTTGAGGCCCTGACGGACGAATCGTTTCATGTGGTTGGCAACCTTCCGTATAACGTCGCCACGGCTCTGCTGAAGAAATTCATTGAAAACCGCGAACGGATCGTAAACATCACCATCATGCTTCAAAAAGAGGTTGCCGAGCGTGTCTGTGCCGAACCGGGCACTCGCGAATACGGACCGCTCTCGATTCTCGTGCAGTACTATGCGAAGACCACGTGGGGTTTCGAGGTGCCTCCCGGCTCCTTCTCGCCAAAACCGAAAGTGGACTCCGCTGTGATCCGAATCGACTGGAAGCCTGGAGTGCCCTATCACCCGTTATTCACCGACTTCGTGCACCGCGCATTTTCGTCGCGCCGCAAGAAACTTATGAACAACTTGCTGGTCATGCTTCCATCACGATCGCGCGGCGAAATTGCAGGAATCCTTCGCGCCGCCGGCTTATCGCCCGACGTGCGTGCCGAATCGTTATCTGTGGATCAATTTCTCCATGTATATAATCAATCATTGTGAACGAACCAGATTCCACGGTTGACGTCATACCTCTCGGCGGGCTCGGCGAATTCGGAATGCACATGATGGCATTCCGGAGCAACGGCTCGATCATCATTGTCGATGCCGGCATCATGTTTCCCGACGAAGAACTTCTCGGCGTCGACGTGATCGTCCCGGACATCGGGTTTCTGCTCGAGAACAAGAGCGAAGTCAAAGCCATTGTCCTCACACACGGCCACGAGGACCACATCGGCGCCATTCCCTTCATCCTTCCCTATCTGAACGTTCCGATTTACGGGAGCAGCTTCACGATCGAGCTGGTCCGCAGCAAGCTCGAACAGCATGGACTTCTCGACGAAGCGCGCCTGAACGTCATTCGCGCCAAGGACGTGGTCGAATTCGGCCCGTTTCGCGTGGAGTTTTTTCAGGTCACGCATTCGATTGTCGATGCGTTTGCGCTGGCGATCCATACTCCGGCAGGTGTGATCATTCACACTGGCGATTTCAAAATCGATCCGACGCCGATTGATGGAAAAACCTTCGATCTTCATACGCTCGCTGCTTATGGGGACCAGGGAGTCCTCGCATTGTTTTCAGACAGTACGAATGCGGAACACAGCGGCTACACACAGTCGGAACGCAGCGTCAACGATCGCTTTGAATCGATATTCCGATCGTCGAAGGGCCGCATCGTGCTCTCGTGCTTTACGTCGTCGATCCCGCGCCTGCAGCTGGCCATCGATCAAGCCAGGAATTTCGGCCGCGTCATCAGTTTTCTCGGACGGCGAATGGCAGGAAACACGGAGGTCGCCGAAGAATTGGGATTTCTCAAAATCCCACCCGGCATGGTGATTCGAACAAAGGACATCAAGAACTATCCTCGGGAAAAGCTGGTCATCGTTGCCGGTGGTTGCCAGGGAGAACCGCTATCCGCTCTTTCTCGAATTGCGCTCGACACTCATAAAGACGTGAAGGTCGATCCGGGCGACACCGTGATTCTTTCCGCGCGCATGATTCCGGGAAATGAAAATTCCGTGACGCGGATGATGGATCACTTTTACCGGCGCAAGACGGAACTCTACTATCCCGATGGAGCGCAGCCTCCGGTGCATGTCAGCGGACATGCGAGCGTCGAGGAGCTCAAGCTGGTAATCTCCATGGTCAAGCCCCGGTTTTTCGTGCCGGTTCACGGCATGTACCGTCAGCTTCACCGCCATGCCGCGATTGCAGAAAAATCCGGATCAGTGCGGGAGAAAACCATACTCGCGGAAACGGGAGACATCCTCCGGTTCAGTGGGACGGGTTGTGAAAAGGTCGGGAAGGCGCCGGTGGGCCGGGTGCTGATCGATGAGGGCAGCCTGGAGGAAGTCGGAGAGCTCGTGGTCCGCGACCGGAAGCACATTTCCGAAGACGGTATTCTGGTGACCATCATCGCCATCAACAAACAGACCGGTGCCATCGACATTGCGCCGGAGTTGGTATTCCGCGGCGTCGGGTTTGCGGAGGAAGTGAGAATTCTGGCGGAGAGCAAGCAGATGATTATCGACACCGTGAACCGGTCTTCGGTGGAAGAGCGCGGGGATTATTCTGTGATCAAGGAAAAGATCCGCAAGGATCTAAAGAAATTTATTTATAAGCAGACATCGAAACGCCCGTTCATTTTGCCGATTATTGTGGAAACGTGACGGACAGCGGACTGTAGGGGCAGTCTATGAGCGCGTCCCCCGCGCCCCCAATGTAGGGGCGGTCATAGACCGCCCCTACATTGGGGACGCGCATTCCTTCAGCTCATAGACCGCAAAATCCCCCCGGTCCTGAGTTGTCCGTCAACTCTGCTATAACCCAAACCTTATGAGCCGATCCGTACTGGGTTATTTTGTGCCCACCGAGCATCGCCGTTTGAACGAATCGATTGGACTGCTTCTTGCCACAGTCGCAATACTTCTGGGCCTCAGCCTCGTTTCGTTTGTGCCGAGCGATCCGTCCTTCAACATTGCTCGCAACCCCCAGTTAGACACCAAGCCGGCAAATTTCATTGGAGTCGCCGGAGCGTACGTCGCCGACGGGTTTTTCCAGATCTTAGGGTTCTCCAGCTTTTTGATTCCGATCGTGCTTGGAGTGTATGCGTTCTACTGGCTCGCCTCACGTCCCATGCGGTCCCTTGGCGCGCGCATGCTCGGCCTGTCCCTGTTGATTCTGACCTTATCCACAACGCTGTCCCTCTCGCCGTCGATTCCGCGCGTGCATGGAGAAATTCCTGCGGGAGGCCTGATCGGCAAGATCCTGTCGGACCGGTTGGATGCGCTGCTGAATCCCACGGGCACCTATGTCGTTCTTCTTGCCACTTTCTTCGTCTCTCTCTTCCTCGCAACGACATTTTCATTCACGTGGGCCACGGGAGTACTGAAAGCCCGATTCGGATTCATTTCTTCGTGGAGCGAACGCTACCGGGCCTGGCAGGAAGCACGGCGGCAGCAGGAATTCCGGCGCAAGGCCGAGGAGCGGAAGGCGCCGAAGAAGCAAGTCATCGCAACGTCCACTCCGCGCACCGCCGAAGCGGAAAAGCCGCCGGCTGAAATTGCGGCCGAGGCCGTGCGTACGTACAAACCCGCGTCGATTGTAAATCCCGCGTCCGCGCCGGCGCCCCGGACCGCAGCGGCGACCGCAAAGGCCAGCGCCAGGCGCAGTGACGCCGCCCCGGCGGAATTTCCGTCCACGGCATTGCTCAACATTCCTGTTGCCGTTGCTGACGTCGATGAGGATGAATTGCGCCAGCGCGCATCGGTTCTCGAACAGAAGTGCCGCGAATTTGAAGTCGTGGGAGCTGTGCAGCAGATTCATCCGGGGCCCGTGGTCACGACGTTCGAATTCAAACCGGAACCGGGTATCAAGTATTCGAAAATCACCGGTCTCGGCGATGATCTTTGCCTTGCGCTGGAAGCCGAATCCGTGCGCATCGACCGCATGCCGGGTAAGTCCACGGTCGGCATCGAAGTACCCAACGATAAGCGGGCAACGATCATGCTGCGGGAGCTTCTCGAATCTCCGGAATACACGCACTCGAACTACCGTTTGCCGCTCGCATTGGGAAAGGACATCACCGGAAAGATCGTAGTCACCGACCTTCAGAAAATGCCTCATCTGCTGACTGCCGGCTCCACCGGCACCGGCAAGAGCGTCTCGATCAACGCGATGATTCTTTCGCTCCTGTATCACTCGCGTCCGGATCAGATGAAAATGATTCTGATCGATCCCAAGCGTCTCGAGCTCGGTCTATACCAGGACATTCCTCACTTGCTGGTTCCGGTCGTCACCGAACCCAAAGTGGCGCAGAACGCGCTCCGCTGGGCTGTGTTTGAAATGGAATCGCGCTACAAGAAGCTGGCAAAGCGCGGCGTCCGCAATCTCGACGCGTACAACGATCAGATACGCCAGCTCCCAATTCCCGGGCTCGGCCTGGAATCGGCCGATCTCGCGGAGGAGCGCGATCCCCTTCCGTACATCGTCATCGTCATCGACGAACTTGCCGACCTCATGATGACCGCCGCACGCGAAGTCGAAGAGTACATCACGCGGCTGGCGCAGATGGCGCGGGCCGTCGGCATTCACTTGATTCTTGCAACGCAGCGGCCTTCGGTCGACGTCATCACCGGATTGATCAAAGCCAACTTTCCGGCACGAGTGTCGTTCCGTGTGGCGACGAAGACCGATTCGCGCACAATTCTCGATTCGAACGGCGCAGAACAACTGCTCGGCCGCGGTGACATGCTGTTTCTTCCCCCGGGATCGTCGCGTCTGATGCGCGTTCATGGGCCGCTGACGACTGAAGGTGAAGTCAGCAAGGTTGTCGAGTTCCTGAAAACTCAAGGCAAGCCCGTCTATAACCAGAGCATCCTCGAAGAGCCAGACGACGAGACTATGGAAGCCAGCTCCACCGACGGTGAGTTGGATGAGCTGTATACCGAAGCCGTGAATGTCGTCCTTGAAATGGGCAAGGCATCGACTTCCGTTCTGCAGCGCAGGCTTCGCGTGGGTTACGGCCGGGCCGCGAGCATCATCGACGGCATGGAGCGGGCCGGCATTGTCGGGCCGGCTGAAGGCAGCAAGCCGCGCACGGTCCTCATCAAGCGCGAAGACTTCTTTTCCGATTCATAACATAATCAAAGTATGGGATTCAGAACCGACGCCATCCACGCCGGACAGGAGCCCGATCCATCGACGGGCGCCATCGTCACTCCGATATTTCAGACATCCACTTATGTACAGGAAGAGCTGGGGAAGCATAAGGGCTACGAGTATGCCCGTACGCAGAACCCCACGCGCTTCGCGCTGGAGAAAAACATTGCAGCGCTGGAAGGCGCCGTTGCGGCATATGCCTTCGCTTCTGGAATGGCGGCGACGACGGCGATTACACAGCTCCTGCTGAAACAGGGCGACCATGCCATCTGCTCCGAAAACGTGTACGGTGGCACGTTTCGGCTGTTCGATAAGATTATCCGTCACTTCGGTATCGAATTCACGTACGTCAACACGCCGGAACTGAAAGCCGTCGAAAAAGCACTGCGCCCGGAAACCCGCATGATCTTTATCGAGACTCCAACAAATCCAATGATGGTGATTACGGATATTCGTGGAGTTTCGGCCATAGCTCACAGGGAGAATTGCCGCGTCGTCGTCGACAACACCTTCATGACTCCATATCTGCAGCGGCCGCTGGATCTCGATGCGGATATCGTGGTTCACAGTACGACCAAGTATCTGAACGGTCACAGCGACAGTGTCGGCGGTGTCGTCGCGCTGAAGCGGGCTGACGATGCCGAGCAATTGAAATTTATTCAGAACGCGGCGGGCGCGATTCTGTCTCCTTTCGACTCCTGGCTGATTTTGCGGGGAATCAAGACACTGCCGTTGCGCATGGACGTGCACAACGCCAACGCCATGCAGATTGCAATCTGGCTGTCGAAGAAGAAACAGGTGACACGCGTCCTCTACCCCGGCCTGCCGGATCACCCAGGACACGAGTTGGCCCGGCGGCAGATGAGAGGTTTCGGCGGCGTTATTGCATTTGATCTGGGCTCACTCGACGCGGCAAAACGATTTTTAGGACGCCTCCGGCTATGCGCGCTTGCAGAGAGCCTCGGCGCCGTAGAAACGTTGATCTCTCATCCGGCAACGATGACCCACGCGTCCGTGCCGCCAGAGTCTCGCGCAAAAATTGGCATTACCGATGGGCTGGTCCGCATCTCGGTGGGAGTGGAAGAAGTCGAGGACCTGATTGCGGATCTGGAACAAGCGCTGAAGTGAGGAACAGCGGACTGTAGGCGCGGTCTATGACCGCGCACAAGCGGTGGGGTTGTATTCCTCAAAATTGTGCGCGGTCATAGACCGCGCCTACAGTCCGCTGTTCCTCAAAAATATCCAGGCCCACGCCACCCTCATTTCCGCGTATTCGAATCCACCCACTCGAGGTACTTCTCCAACCCCGCCGCAACCGGCACCGCCAGAATTTCCGGCACCTCATACGCGTGCAACTCCCGGATCCTTGCCTCAAGTTCCTCGTACCGATCCCTTGTCGTCTTCATCATCAGCAGCAATTCTTCCGACCACTCCATCTTCCCTTCCCACTCGTAGCAGGACCGCACCCCCGGCAACACATTCACGCAGGCCGCGAGCTTTTCCATCACCACCGCCTTCGCAATTTTCTCTGCGTCTTCTCTGGCGCCGCAGGTCGTAAAAACGATCAGTTTATCGGTCATCCTTTTTTCCCACGCTTTAGGTTATTGCCGTTGCTGTTATCATCCAGACATGACTGCGAAGATCAAGTTCGGCACGTCCGGATGGCGCGCCATTATTGCAGACGAGTTCACATTCGCCAACGTCCGCGTGGCCAGCGAAGCCATTGGACGCTACGTGAAAACCCAAAACTCGTCTCCCACGATCCTGGTCGGCTATGACACGCGATTCGCATCCGAGGACTTCGGCCGTGAAGTCGCGCGCGTCCTGACGTCTCAGGGCATTCACGTGAAGCTGTGCTCCCGGGCGGTTCCGACTCCGGCCGTGGCGTTCACCATCATGAACGAAAAGCTCGACGGTGCGGTGAACATCACCGCCAGTCACAATCCTGGGGAATACAGCGGTATCAAGTTCTCCGGCTCGGACGGTGCTCCGGCACTTCCCAATGTTACGGGAACCATCGAGGCCGGAATTGAAGCACTGCAGAAATCGAACTGGGAATTTTCAGCGCCGCCGAACGATTCGCTGATGTCCCTGGTCGACATCGGACCGGCCTATCTGAAGGATCTTGCCACCAAAGTCGACTTCGCAAAAATTAGCGATGCGAAGATCGGCATCGGTTATGACGCATTGCATGGGTCGGGCGCCGGCTATCTGGATCGCGTGCTCGAGGAACATGGAATCCAGGCGATCTCGCTGCATACCAATCGTGACGTATATTTTGGCGGCCATCATCCCGAACCGGCCGAAGAGCAGATGGCCGAGTTGAAATCCCTCATGACGCAAAAGTCGCTGCATCTGGGAATGGCTACGGATGGCGATGCCGATCGCTTCGGAGTGATGGATGAAGGCGGCGATTTCATCATGCCCAACGATCTTCTGGCGCTGCTGGTCGACTATCTGGTGGAAACCCGCGGGAACAAAAATGGCAAGACCCTCGGCGTGGCGCGGAGCGTCGCCACGACGCATCTGATCGATCGCGTGGCGAAGTTGCATGGCATGGAATTGCTGGAAACGCCGGTCGGTTTCAAGTTCATCGGCGAATATATAAAGGAGGGGCGAATTCTTCTGGGCGGAGAGGAGAGCGCCGGGCTTTCCATTCGCGGCCACGTCCCGGAGAAGGACGGCATCCTGGCCTGTCTTCTGATTGCCGAAATGGTCTCCAGCCGCCGAAAATCGTTGAAAAATCAGCTGAAAGAGCTTTTTTCACGCGTAGGCCCTGTGTACAATAAGCGCCTGAACATCAAGCTGGATCCGGCAATTTCAGCGCGGGTGAAAGCCAAAATTGCAGTCGATGTTCAGGAGTTTCATGGTCGGAAGGTCGCGAAGCAGAATCGCACCGACGGCCTGAAACTGATTTTCGACGACGGCAGCTGGGTGCTCATGCGGCCTTCGGGCACGGAGCCAGTGGTAAGGTTTTACGCGGAGTCCACATCCACTGAGGATCTGGAAAATTTGCTGAAATACGGGAGACAATGGATCACCGAGCCATCATGAAAGGCGTCATCGTTCGAATCGCTCTGAGCGTATTCGGATTGCTAACCGTCGCTATGCTCCTTCTCGCCATCTTCAACGACAAAGGCGCGATGGCCGCGTATGCCCGCTCCCTGAAGCTCGATGCCATGAACAAGGAAAACGCAGCAATCGAAGAACAAAACAAACAATTGCGGCGCGAAAACAAAGCTCTCGAAGACGATCCCGCCGCAATCGAAAAAATTGCGCGCGAACAGCTGGGTCTGGTCAAACCCGGCGAAGTCATCCTGATCCTGCCGAGTTCCGAAGAAACCGTCCCCGCCCCAAAACCATAATCGTTTCGAACAATCCGACAGGCATCGAACTGTAGGCGCGGTCTATGACCGCGCACGATATTTTCGCTATGGATTACGCGCGGGAATCTCGATTCCCCATTGTAGGGGCGGTCTATGACCGCCCACATTTTCGCAGATTTGGAAATTGCGCGCGAAAAGTCCTTGATGGCTGCGCTCTGACCCCGGCCTCCATATATATCGTGTCACGATATATAATAATCCCCATGAAAAAATCCGTCTTGTCCGTTTCCCGAGACCTCGGCGACTTCACCGCCGGCACCCGCACCCTGACCATTTCCCTTATCGCAATTCCCGTCGGCATCATCAGTTGCGTTGTTGGCCTTGGCCTGATCAAACTCATCGCCTTGTTCACGAACCTTTTCTTTCTTCAGCGCTTCGACTTTGCCACGCGCTCCCCGGCATCGAACCACCTCGGCTTCCTCGCCGTTCTCGTCCCGGTCGCCGGCGCATTCATCATCGGCCTCATGGCCCGCTACGGTTCCGAGCGCATCCGCGGCCACGGCATTCCCGAAGCCATCGAAGCCATTCTCATGAACGGCAGCCGCGTGGAGCCGAAGCTCGCCATTCTCAAGCCGATGTCCTCCGCAATCTCAATCGGCTCCGGAGGCCCATTCGGCGCGGAAGGCCCGATCATCATGACCGGCGGCGCCTTCGGTTCGGAGTGTTTGTAGCTTATGGATTCACCGTGCTGACAATGAAGCGCTCCATCCTTACTGAAAAGGTCAGCCGCCGCGGCTTCCATCTCAGCCGCGAGTATGCCGTCGATCCACTGGAGATTATCTTCGTGCGTGACGTCATGCGAACCAATGTAACTGCCTTGTCACCACAGACGACCGTGGAGGAACTCGCGCGATTCGTGCACACGCATGAAAAGATTTCCCAGCGGCTCTTCCCTGTTCTCGATGCAAATCGAAAACTCGAAGGCATCGTGACGCACAAGCAAATTCTGGAATGGATCGCGAAAGGCCGAAAGGGCTCCATCGCCGACTGGATTCAGCGTTCTCCAATGGCCGCTTATGTCGATGAACCGCTGCGTGCAGTCGTCAATCGAATGGCCGAACACCATCTCACACGCGTTCCCGTCGTGGATCCAGCCAATCCCGGCCTCTTTGCCGGCCTAATTTCACTGCGCGACCTTCTCCACGCCCGCGCACAAAATGTGAAAGACGAACGTCATCAGGAACGCATCCTGAATCTTCGTCTGATTTCATAACGCGACTTGATTGACGGACCTGCTCAATCACCGTATAGTAAAAGGCTCAACATCGCGGGGTGGAGCAGTGGTAGCTCGTTGGGCTCATAACCCAAAGGTCGGAGGTTCAAATCCTTCCCCCGCAATTAGTTACGATTCTGTGGGCCCAAAATGGGCCCAAACCCACCACAAGCTTCCAAAAATATAGACTCTAAATCCGTCGCGTTTTGATGCACCGTCTCCAAATCGACGTGTGTGTAAACGTCGGCGGTCGTGCCGATGTCGGCATGTCCAAGCTGCACCTGAACCCGCTTGAGGTCTGAGGTCTTCTTGTTTAAAAGCGATCCCGCCGTGTGCCTGAACAAATGCAGACCTGTAGAACGGCTTTCCACCGCGATACCGGCCCGCTTCATCGCAGGGTAAAGAATATCCTCCCGAAAAACCTTCGGCTCAACCGGTCTTCCATCGGGACGATGAAACAAAAAGTCGTCCGGACTGCGAAATTCCGATTCCTCCATCAAGTCTCCCAGCACCCTCGCGAGTAGATCGCTCAATCCAACTGCCAACTGCCGGCGGCGCCGACGCTTTCGGGTTTCTTTTAATCTAGGAATTAGCTGGTTGCGATAGACGACGTGAGTGAAATGGATCAGCCGGCCGTCGAAATCGATCGATCGCCGGCGCAATCCGAGCGCTTCCCCCACGCGACATCCTGTCAGCGCAACTGTCCAAACCAGCGCCTTGTCGCGCTTTGTTGGAACCTCACAAATCAATGTCCAAAACTTCTCGATCGGCAGCGTTGGCTTCTCATCCTGAATGACCGCCGGCCGATGTACCCGTGGCCGGACGGGATTTTCCAACATCAGTTGATTGTCAACGCCAACTTCGAAAACCTCTGAAAGCAGGTTGTAAATGTTGCGCCGCGTCTTCGACGCCAGATTCGCCGGGATCAGCTTCTTGGCCATGAAGTCGGTTACCGTACGCGGAGTGATCTCTTCCAAACGCATATCGTTGAAAAACGGTTCAATCCACTTCCCGAGCACCGAATTGTAACTATCCAGCGTCGACTGCCTCATGTTTTGGTTGCTGATATATACCGACCAATAGCTCTCAATCAGAATTCTGAAAGTGGCCCCGCACGCCGCCCGACCGTACCCTGCCGTATCGTTGATCGGCCGTAGAAGTTGATCCACCTCTTTTTCGGCCTGCTTAAAGGTCTTTACCCTGCGCGGAAGTGTCTCGGTCTTCCGTTTCCATTCGCCTGTCGCTGTCCGAACCCAATACCGGATTCTGAAGGCGATTGTGCCATCATGGCGTCGTCGTTCCTCAATGTTGCCATTCTGAAATGACTGGCTCATTTCAGCTCCTTTCTCGTGAGCCAGCTCCTGCGTTTTCGGGCCGGATCATATCATGCGACGGAAAGGGTATGAGGCGGGTGCTGGGCATCGGGCTCGTTCTCACAAGAGGCAAGCCATTGCTGCAATTGTTGAGATTTCAAATTGAAACGGATGGTTTTAGGGCCGAATCGAACGTGGGGGATACTCGCTATATGGCCGTACACCCAGCGAGGCTTTACGCCCATCATGCGTGCCAACTGGCCGACAGTCACGTACTCGTGTTCCATAATGCCACACCATTAACAAGTTGGGGCACGGTGGAGCGCCCTATTAAAGATGAGGGGGTTTGCACTGATTTTCTTTCGGAAAATTCTCATTTTCTTGAGGGAACTTCTCAAAATTGTGAGGTCCACGGAAAACCGGATGGCTCCGAAACCGAACATCAGTTGGGGCGGACTTACAGGACAGGCCGCCGCAGGGCCGGTGACTGCTAAATCGCGGTTCGGCCACCGTCGACGGCCAGGATCGCTCCGGTCATATAGCTGGCGCGCGGCGAGGCTAGGAATGCCACGACCTCGGCGATCTCCGCGGGGTCGGCCGCACGCTTCATCGCCGTAGTGGCACCGAAGGTATCGACGAGTGCGCGCACATCGGGCCGCGTATGGATAGGGCCGGGCGCGACGGTGTTGACCCTGACGCCGCTCGGGCTGTACTCGGCAGCCCACGCCTGCGTCAATGAAGCCAAGGCGGCCTTGGTGGCCCCGTATGCCGCACCGCCGGCAAGACCGAGGCTGCCGGCCATGCTACCGATGTTAATGATGCTTCCGCTCCCGCGTGCCGCCATGCCTGGCGCGAACATCGCGACGAGGAAGAATGGCGCACGTACGTTGGCCGCGAACATCGCGTCGAACGACTCGATCTCGAAGGTTTCGGTTGGCCCCCATGCCGAGAACCCGGCATTGTTCACCAAAATGTCAATGTCGCCAACCTCCTTGGCGAGACGCACGATGCTGTCGGCATCGCTGAGGTCGGCCGCTACAAAGCGGGCGCTGCCGCCCTGCCCA
The DNA here is from genome assembly GCA_041481485.1 of Terriglobia bacterium. Lineage (GTDB taxonomy): Bacteria > Acidobacteriota > Terriglobia > 20CM-2-55-15 > 20CM-2-55-15 > JBGPBY01. Next base: position 14,359 of record JBGPBY010000047.1, read on the forward strand.
TGGATCTCATCAACCGTCTGAGCGCCGCGCGCTGCGTCGCGGCCATGCACTGTAACGTCGGCGCCATCGCGCCCGAGTTGTAAGGCGATCGCGCGTCCAAGGCCTGCAGTTGCGCCCGTAACGAGGGCTTTTAGTCCCTGGAGATTGCGTTGTTGAGTTGTAGACATCTATTTTCCTTCTGCCTATTCGCGGACTTTCGCTCGATGGTTCCGGCCCGCTTTCAATTGCCCGCAGTTGGCTGCCAACCTTCAGGGTTTCGGTTGCAGCGTTTAATTCATCAACTAGAACTGGTCGCTCATTCAATTGTAGGCCTCAAATGGAGGCCTACTTCAACTATCCAACCGCCAGTACCAACGGCTCGCACTTCTGCCGATTACCTGACATCAGGTGCGGTAGCTATGTGCCAAGCGTTATGGAACCAGTTCTTGAATTCCTGCAGTTGCTCGTTGATTGGAGTCAAGAACCGCGCGATTGCGTCGAGGGTTGGATCGCCAGTGGCTCCGGCGTCGAGGATTAGCACGATTCCAGCAAGGTCTCTTGCGATCATTACCAACTGATCGACGTGATCGATATCAACCGGAATTAAGATCGCCGAAGGACGGCCAGCAGACTGGTCGTGAGGGACGTTCTCTGAATCCATACGAATATTCTCCTTTTTAGTTTTGTTGTGAACGAATGGGAATTGGGGAAAGCGGAAGACGGAATGTGAACCGAGACGGGCTTACTTGAAGACGGAAGTGGAACCGTCGCCGACTAACGTGAATCCGGCCCAATAGACGGGAAGAGCTTGGTCGCCGAATTCCTTGAGGAGATCGAGCTTGGCTTGCTGGAGTGCAGTGCCCTTGTCTGAGCCGTCGACCAGATGCTGGTACATGCGCTTCATCAAAGCGATCGTGTAGGTATCATCGGCAGTCCAGAGACTGGCGATAACGGATTTTGCGCCGGCGAGAAGGAATGCGCGTTCGAGGCTGGCAATTCCCTCTTCGCCGAGCAGCTTCCCGTTGCCCGTCTCACATGCGGAAAGAACTACCAAATCCGCGCGAAGATCGAGGTCTCGGATCTCGCGGGCCTGCAGCAGACCGTCTTCTCCTGAAGCCGCAGAATTTCCCAACACCAGTGCAGCTCTGTCTGGAAACTGCGGGCTTGACACACCGTGCACTGCAAGATGGATCACTCGATAGGCTGACAGTTCCTGCGATTTGAAATTGGCTTCGGTGGCCGCTGCACCTACCAGGACCTTGCTTGGTCTCGGAACCATACCGGCGATGCTGGTGACTTCTTGCCTGCTTCCTGGCAGGTTCGAAAATGCGACGGGGTCGATACCAAAAAAATCGGCGACACCCGGACCACGATCGACGGCGGCAAACGCTTTGCTGGAATAGCTGACGCCCCCGACTCCCAGAAAATTCAATTCCGCCTTATCTGAACTTCGGGCCTTTCGGAGTAGATCGAGTACTGTCGCCGAAGGCGCGTAGGTCACGACATACGATTCGAGAACGTACTTCCCTTTCGTGTCTTTCAGCGCGTCGAACGGAAGAAGGTGGAGCTTCCCGTCGGGAATCACGACGAGACGATTTTTGGAACCTTGGCCAATCAGGGCAGGTTTCAGGAGTACCGAGAAAAGCTCCTGACTCGGTGACGTCTCTGTATTCCGCAATCGTACCGCTTCGAGATATCGGTCGACGAGGTCTTCGACTCGCTTTCGGCCTGCGGAAAGGGTGATTAATGCAACGTCCGAGGAAGTGATGCGCAAACAGAATGAGACTGGCTCGTCGAGAATATACTCCAGAGCGATCTCGTCAGAATGAAGCGATCCCTGAAAATCCGCGACTGTTACGGGCTTGAAGCGATCAGCTTTCGAATCCAAGCCAGGAGTCCGGTGGCGCACCGGCGTAAGAAGCTGCTCTTCGCCGAATAACACATCAAGCAGCACACTTCGTTCTGTTGAATTTGTCGCGTGCAAAAGAGCCCGCTGTATTCGATTAATATCTTTGACGGCAGCAATGGTCCTTTCATCCGCGTCTGTCAGAGATTCGGAGTCTCCACGAAGGTTATCGGACAGCTCTCGACCACGGGCGTTCTCGATGACCTGAAACGCCTTCCGGGGATCTGACAGCTTCGTTGCTACCAGTCGGAAATGCCCCACGTATGCATCGCTGAGCTGCGATATCAGGGAACCCCTAAGTAGGTCGGTATTCAAATTCACCAAAAGAGCATCGATCAGGTCCGTCGCTTCGCTATAAAGTTGGTCGGAACGCTCGACGTTCCCTTTCCTCGATTCCAGATCCGCAAGCAGAGTCAAATCCTCTGGAAGGTGATATCGATCCTCAAGATCGCGGACCTTGGCAACGGATCTCACCGCTAGAGACGCGGCGGCATCAAGGTTTCCGGTGTTCCGATAAACGGAGGCAAGCTGGATCGCGCTCCAAGAAAAAACATGATCGAAGCCCTTTTCCTCGCTCAACTTCACAGCCTCGCTCAGGTATTGAATCGCTTGAGATGAATTACTCAATTTCGTCGCAATGCCCGCAACGACCAAGAGTTGCGCCAATGCATAGGAATTCCCTTCATATCGGGCGCGATTTATGGCGATATTCAGTGCAATCAAAGCCTCAGAGCTATGACCCAGCGCAATAAGGGCACGCGCCCTTCCCTGATATGCCAGGAACGGAAAACCTCCATCCCGGACCAGACCGGAAATTCTTATGGCTGTATTGCAGTAGCGAAGTGCGGTTTCGGCGCGGCCGGACTCCGCGGAGCCGTTACCGACCATCGCCGTGTAGTAAATTGCGGGCGCGAGGTCCAGATGCCAGTATTGAGATTCCATCGCGTCTCTAAACATCACCGTGGCAGATTCTACGTTTCCATCCATGTAGAGTATCTGTCCGATTTCCGCTTTCGCGCGCCTTTCCCATCGCGTGTCGTGCAGTCGATGCGCAAGTTTGAGAATCTCATTCCAGGAATCTCGCGCAGCTATCTCATTCCTGTTCCGTTCGAGAGCAGCCTTCGCCACTAATGCTCTCAATTGGAGTTTCGGGTTGGATTGAACAACAGGATCATTCAGTGCATTGGCAACTTCTTCGACAGCAGAATGCGTGACGCCAGCGTCAGCGGTAACCCAAAGGTAGCCAAGCCGCGCGAATAGAATATTGTCTCGATCATTGGCTTGGTCAAATAGCGACTCCGCCCTGGCATATAGTGGGGACGCCTTCGGCCAGTTGTAGAGCATGGCGTACCGGTCGGCCGCTTCCAGCACTATGCGAGGATCGTGAAATTGGGAATCGCTCCCCACGAACTGAGACAAAAAGAGGATGGCTGCCCAGGTCAGTATCTGCCTTCGCACAAATTGTCTCCGACAATCAGAATCGAGGACGTCCGTGGTCCGCTTACATTTGAGCAGTCAACACTACTTCAAGAGCCGGTGCAAGTCGCTGCATTGCTCGCTTATTTGCGGCGAGGAGCTTCAGCGTCATTAATGGTGAACCCAGTGCAACTTTTAGGGCTTTGCGGCCATCCAGACCGCCGCTTTCATTCAACGCGCCATTAAAGTTCGGCAGTTCTCGATCAATAGAGTCCGATATGACACGCAGAACGACCACAGGAATCCCGATTCCAGCGGCAACGCTTACAATCGGGTACGTCTCCATGTCCACGACGGCTGCTCCAGACTTTGCCAGAATAAGCCGTTCCTCGCGAGTCGTCGCAATTCGAGCGGAAGTAATTCCAACAACCCAAACGCAGGGAATTTTCGCTGCCATCAGCGCCGTCATCAAAGCGTCCGTAACGCCTTTCGAACAAGGCAAAGACGGCTTTCCCGCCTCGCTTGAAAGGCACTCTGTATACGCGACAATCGTTCCCTCCGCCACAGACGGCGTTAGACCCCCGCAAAGCCCAACCACTACGACCGCATCAGGCTTCTCCCTTGGATTCAGTACTGCTTCCGCCTTCGTCTTGGCGTTCCCGGGACCCATTCCGCTGATCATAAGTACCAACTCGTTTGGCCCTGCAATTTTGCGAACGGACTGTGCCTCCATATCTGAGGCCGCAAAGACATAGATGCGGCTCATTGGCGGCCGCCTTCCGAAATTCCAGTAACCCGATTTTCTTCCACCCACTGCTCACCATTGCCCGAAACCGGGCGAACCAGCAACAGGGTGCGTCCGTAACTGCGTTTGGCATCTGCGACTGTGACGTCTACGGAAAGATACTCGCAACGGAGCAGGCCCGTTTTGCCAATGTAGAGCGCCAGTGAACTCGCGTTCTGTTCAGCGGTTTTCAAATGAGTATCAAATCTCATAATTAGAAGTAGAACTTTAGTCCGAATTGGATGATTCGAGCATTGGCCGCCGTCGATATTCTTCCAAACGTGACCGCCTCGCGTCGGATATCCGGCGGTCCGAAGTTCGCGTGATTGAACGCGTTGAACAATTCCGTTCGGAACTGAATGGAGCGGTTTTCGCCGACAGCCATGTTCTTGGCGATCGACAAGTCAAAGTTGGAATAGCCAGGTCCCCGCATTACTCCCACTCCCTCGCTTCCAAATGCCTGCTGTGAAGGTCCAGGAATCGTGAACGCGTCCGTATTGAACCATCGATTCACAGTTCGCTCCGAAGCCGGCAACTCTGGATTCGCAACCAGATTTGGGCGGGCAACCCGATCGAGGCCAAGATTGAGCACTGTCGGTCCGCCCAGGGTCGCCGTCAACGGAAGTCCGGTCTGGAATACATAAATACCGGACAACTGCCAGTTCCCCAAAATCAAATCCTCCGTGCGTCCCCAGGATCTTCCCCACAAGCGTGTTCGTCCCCATGGCATTGCGAAGACATAACTCCCGGACAAACGATGTGCGATATCAAATTCAGCGGGACCGCGCTCCGCTCGTAAATCGTTAGTATTCTGAGGGACGCTGTAGACGCCAGTATCGATTCCGGGACCAACCAGACTGGTGGACAACTGATCTGCCGCATCCGTCAGCGTCTTCGACCATGTATAACTCAGCAGTCCGCTCAAGCCCAGAGAGAATCTCTTCTCCAAACCGACTTGCAACGAGTTGTAGCTGGAAGAAGCGCGATTCTCCGCCCATTGAATGTCGCCAAAGCCTGGATACGGCCTTGCCCCCGCGGACTCTGTACCATTCGGGTTTTGAATAACGCTCGGTGAATTGATGTTTCGCAGGGCAGGAAGCTTCGTCCCTTTGTTGCCGACGTACGCCACGTCAAGTAATAGATTCGGGGTAAGCTCGCGTTGAATTCCGAAATTGAACTGTTGCACGTACGGACTTCGCTGATTTGGATCCTCGGCACGACGATAGACAGTTGGTGACAGAACACTCGGATTCAGCAATCCGGCCGGATAGCCATCCACAAGGTGGAAAGGCGCCGCGGACGCCACAGCAGTCGGACCAAACGCGCTGGTGAGGACAATGTTGTCCACAAGAAACGGCGGATTGAAGGCCAACATTCCTTCGCGTCCCTGCCGCACAGTGTGATTGTAGAAGACGCCGTAAGCCCCTCGGAGAACCCAATGGGACCATGGCGAATAGGAGAATCCGATTCGCGGAGCCCAATCATTCCGATCCGGATGGATCAGCGTGCGATCGAAGGTGCTTCCGCTTTTGGCAAGTAGCATTGCTCCCGAAGCCGGATCAAAGTTAGCCAAATGGTTATCTTTGTCCTCCGGCGGCGTGCCGTATTCGTAACGCAGGCCGATATTCACTGTCAGGTTTCGCGAGAGTTTATAATCGTCCTGAAGGAAATACGAATACAGCCGCTGTCCGCGGTCAATCACCGTAAACGATGTCAAATCGAAAGCGGACGGCAAGCCCAAAAGCAGATCGCCGAGGCTCGCGCCGCTAAAGAGCCCAGTGAAGCCCATTGCACCGATCGACGCCGGCAGATCATTGATCTTCGTTTCCGTCTTCAGGAATTCGAATCCAAACTTCAGTGAATGACGCCCTTTCTGCGCTGAGAACGTCAGCCTTGGATTCCAGGTCCGCGGAGTCTGGAATTGCGGCGTCGAAAGACTGCGCCCAATGGCATCGAAGCCCAGCAGCCCGATTTCCGGAAGGCCGCCAACGATACCGGGATCGTTCGGGACATTCTTCAAACCCACCTGGGCCGGCCCATTAATGCCGGCGTTCGGTGGAGACGTAAAGTAATTACCTCGGGACCATCCCAGCCGAAAGTCACCAACAACGGATGATGAGAACACGTGGGTCAATCCAACTGCGATTCCCTGCGACCGGTTTTCGTTTGATCCGAAGGCGTCGCTGTAAGATCCATCCGCCAATCCGGGCAGGGGCCCGGGACGGAACAGGTCGGAATCGGTGAAACTGTAGCGGCCGAAAAGCCGGGTTTTCGCCGACATTTGATAGTCCGTCCGCATATCGAACTGATCGGCGCGTGTTCGAGTTACTGGCGTTGAGGCATAAATATTCGTTCCCGGAACGTTGGGATCCGGAATCAACGCAACAATTTTCGCCGCCACCGGATCCCAGCGATCTGGGGGAATCACCCATTGTCCAAGAGCGTTCCGTCCGAACGGCGGCTTGAAGGTGGCAAACGGATCGAACACTGGTGTATTAAAGACGCCCGCTTTCGCCTGGGCACTCGGAACCGCACGCGTCTGCGGCACGCCCTCTCGTCCTCGGAGTCCCTCGTAGTCGGCGAACCAGAACAGTTTGTCTTTGTAAATCGGACCTCCAACCGCAGCACCAAACTGATTTCGCTGGAGCACGGGCTTGGGAGTTCCAAATGCATTCGAGAAGAAGTGATTCGCATCGAGCGCATCGTTTCGAAGGAATTCATAGATACTGCCTCGTATCGCATTTGTCCCAGACCGGACCGCCGCATTGATCACACCTCCGGAGCTGCGACCGAATTCCGCCGTGTACGCATTGGTCTGAATCTTGAATTCCTCCAGCGCTTCAATGGAGGGCTGGATTACCTGGACGTTCTCTCCTCGGTAGGAACTCGAATACGAAACGTTATCGACGCCATCGAGAAGGAA
>JBGPBY010000048.1:0-21271 GCA_041481485.1 Terriglobia bacterium
CGATGGATCATCGATTACAAGACCGGAATGCATGAAGGTGGAAGCCTCGATGCGTTTCTGGACAACGAACAGGAACGCTACCGGCCACAACTGGAAAATTATGGGACGCTGCTTGCGCAGATGGATTCGCGGCCGGTTCGACTTGGATTATATTTCCCAATGCTGCAGGCGTGGAGGGAATGGTCTTAACCCATGCAGGCGTGGGGTACATCGCTTCTGTTTGCTGTCCTTGTCGCGGCAGTTCCATTTACTTATCTCATCAAAATGCTGATGCAGCTGCCGCGCGCTCTGGCCTTGTCGCACCGTCGATGGCCGCTCCAATTAAACTATGGGCTCGTTGCTGCAGTGACGTCGTACTCCACTTACTTCATACACCGGGGATATTACGGCACGTCCCATACGGCGGGAGCAATTGCAGCCGAGTTCCTGATTGCCACGGTCGTATATGCGTTTGCCATAGCGTTGCTTCAAAGGCAATTTTGCGGGGTATATCCGGAATTCATCATTACCAGCAGCTTCGTCGGATTTGGTTTGCGCAAGACGCGGTACCGAAATATTCAGGATGTGCAAACGGTATCGACGCATTCCGGCGAAACGGAATTGCGCATTGAAACCGTGCATGGACGCGACGCCCATCTGGTGCTTCCCACGCGTTACGTGTCGATTTTCTTCGAGCAGATTCAAAAAACACTTCATGATGGATAGTTTATGGAACACGTCATACGTCAATATCGAATGGAAGCAGGCGCTCAGGAAGTGGCCTACATGGAAGAAATGTTCACGGAGTTTTCGGGACGAAAAACCGCAAACGAAATCATTCGGCGGCTGCAGGATCGCGAGCACCTCATTCTGATGTCGATGGTGAAATCTCCGGACGATCCGGATCTCGAAATCCCGGTCGCGTTCAAAGTGGGACACGAAATCCGCGCTCACGAAACGCAGCTGGCTCTGGTGGACCTCGTGTTTCATCTGAACAATGTGATCGACTTTGCGGACCGGAAAATTTTCTACAGCTGGATTGGCGGAACGCGCCAGGAATGGCGCGGGCAGGGACACTACCGCGCACTCACCGAGCAACAAGAGGAGTGGGCTCACGCCCACGGCTATCATGAACTCGTTGTGAAGACGAAGAACAAGTTCTATTCCATGCGCGCGACGCTCGATCACATGCGCTTTGACGTGATCAAGTTCGAACCCGATATCTCGTTGAATTCAGAGTCGAAGGTCTACCTGAGCAAGAAGATCGGCACAGACGTGCTCAGACAGCATCAGACGTCACGATCCGTGGTTGAAGCGGCGTAGTTTTCAAGGGTCCCGCAAGCTGGCTAGTCGTAGCGTTGACCGCGGTATTCGATCCAGCCGGCATCGAATTTGCCGCTGGGATCCCTGTGCGTGGAACGGACGATTCCACCGCTTACATTCCATTCGTATTCCCCATGAATACGAACGGTCTCGCCCGGCTTGAGGTCCGGGATTCGCGAGGCGACGTCGACGTTGTGCATGACGAGCACGGTGGATCCGGACGGGAGACGCAGTGTGAACTGCTGATCGTGTTCGCCGGTGGCGTTGTCACCGAGCACCTTCTCCAGCTTCCCGTCTGCCGTAATCGTTACTCCGCTACGTACGGGTTCGGCCCGGTTATCTTCCCCGGCCGGTTCGACAAACGTGGAAGCGTCCACGGCCCAAGGCCCATAGTGCCACCGAAACTGGAAGTACGAAATTCCCAAAATTATAACTGCCGCAACAACGTAACGACTCCGCATAGCCGACTCCTCAATCCGATCCTAACCTCGGGACACGCCAAATCTGTCCACAGGTTTTTTAGAAAAGGGGTCGAAAGCGGATTATTCCCCGATGAGGTCGGAAACGGCGATGACTGTTTCGGGAAACGCCAGCATTGAAATGGTGTCGTGGCGATCCAGTCTGGCTTGGGCGGAATAGGCCTTACCGGTGGGATTTCGAAATACCGTTATGGACCCTCCAGCAACGTCGGCAATCCAGACTTCCCGAATCCCAGCCTTTGCATACATTTCCAGTTTGACTGACCGGTCGAATTCGAGCGTCGTGTGGGCAATTTCGAAAACCAGGAGAACATCGTCCGGGCCGGGATGTCGGGATTTGTAGAAGTCCTTTCGGGGAAAGAGAAGGCTGATGTCCGGTTCGGGCTGGCTGTAACGGTTCAACTGGACTGGCAACTGCACAGCAACTTCGGCCCTTCCCGCAAAACGCGCGACGAGAATCTGAGTTGCCCTGCTGACCATCGATCGGTGTGGAGGGTTCATCGATTCCTTGTGGACGACCTCTCCATTGATGAGTTCAGTACGCTCACCGGGATGCAGGATTCCCACTTCGGCCATCCGGTGGTAGTCATCGACGGTAAAGAGTTTCTTCGGTGTTTCTGTTTGCATGTGATTCCGGTTCCCGGAGTTGTCTGGCACAGAGAATAACGCATCAATCAGGCTGGTGCACTCTCGATGGCATGCGGGCAGGTGGGAATTTATTGAATCTGTTGGGGACAGGCGAGTTGTGCTACAGAAATGCGCGGAATATCCGGAAACATTTGTCCGCAATACCGCGCGATATCCACTGATGTGCAGGGATTAGCGGGAGCGAAAGCGCCGCCCTCGGCGGGCGGCGCGTATCAATATTACCGTTGCCCAGCAGCCGGAGGCGCTGCCGTAGGCGCAGCTCCGCCGCCTCGGGGTGCGGTCTGCCCGAGTGTCCGGCCGTCGGGCACTTTGACCGATACAAACAGCCCGCCGGGATCGCCGTTCCGCATGGGCCGGGCGGTGAACGTGACCTTGTCGCCAAACTTCAGCGTGCTGCTTTTCCAGCCAGCTTTCACCAGGTAGGACGGCGGCATCATTTCCAGGTTCCAGATTTCCGCGACACCCTTGTCATTGATCACTTCGATTTCAAGATACGAATGCGGATTCGCCCAGTTGAATTTTTTTACGACTCCATCGTGAGTGACCATCTTGGTTTGATCGACGCCGGCGGCACTGTGATGCGCAAACAGCGAAACGGCGAGGCTCAGCGTGAGTATCACGGGGCCTGAAAGGCGTATGATTTTCATGGTTCTCTCCTCCATAATTCCTGTCATTTTTCACGGATGTTGTCGGGCGAATGCACGCTCGGCATGTGTTCATTGAGATCGGGCAGGCACTCGACTTCCGCGATATCCCGCTCGTCCTGGCGATCCCAGTGTTTGGTGATCTTCCAGTCGCCGACCCACATTTTGGGATCAGTCAGTGTGAATTCGATTTCAAGGCGTTTACCCTGATTCTGCATTTTGATCCGCTCCACGATGTGCAGGGCATCGCTAGCGGGAATTCCCGCGCGGTCCTGAATCCAGTGATGCTCGTCGACGAAACCCGTCGTGTCGATGACAAGCGTGTCCGCTTCCCAGTGACCAATCGATTCGCCATTGAAGCTGGGCACTACAATGTCCGGGTCGACGTGTTGCCGGCCATCCATATAGATGATGCGCATGCTGTTCATCAGCTCGCTGACCATGAAGATGGAAGTAGGGAGCTGAATCATTTGAATTGGCCACACACGAGTCAGCATGATCGGCATGCCCGCCGGCCAGCAGAGTCCGATATCGTTTCTATAAAGCTTTCCTTCTTTGACGGCTGCAGCAGATGCATCGAAGTGTTTCTGGGCTTCCGGAGTGAGTTTAAAACCTGCAGGAGGATCGAACCGCTCACTCTCGCCGCCGATATGCAGCCAGGTGCCGGTGAGATCAAACGGGGCTTTGGGGCGAGATTTGGCAATATTGGCCGGCGCCAGAACGCCCAGGGTTCCCGGAGGCTGGAACTGTGCCAGAAGATCCGAAACGCCAAATGCAACGAATGCCAGAGCCAGCACCGTCATTCCGACTCGGCCTGCATGTGACTTATTCATTTTTTCCTCCATCAAACTGCGATGACCCTAAGGGTAGTGCTTCGAATCCTATTCAGCCAGCGGACCGGTGTCAATTACGGAATGACCCCCTCCCAATTCGGACTATCGGTGAAGACTATCGTCGATCCAGCCGTTTAATGAAACTTTTCAGGATTTCACGGCTGAACTATAGGCGATCACTGAAAAATGACCTGAAGAATCGTGGGACTAATATTCGGAGTTCCATTGAGACGAAATGGTTCCACTCGCCACTGCTGGATTGATTCGATTGCGGCAGGCAGCAGAGACTTAGGTCCTCCGATATGCAGTGGATTCATGAATTCACCCTTAGTATCCAAAATCACCTGCAGGTAGACCGTGGGATCTTGTTCGGTAATTCCGGGAGGAATCGTTGCGGGCCGGCTGGAAAGAATCCGCGCCGGCTCGGCCTTTATCTGCAACACGACGTCTGAGGCAGCGCCTTCGCAGGATTCCGCATACGTGATTCGGATTTGATTCACCTGGGCTTGCCTGAATTTGATCGCGAGACTACCCGTCGGAATGGTTAGCCCCGGAATCTGTTGCTTGAGCGCGTCACCACGAATCGGCTGGCCGATGAGCGGCACCAATCCCTGAGGCGAATTCATTTCGATGTTCTGAGGCTCAATCATCCGGGCGCCACAGGATATGGGTAGCGCAAGGACGACCCATCCCGCGCCATCGATTCCGGCCGGAGGCTTTTTCGGATCGAGCGGCGTTCCGGAAGCGTTCGCGGCGCGCGCGCGCAGCGCAATCATCGTGAACTGATCCATCAGGTAGCCGCGCGAAACCGCCGGGTCCAGCGAGACCGGTGCAATGTCCTTCTCCGATCCCTGCTCGATTGCCAGCGTAACGATACTCGCGTTGGTTTTCATCGGATCCAGCGGCGGCCCGCCTACTGCTGTCACCAGGGGGCCGCCGCAGATGAATCCTGACGGAGCTTTCGGCAAGCTGAAATGGTAGCTGTCGACAATCAGGGGAATGGTTTTGTCATCGTAAGAGACCGAATATTGATCCAGGATTGTCGGCTCATCCCAATAGCCCACCGATGCAAAGAGTGAGCCTCGGGTGTTGCCGATTTTGAGCATCTGTCCCTGAGGACCTCGCAAGGATCCGATAAAGTGGGCGAAACGCGAATCCGCGTATGCCGGTCCACCTCCGAGCTGAATCGGCTTTGCGGCAACGTGACCGTACTCCGGATCCGCGGACACCGTGCAGGCCGGCACCCGCAGTCCTCCAACAGAAACAAGCGCATCCGGTTGTTGCGCCTGCAGCAGTGGTGATGCGATGACGCCCGTCAATACAGACAGCGCAACAGTTTTCCAGTTCATATCGATGCCCTCGAAATTGGCACGATCCTAACACGGAATCACATGCCTGGCTGACCGCGTCGCCCCCGTTGTCAAATGTCCGATGTACGCTGTGCGATGTCCAATGTACTTGCTTCGATGGTCTAATGGCTAACTGCCCCCTCAACCCCGGTTTGAATTTTGTGGAGCCGTTTTTGTCTGCGGTTGGCCTGACATCGAAAAACCTATTTGGTCAGTTCGCCATCGAAACAAGTACATAGGACATCGCACAGCGTACATCGGACATTTGATAACGGGGGCCACGCGGACCGATCCAACCTAGGACTTTGTCGCGACTCCAAGCGGATGTTCCGCAAAAACGAATTCACGGACCGGCTTTCCGCCGATGAGGTGTTCCTGAATGATGCGTTCAAGGACTTCAGGCGTTACCGAGTGGTACCACGTGCCATCAGGATACACGACGGCGATCGGTCCCTCTTCACAAACGCGAAGACAATTCGCTTTCGTTCGATAGATGCAGTTTTCGCCTTTATGAAGGTCCAGTTCTTTCAGCCGTTCCTTCAAATACTCCCAGGATTCCAGCCCCTGTTCCGAAGAAGCGCATTTCGGTTTCGTGGCGTCGGCACAAAGGAAAATATGCCGCCGGATTCTGGTGATGCCGAGATCGTCCACCACCTCCGCGAGGCGCGCCTTGATCTTCGAATCGGAAGTCATGAACCTTTCTTTCGCGTTTGATTGATCACGTTCTGCGTCGCCTGTGCGACGGCTTCGGGATCTCCGAGATACTCGGGTTTCTTCACTGGCGTCAGGTCATCGCGAAGCTGGTAAACCAGGGGAATTCCGGTGGGGATATTCAAATCCACGATATCCCGGTCGGAAATGTTGTCGATATACTTGATCAGCGCTCTCAGACTATTGCCGTGCGAAGCCACGATAACGCGCTTGCCCGACTGAATTGCCGGAGCAATGCTGCTTTTCCAATAGGGGATCACACGGTCGACGGTGTCTTTCAGGCATTCGGTGAGCGGCAACTCTGCCGGCGTCAGCGACGCATATCTCGGATCGTTTTTGGGTGAACGTTTATCGTCTGGCGCAAGCGGTGGCGGTGGCGTGTCGTAACTTCGCCGCCAGATATGAACCTTTTCGTCTCCATAAATTTCGACGGTTTCTTTCTTATTGAGTCCCTGAAGCGCTCCGTAATGCCGTTCATTGAGGCGCCATGAATTCTGGATCGGAATCCACATGAGATCCATTTCTTCAAGAGCCAGCCAAAGTGTCTTTACGGCGCGTTTGAGCACGGACGTAAATGCGCAGTCGAAGAAGTAGCCCTCCTTGCGAAGAATCTGCCCGGCTGATCTTGCCTCGGTTACACCCTGTTCCGTAAGCCCGACATCGGCCCAGCCCGTAAAGAGATTTTCCTTATTCCAGATACTTTGACCATGACGCAGCAGCACCAGAGTTTTCATGCACGCCCCTCCACGAAGGGTAACCGGCAGTCTGGCAAGTTGCAATGCCGGCGTCGTGTATACTCCGTCAGGAGTGGAGGATCGTAGATGTCGGAACACAAGGCGACCATTCAGTGGGTGCGAACCGGCGACGAATTTCTGAAAGGAAAGTTTTCGCGGGCACACACCTGGACGTTTGACGGCGGCGTCACTGTCGCGGCATCGTCGTCTCCGTCCGCAGTGCCGCTGCCGTATTCCATCCCCGAGAATGTCGATCCAGAGGAAGCCTTTGTGGCCTCGGTTTCAAGTTGCCACATGTTGACGTATCTGTGGGTGGCGTTTCGCAATGGCTATATCATCGACAGCTACGCCGATGAAGCTGTTGGCGCCCTGACAAAAAACGAAAAGGGCATACTCTGGGTCAGCCTCATTACACTTCATCCGAAAATCGTCTATGGCGGAGACAGAATTCCTTCTGCTGAAGACGTCGCGCGATTTCACCATCTGGCGCACGACAATTGTTTCATCTCCAACTCGATCAAAACTGAAGTAAAGGTCTTGTAATTCGCTGGAATCGAGCGGCTGTAGGCGCGGTCTATGACCCCGCACTCACCATCTGTCAAAAGTGGGCGGGGACTCAGCCCGCGCCTACAGCCGCTCGATTCCAGTTTTTCAAAGTTTTCGAAGCTTGACGGCCTGAACCGAATGGTCCTGGGCTTTTTCGAGAATAAGAGTCGCACGTTCGCGCGTCGGCAGGATGTTGCTGCGCAGATTGACGGCGTTGATGGACTCCCAGATCTGAACTGCGGTTTCGGTCGCTTTTTCCATAGTCAGATTCGCGTAGCGGTGAAAGTAGGAGTTCTTGTTTTGAAATACGGTGCGTTGAAACGTCAGAAAACGGTCCACGTACCATTGCCGGATGTGAGCCTCTTCCGCGTCGACATAAATCGAAAAATCGAAGTAATCTGAAACAAAGGTCAGAGGCGGCGGACTTCGGCGATCATGGCCAGTCTGCAGTACGTTCAGTCCCTCGATAATCACGATGTGCGGCTGGCGTATCGTCTGGGTTTTGTCTGGCAGGACGTCGTAGGCTTCGTGCGAATACACCGGAATTTCCAGTTCGGGCTTTCCGGATTTGAGATCCGAAAGAAACTGCAACAGCCGCCGCAGGTCGTAACTTTCGGGGAAGCCCTTGCGATTCATGAGGCCTTTGTCTTCCAGCACGCGGTTCGGAAACAGAAATCCATCGGTGGTTACCAGATCCACTTTCGGATGATTTGGCCAGCGGGATAACAGCGCCTGAATCACACGCGCCGTCGTGCTTTTACCGACGGCAACGCTGCCGGCAACGGCAATCACATAAGAGACCGGAGACGGAAGCGCCCCGAGAAAAGTATCGCTCGCCTGGCGCAGATTCTGTGTTGCCGCGACATACAGGTTGAGCAGCCTCGAGAGAGGCAGGAAGACGAGCGCGACTTCTTCAAGGGAAATCCGTTCATTGATGCCATGGAGTTCTGCAAGGTCCTTTTCGGTGAGCGTCAGTGGTGTCGCGGCGCGCAGCCGCCCCCACTCCTGTTTGGTGAATTCCAGATAGCGCATGGATGTGCGCGGAACTCAGCTGCGCCGGAGTCCTGCCGGAAGTATCGTCTTGTCGTCGGTAATCGCGGAATTGATCTGCAATTGAGTAAGACTGGTGACGTCTGCCAGATTGGCGCCCTGAAGGTTGGCTCCCTGCAGGATGGTGTCTTTCATGTCGGCCATCCAGAAATCGGCATTTCTCAGATTCGCGCGCCGAAAGTTGGTGCCCATCAGATCGGCAACACTCAGTTTCGCGCCTTCGAGATCGGCGTCCTGCAGATTGGCATCATGCAGATCCGCTTCCTGAAGGATCGCGTGTTTGAGCACCGCCTGAGTTCCTTCCTTGCCATCGGATTCAATCCATTTTTTGTGAGCGGTGAGAATTCCCTTCAGGAGTACTTTCAGTTCCATGAGATCAAGTATAGTGGTCTCGAGTATGGACGCAAGCCAGTTTCAGCGCATCGCCAAGGCTCTGGCCGATCCGCGGCGGTTTGAAATCTTTCAGGAAATGGCAGCCGCCACGGACGAAATGGCATGCGGAAGAATTGTGGAACGCTTTCCCGTGTCTCAGGCCACCGTATCCCACCACCTGAAGGAACTGACCGATGCCGGTCTCGTGGAAATACGTCCCGAGGGCCAGTTTCGTTATTGCAGAGCCCGCATCGATGTCCTGTCCGACTATATTCGGGAACTCGAACGCCGTTCCGGAATCAAACGCAAAGCCCGCTGATTGAAGAGACCGGCACGAAAGTGCTACCCGCCCGGCTATGCCCGCGTTAATCCTTTGCAGCCGAGTTCCTGTCTGTTTCAAACGAGTGTGCGCACACGAAATTAAAGTCAGGAGGATCTGGAAATGAAACGAACAATCATCAATCTGTTGTGCGGTGGTTTGGTGTGCGCGGCAATCGTGCCGGCCAGCGGTCTGGCGGCGGAGAACAGCAAACTGAAGTCGCCGGCGATCAATGGGCGTGAACACAATCAGCAACTGCGTATCCGCCAGGGTGTGAAAAGCGGTGAGTTGACGCGCAAGGAAACCGCGCGCCTCGAAGCCGAGGAAGCCCGCATTCGCCTGAATGAAAGACTCGCGAAGTCCGACGGAAAGCTCACTCCTGAGGAGCGCGCACGGCTTGAAAAAGAGCTCAGCAAGGCAAGCCACGACATCTACGTACAGAAGCACGACGATCAAACCCGGGAGTAAGTCGAAATCCGCCTGCAGGGGCGGTCATAGACCGCCCAACAACGCAAATTCATGCCTGCGACGACGGCCTACTGTAGGGGCGGTCTATGACCGCCCACAATTGAGAGGCCTGCATTCCTCCGAATTGCGGGCGGTCATAGACCGCCCCTACAGCTGGAATCGCATTCATTCACACCCTCCACTCCCGTTTGAGCAGCCCGAAGAGAATTTCGTTTTCCGGTGAACCGTTGATGATGTAGTGCTCGCGCAGGAACCCTTCTCTTTGAAATCCGAGCTTCTCCAGTACTCTGCAAGACGGCAGATTCTGATCGTGGACGTACGCCACCAGTTTTCGCAGAGGCGATTCATTAAACGCCTTGTCGACAAGTGCAGCAACCGCCATCGTCGCGATGCCGCGGCCCTGATGGGATTCGGCGACCCCATAACCGATTTCCCCATAGGCCATCATGTGGCTGATGTTCTTGATCGATACGCTGCCGACTACATCGTTACCGGCTTCAATGAACCAGCGGTAGGCTTCATATTTTCTCAGATTCGAAAGTTCGGATCCTTCCGCCAGGCGCTGGCGCGCTGTCTCGGCCCGTGTCACCGGAGTCAGGGGATTATGCCGTACGGAGTGTGCTTCATTCCGCCAGGCAATAAACAGATCCAGAAATTCCGGGCGATACGGAATCAGGCGAATCGCAGGCGTCATGACGGTCGCGGTTTCACTTATTGCGAAGTTCGTCCGAGGAGTTCCTGAACTTCACTGTAATTGAGCGGCCGTTCGCGCGGAGTGAAGTACCCTTTGGGGAACCACATAACATTGATCATTAAGGTTTCGTTGTAGACCGATCTCAGGTAAACGGCAAATCGGTTCCCATCCGGAAGAATCGTGTTGTCGGTGAGCGGCAGATCGAGCCAGCTCAGCTCGAAATTGTATGAAGGATCCGTCGCCTTGGGCTTGGATTGGGACGATAGAAATGGTTGTGCGCTGACCTTGACCTTCTGGTCGATCCAGTTGGGTTTTACAGCGGCCAACTGCAGCGTGTAATTTCCGTCGACGGAACGGATATGAATGACATCCCGGAACGCAACCGAAGCCTGGCAATTGGCGTCAATCGATAGGGGTTCGCCGTGCTGTTCGAGCTTCGAGTCGACTATGATGCTCACGACTTCGCAGCCCTTTGAGGAAGCTTCCACCCTTCTGGGGCCGAGAATGTAATTGAAAGGCCACATGCGGGCCGATTGCGTTGCACGATACGCCGACCATTCCATGGAAATTGCTGCCTTTTGCCGTTCGGAAATCCTGCGGAGGATTTGCCACACGGGTTCCCGGGGATCATCACCGCCGGGCTTTACCAGGTATTCTTCGTTGATGCGCTGGACCGCATGTTCCATCAGCGGTTTCATCTCAAAGTTCTCATTGAAGTTCAGAGCGAGTAATTCCGTGAGAAGAACTTCCCGGTCCGCAGCCATCGGTTTGCCGTCCTTTTCAGGACCTCCCAGCGGACCGATCAGGCTGCTGAACATCCCGGCGCGCAGCTGGCTTTCCGCCTGCTCGCGCTGGCTCTGAATCGAAACTCCAGTCAGCCTGCTTTGCAGAGAGTTCGCAAAGACCGCCACGACCACCACAGCGGACGCTCCAACCAGTTTTGCCAGTACTTCGAGTGCATTCAGGATTCGGCTCGTCCTAGACATCGGCTCTGTCCCACCGGCCATCGGTTATCTCCCCTTTTTTTTCAGATGAATATCCTGCTGAAACGGCTGTGGATAACCTTCAACGGTTCCCTCGACAGTGGCATCCCCGCTATAACTCACGGTGTATTTGCCAGGATCGAGATAGACGCTGAAATTGCCGGACGCGTCCGATTTAAAATTGGTCGCTTCGCCTTTGGCGTTTTTCGCCGTCAGCATCACACTGACCAGCGGTTTATCGTCGGGACCAAACACCTTCCCTGAAACAATGTCCGCCATCGCCAGCGACGGCAGTAACAATGCAGCAACCGCCGACATGCACAAACCGAGTATGATTTTTCGATAGCGCTTCATCTCTCGCTCCTATCCCCTTCAAACGTTCCGATGGGAAATCCATTTTACGTTGCATTCTATCCAACCAACTTACGAAATGCGGACTGTCCCCTTACGTCAGACCCCGGTAGTGCCGAAAAGGTAGCTCGGCTTTAGTCCTTTCAGGTCGCGACAAAGTGGCATAAAAAATCTCCGATTTCGTCAAAAGTCTGGAGTGTTTCCATCAATTTTGTTTGCCGCTCATTGGGCTCGGAAATGATCTGGAACAGCCGATGTGGTCCATTTGGGACCGCTTGTGGAATCCAAATTCCACAAGGCAAAAACGTGCCCGCATGGCCGTCGGCACAGGGTTTCAAGACGTATTACCACAATTCCAAGCAACGAAGTGACTTGCCTGTTTTTAATTTTGCAGTTTCGTAATCAGACGGACATATTCGGCCTAAAAACTCGGTGGTATTAAACGTGCATGGCTCTGTGCGCGGCTAAGGGCATATGCAGCAATTCAAGCGAGTCATCGAAAAGGAAATTACCGAAATCTCCAGGCTGGCCACAAGGGTGCGAAGTCTCCTGACGGAGTCTGCGCATGTTCCGGCGCCTGTGCAGTATCGGATCCTGATGCGAGAACTTGCTGAACTGGGCGAACGCTGGACCGACCATCTGGAGTTTCATTCCAGGGTCAGCCCCACTGTTCTGTCTTTCGATCCGCGCCTTTCTCCCGCACTACACAATCTCGACAGTGAAGGGGTGGAAATCCAGCGTCAGTTGAGAATTCTATCGTCGGCAGACTGGCCCCGCTCGGCGCATGCCGGATTGATCTCAGTACGCGCGAGGGTCTTAGGTATCCTGGACTCCCTGCTTCACCATCTTCGTGACGAGCGGGAGACCATTTTGCCTCTGCTTCGTTTCTGGACCCCCGCGAAAGTGGTGGTTACGACGGTGCAGCCTCCGGCCCGGGTTCAGCTGGTCCAAACCTCCGCCACCACTTAGTACTGCGATTCAAAAATATGGCGGGGCACCTTCGTTTCCAGCCGCGTTAGCGGCGGCAGACCCTTTAGCAACCGGCGTCAGCCGGTGGAAATTTAAGCTCAAAAAACCAAATAGCCGCGCAGCGGCGACAGATCAAGAGAATTGCTGGATCTGTCGTGCTTAACGGCACTCTGTTCTTCGTGGATTGATGTTCCACCGGCTGACGCCGGTGGCTGAAGTTTATCGGTTTGCCGGTGCGGCGACGGAAGAGGGGATAGCTTGGCAGGATGGCATAAGAAAACGAAAGGCTGACCACCCCTGCCGCGCCGATAACTTGAGGTAGCATGACAATCTTTGATCGGCGCGGCGGCCCCTCCTTCAGGCAATGACCTTCGCTTTGATTCGGGCAAAAAAATTCTTTCCCCATTACGGCGTAAAACACTGATAGACGTGATCGTTCTGTGGCGTGAAGTGTTTTGGTAACTTTTCCCTTGACCTGTTGCAGGGTTATTGGCAAGCTACACTGCGATGAAATCCGTGGAGACTTTGCTGGCGACGACGTTTAGTGGACGCAGGTTCACGCGTAAGCAGTTGGCACAGGTGCAAGAGACGGTCGAGCGATTCGCGAATCTGAGCCGAAACGAGCTGGCCCATACGGTGTGCGAACACTTGGACTGGAAAACGCCGAATGGGAAAAATAAGGTCGAGTCGTGTTTGGTCTTGCTGGAAAAGCTGGAGGCCTTGGGCCTGGTGAGTCTTCCGGCCAGGCAGGTGAGGCTGCCGTCACAGCGGCGAGTACCGGTGCTGGGTCCTGAGGTAAATCAAATGCCGGTCGAAGCGGCGCTGAACACGCTGACGCCGATCCGGTTGGAAGCGGTGGGTAGCCCGGGAGCCGACCGCGAACAGTGGAAAGCCTATCTGCAGAGCTTTCACTATCTGGGTTACCGCCAACCGGTGGGTCCTCATCGAGGTTACTTTATTCTTTCCCAGCGAGGGCAGCGGCTCGGATGCTTGCTGTTTTCCGCCTCGGCCGCCTGGGCTCTGGCGCCACGGGACCGCTGGATCGGTTGGGATCACGAGCACCGGAAAAAGCTGCTGCCTCTGGTGCTGAGTAACGACCGGTTTCTGATTTTTCCCTGGGTTCAAGTCCCCCATCTGGCCAGTCACGCGCTGTCGCTGGCTACCAGGCAAATCGCCGGGGACTGGGTGCGGGCCTTCGGATATCGTCCGGTACTGATCGAGACATTTGTCGATCCCACTTACTTTGCGGGAACCTGTTACCGGGCGGCCAATTGGCAGTTTCTGGGTCTGACTCAGGGACGTAGCCCTCTGGCGCCGGATCCCCAGTGCCGCACCAGCAAGAAGGAGATCTATGTCTATCCGCTGCAATCGGACTGGCAGCAATGCCTGACCCAGAAGCCTCGCGCCATAGAATTGAAGAAACGCTACCGCCATGACGTGCAAGCCAGCCAGACACGTTCCATCGATGACTCCTTTGTCTCGTTATGGCAGAAGGTGGCCCACATCCTTCAAGCTGTGGCCGACGATTACGACCGCAAGTGGCGTCTGCGTCACCGGATCATCGGCACACTGGTGCTCATGCTGCTGATTTTCCGGCTGGTCACTTCCAAAAACAAACAAAGCTACGGCGCCACTATCGATGATCTCTGGGATCACTGCCAACGGCTGAATCTGAGCTTGCCGCAAAAACGCAGCATCGCGCCCTCCTCATTCTCTGCGGCCCGGCAGAAGCTGGATGAAGCCGTCTTCAAGTGCGTCAACCAGAAAATCCTGGACGCCTATGCCGCCGATGCCTCTCGTTACTCGTGGCTCGGCCACCGTCTCTTTGCCGTCGACGGCAGCAAGATCAATCTGCCCCGGGAACTGCTCGCCTGCGGCTACTCCACTCCCGCCCAAAACGCCTACTACCCACAAGGCCTGCTCAGCTGCCTGTACCAACTGAAATCCCAACTTCCGTTCGATTTCGACCTCGCCGCGCATGTCAATGAACGGGTCAGTGCTCTGGGCCATCTGGAGGTTCTCCAGGCCGGAGACGTCGTCGTCTACGACAGAGGATACTTCTCCTATGTCTTACTCCATCGGCACGTCCAAACCGGTATTCTTGCCGTCTTCCGTCTTCAGGAAAACAGCGGCAATGAGGTCAAAGCATTCTTTGCCAGTCCACAAACCCATACCGAGATCACCTGGCTGCCCTCGTCCAATACCCAGGCCGAAATCCGATTGCAGTATCCCGGTATCGAAATCCTCCCGCTGAAATTACGGCTGCTCAAATACACGATCGCCAACAGCGTATTTTGCCTGGGCACCACCTTGCTCGATACGCAGCGCTATCCGTTCCAGGAGTTCATCGGCGTCTACCATGGCCGATGGGGTATTGAGGAACTTTACAAGGTGAGCAAGCGTATCTTTGTCATCGAAGAATTCCACGGCAGGACCGAGCGCGGCGTCAAACAGGAAATCTTCGCCCATTTTGTTCTGGTCACTCTGAACCGGCTCTTCGCCAACCGGACCGACCTCGAACTCAATGCGGCTACGGCCTCCACGAGCGCCACTTCACCCAGTCCCAGCCAGGTTTCGGCGGCACGCCAGACCAATTTCAAAAACTGTATCCATGTCCTGGATCGCAGCCTTGAAGAACTTCTCTTACTTCACCAGCGGATCCGGGGCGTCATTCAGCGGGTCTTCACCACCATACTTGGAAGACATCAGCGCGTCCGCCCCAATCGATCATTTCTCCGCCGATCGCTGAGGCCCGAAACCAAATGGCGTTCCAGCAATGCGAAAAAACACCCTCACCACACCGCCAGCGCTTGACCGTTGGCGCAAAAGTCAAAATTCCTTAAACGAATGCGCCATTTTCCTTAAGCGAATGCCATTGTCTGCTGAGGAGGGGATATTTCGGCTTGATTGCTTGGCTGCATTCGGGAAACGTCACACTACGTCCACAGTTTGGTAATCAGGTTTCCACCCGTCACCGTAGGCCGTTCCGCGCGGCCATTGCGCAGGTAAGTGGTTCTCAAGTGATCGAGGCCGAGCAGGTACAGGATCGACGCATGGATATCATGAATGTGGTGCGGCTCTTCTTCGGCGCGGAGACCCAATTCGTCGGTCGATCCAATCGTCTGTCCACCCTTGACGCCACCGCCCGCCATGAACATCGTGAAGCCCCACGGATTGTGATCGCGTCCGGCCTTGTCGTCGTTGGTGCCCTGGAAAAACGGCGTGCGTCCGAACTCTCCGCCCCAGACCACGAGGGTGTCTTTCAACATGCCGCGTGCCTTGAGATCCGCAAGTAATCCCGCAACGGGTTTGTCTGCAGATTTGCAATTCTGCGTGTGGTTGCCCTGCAGGTCGCTGTGCGCATCCCAGCGGCTTCCCGATCCGCTGTAGACTTCGACGAAGCGGACACCGCGCTCCACAAGCCGTCGGGCCATCAGGCAATTAGCGCCGTAAGCCGAAGTTTCCTTTTCGTCCATTCCATACAGCTTCTTTGTGGCTTCACTTTCCTGACTTAAATCCACGGCCTCCGGCGCTGCGGACTGCATCTGGTATGCCAATTCGTAGGAGCGCGTGCGCGCATCGAGTTCGGAATCGTCCAGCTTGTCGCGGCCAAAGCGCTCGTTCAGTGCCTTCAGGAAACCGATCTTGTTGGATTCCTGTTCGTCGGTCGTTCCAGCCGGAGCCTTGAGATTGAGGATCGGCGTATCGCCGGAGCGGAAGAGTGTTCCGGAGAACGTTGCGGGCAGGAACCCCGAGCCGTAATTCTGCACGCCTCCAAGAATCTCCTTGTCGTCCTGCATGACGATAAACGTCGGCAGATTTCGTTTGGCGCTTCCCAACCCGTAGGTGACCCATGCGCCCATCGAAGGACGTCCGGCAAGGATATCGCCGGTATTCATTTGGCAGACGCCGCCCACGTGATTCACTGCATTGGATACGCACGAGCGAATGACCGCCATATCGTCGACGTGTTCGGCAATGTACGGAAGCCAGTCTGAGACCCACAGGCCGCTCTGACCATATTGTTTAAACGTTCGCTTCGACGGAAGCATTCCATTCTTGTTCGTGCCGAACCCAGTGACTCCGAGTGTTTCGGGATGGAACGAGGCAGGTACCTGTTGTCCGGCATACTTTTCGAGCATCGGTTTGGGATCGAACAGATCCACATGGCTCGGCCCGCCTTCCATGAAACACCAGATGACGGACTTCGCACGTGGCGTGACGTGGGGTGGCTTCGGATCGAGCGGATCTGCTTTCTTACTTTGAGCCCACGCTTGCTCTTCCAGCAAGCTCGTCAGTGCAATTGCGGCCAGACCGCTGCCGGCGCGTTCGAAAAACTGCCGGCGGGTGGATACCGTCCAATGATGTCTCGAGTTGTCTTTCATGTTCGCTCCGTCACTCGGTTTCAATTGATATACAGGAACTCGTTTGAGGCAAACAGCATTTGGCACAGGTCGACAAAGGCCGCGGCCCGCGCAGGATCCATTCCTTCGAAAGTCTTTGCCGGCATCGGAGGTTTTGTTCCGCCGGATGCGAGGCGCTTTGCCATCACCGTGGTCTGCTGATCCAGGAACGCTGTGGCCGTCTTGACTTCTTCGGCGGTGGCCCCGCGCCCATAGCTCAGTTTGAATGCGCGATCGACCAGTTCCCAGGATTCCGTCGATTGGCGGGCGTCGCTCATGATGCGTCCGGCGAATGCCTGCGCCCATTGGAGAATCAGATCGTTGTTCAGAATGTCCAGAGACTGCGAGGGCGTCACAGTGTTCTTGCGCGAGTGCCAGGCCTCGAACGTATTCGGAGTATCGAACTCCTGAAGCATCGGATAACGCAGATTTCGCCGGACGAAGATATAAACGCTGCGGCGATTGTTCTGCGCGGGATCTTTTTCCGAACTCCATCCACCTGCCGCGGCTGTCGCCGATAGGGAACTCACCGCGCCCGGTGGAACCGGCGGGAAAACGCCGGGGCCGCCCATTTTGGTGTTTAACAACCCGCTGACCTGAAGCATGGAATCACGAATCGCTTCGGCCTCCAGACGATGACGGCCATAGTGCCAGAGCAGTTTATTGTCCGGATCTGCCTCCGCGGCCTTTGGCTGATTGTCCGTCGCCTGCTTGTAGACATTGGAGAGCACGATCAGCTTCGTCAGCTTCTTCATGCTCCAGCCATTCTCGACAAAATATGACGCCAGATAATCGAGCAGCTCGGGATGCGTCGGCCGGGTTCCCACGCGGCCGAAATCGCCTGGTGTCGCCACGATGCCCGTTCCAAAGTGATACTGCCAGATGCGATTGACCATCACGCGAGCCACCAGAGGATTTTTCGGATCGACCAGCCAGTTCGCCAGGGCGGTCCGGCGTCCAGTGGATTTCATGCCCGGCGGCGGTGTAATTTTCGCGTCGCGTGGATCGAGGATGGACAGGAATCCCGGCTGTACTTCCTCGCCTTGTCCATACGGATCGCCGCGTGGATGTACATAGGTTGGCGGCGCGGTGTCGCTGATGTCCACCATGAACTGGCCGCGCGGAAGAGCCTGAGGTTTTATCGAATCGAATTCCGAGAGCTGTTTCTTGAGATCGGCGTAGCGTGTGCTGGCATCGCCCTTCAGTGTGCGGAGTGTTCGGGCATCGGGTTCTTCATCGAAACCGATGCGCGGCTCTGCGGTGTGATACATCATTTGCTGCCACGCGTTCCGTTTCGCACCATCCATCAGGATCGCTTCCTGCACGTCGTCTTCAAAAGTTTTGATACCGCCTTCCGCCTTTGTCTTGCGAAGCGGTTCGACGATCTGTTTCATCTCGTCCCGAATTGCCCTGGTTTTGGAATCCCAAAGAGCGTACAGCTCTTCGTATTTCTTCCGTTCCACCGGATCCTTCAGCGGCAAGGGTCCATCGCCGAACGACGTGTTTGCGAAGAATGCCTGGAGGCGGTAGTAGTCCCGTTGAGGGATGGGATCGTACTTGTGATCGTGGCAACGCGCACACGCAAAGGTCATGCCGAGGAAAGCCGTGCCCGTGACATTCGTGATTTCGTCCAGCGTTTCCTGACGGCGGATCACCAGGCCTGCAGCGTTGGTTTCATCGATCCAGTTGCGGTTGAATCCCATCGCCACCAGCGCGTCATGATCTCCCGGATAGAGTTCGTCGCCGGCAATCTGTTCACGGACAAAACGGTCGTACGGTTTGTCGTTGTTGAACGCCTGAATCACGTAATCGCGATATCGCCAGATGTCGGGACGCGTTTCATCGGCCTTGTAACCATTGCTGTCCGCGTAGCGCGCGATGTCCAGCCAGTGTCGGCCCCAGCGCTCGCCATAGGCTGAAGAAGCAAGGAGCCGATCCACTACTTTTTCATAAGCGTTGGGGGAGGCGTCGTTCACGAATGTCTGAACTTCGTCGGGAGCGGGAAGCAAGCCAGTGAGATCAATGGTCACACGCCGGAGAAGCGTGATCTTGTCGGCGGGCTTGCTGGGTTCGAGCTGTTTCTCTTCCAGTTTTGCGAGGACAAACGCATCGATGGGATTGCCTACCCATTGCTTCGCCCGGACCGCCGGCACCGCAGGTTTCAAGACAGGCTGAAGCGACCAGAAGGTCCTTTGGGCATCCGTGAAGACGGTTTCTGAAGAAGAAGCGGCACTGGTGGCGATCAAACACAGTCCCAGAAAGATTGTCGCGTGGCGCATCAAACCTCCCCTGGCTTTTCGTGGTACTGAAACAATCCAATATCACCTGAAACTTATTATTGTCAATGTTTTGGAAAATGTGGACAAAGCACTGCACGACTGGAATAATTCACCCTAAATTCCTGTCTTCTTGTCCCACGAAAGGCGCTTCATCCCTGCTTCGATGGACAGGACGGGAATCAGGAGAGATCCATTTTGGTAAAGCGCAGCATATTTTTCGCCTTATTGGTTACTTGTGGGGTGCTTGCCAGTGTTACGAGCGTTGCTCCGCAAGCTGGCACGCAGCAGCAGAGTCCGTGGGGTGTAATCGAGCAGAACTGCGTCGGCTGCCACAATAGTAAGGTCAAGGCAGGCGGGCGCGCCTTCGATGTGATGTCCCCCGACAACATTGCGCACGATGCGGAGACGTGGGAAGCGGCAATCCGCAAACTGCGCGGTGGTCTCATGCCGCCGGCTGGCGCCAAACGTCCCGATAAACAGTCTGTGACAGAACTGATTTCGTGGCTCGAGAAGAATATCGATACTGCTGCTGTCAAACCCGAGCCTGGCCGAGTGCCGTTGCATCGTCTCAATCGCAGGGAGTATGCCAACGCGATACGCGACTTGCTTGGACTCCACATCGATGCGGCAGCGTTGTTGCCAGCAGATAACATCAAGGGCAACTTCGACAACGACGCGGCGGCCCTGCAGGTATCTCCGAGTTTTGTCGACCAGTACATCTACGCCGCACGCGCCGTAGCGCTCGAAGCGGTTGGCAACCTGGAAGCCCCTCCCGTGACGACCACCTATGGCGACGTTGCCAACATGGTCATTTCCCTGCCGCCTTCTGGTGCTCCCGGTGAAGGCAGGCAGCAGCATCACATTGAAGGAATGCCTTTAGGTACTCGCGGGGGCTTCATGGTTGAACATGATTTCCCGGCGGATGGCGAATACGAACTCACGATCGGCGATATGGCGCTCGCGCGCGAAGTCCCACGGATGGAATTCGAAAACGAAGTCATCGCTTTGCTGGACGGCAAGGAGATTTATCGCACCAATATCGGGGGCGAGGCTGATCACAAGGCGATCGACCAGCTGCTGGATCCGGCAGTCGAAGCAATCAACGGACGGCTCCGGAAAATCAAATTCAAGGCCACGGCAGGACAGCATCAACTGGCCGTCACTTTCGTGCAGCGCAGCTTCGCTGAAAGCGACGAACGTATTCGGACTACGGCGCTCGAAGGTGGTCAGGAGCGCATACAGGCCGCGCACGCCCTGGAAATAAAGGGACCGTTGACGGTGACCGGCATCAGCGATTCCCCCACCCGCAAGAAAATCTTCATATGCAAGCCGGCAAAAACCACCGACGAAACTCCTTGCGCTCGAAGGATCCTCACGAATCTCGCGGAGCGTGCGTTCCGGCGTCCGGTGAACGATGCGGATCTCGACGGCTTGATGAAGTTTTATCAGGCTGGTCGAGCCAAAGAGGATTTCGAGCACGGTGTGCGCGATGCGCTCAGCGCAATTCTGGCGAGCCCGCACTTCCTGTATCGCGCAGAAGCCGGAGTCGACGCTGGCAATACTCGCACGCTCAACGATCTGGAACTGGCGTCGCGCCTTTCGTTCTTCCTGTGGAGCAGCCTGCCGGATAAGGAACTCCTCGACCTCGCGATCGCGTCGCGGCTCAGCGACCCCGCAGTGTTGGCGAAGCAGGTCAAGAGAATGCTTGGGGACCCGCGAGCGAAGACTCTGGTCAACGACTTTGCGTTCCAGTGGCTGCACGTTTCCAAGCTGGACGAGATTACGCCGGACCGCGGCCAGTTCCCGCAGGCCAGTGGCCTGCTGGATCAGCGCGCCCTGATGAAGGAGGAACTGAGGCTGTATATCGACAGCGTGCTGCGCAGCGATCGCAGCGTCCTCGACCTGATGACCGCGGATTACACTTTCCTTAATGAGCGCCTGGCCATGCACTACGGTATCGAAACCGTCAAAGGAGCAAACTTCCGTCGAGTCACGCTTGAAGACCCGAAGCGCTACGGCTTGCTTGGTAAGGGCGCCATTCTGATGTTGACCGCGTATCCCAATCGCACGTCGCCCGTGCTGCGTGGCGCCTGGATACTGGAACACCTTCTTGGCACACCGCCGCCGGCGCCGCCTC
>JBGPBY010000049.1:0-20983 GCA_041481485.1 Terriglobia bacterium
ACTGTAGGGGCGGTCTATGACCGCCCGCAATTTTGAGGAATTCAACCCACCGAATTGTGGGCGGTCATAGACCGCCCCAACAGTCGGAATCGCGTTTCTTCACAGCGGGTAACATGTCCGAACTCCTCAGAGCCCCGCCAATGGAATGCCGATTTACAACCTTTAACAAGTTGGACTTGCGGCGGACATTAAACTGGCCTCATGAAATGGCGATACCCTGCAGCTATTGGTTTACTTCTGACGGCACAGCTGATCTCAACCGGACAGCAGCCGTCTTCGACCTCCACCTCGGGCGCGGCTCCGGTCTTGCAGGATCCTGCAAAGGCATCGATTACGGGGATTGTATTGAAGGCCGGAGCAGGAGAGCCGGTACGGAGTGCGACGGTGACTCTGCGGCCCGTCTCCGGCGCCGTCAATTCAGGCCCGGGAAACAATGGACAACCTCCTCAGGCCGCTTTCCCGAATCAGGGCGGTCAGCGAGGGGGACAGCAGCAAGGCGGGCGTGGTGACCAACAAGGGCAACGCGGCGCAGGCGGACAGGGTGGACAGGGCGGACAGGGCGGCGGGCCTCAGAATCAGGTGAAGACTGGCGAAACGGGAAGTTTCGAATTCCTCAATGTGAATCCCGGGCAGTATCAGGTTGCCGTCGATCACGAAGGATTCATCAGCCAGGAGTATGGTCAACGCACATGGAATGGCAGGGGCACGCCAATCACTGTGGTTGCCGGGCAAAAGATCACGTCGCTGACGGTCCAACTGGTGCCCACAGGTACCATCGCCGGAAAAATTGTGGATGAACGCGGCGATCCCATGGTGCGCGTTCAGGTTCAGGCACTGACTTACCAGTATCAAAACGGAATCCGCACGTTGGTTACCAGCCAACAGGAGCGTACCAACGATCAAGGGGAGTATCGGCTTTACTGGTTGAATCCCGGCGATTACTACGTCACCGCCACGCCCGATGCCGGCGGATTTGGACCGGGCCCCGGGGGGCGCGGAGGACCGCCACAGCCGGTGGCGGCGGCAACGACTTCGGATGAGGTATATGCGGCTACCTACTATCCTGGAGGTACGGATCCTGAAACTGCAGTCAGCGTCCGCCTTCCCGCCGCGCAGGAGGTGAGAGGCGTCAATTTTATTCTTCGTCCCGTGCACACCGTGAAAGTGAGCGGCAAGATTACAGTTCCGCCAACAACAGCCACGACACAGCAGACCGCGGCCCAGCAGGCTGCGCAGAACGCTCAAGCTCAGGGTGGACGTGGCGGACGGGGTGGAGGACGCGGCGGACCCGGCGGCCCGGGTGGACCCGGCGGCGGAATGCAGATCCTCTTTACACGTATTGGCGCCAGTACCGGAGGTCGCGGTGGACCCGGCGGTGGACGTGGCGGACCCGGTGGAGGCGGTCCTGGTGGAGGACGAGGTGGTCCAGGCCCCGGTCAGGTTCCGGTATTCGTAGATCCCGACGGGACGTTCCAGATTCAGAACGTGGTTCCCGGTTCGTACAATCTCACCGCGATACAACCCGCTCAGGATAAGTTTTTATCCGCGCGGACTCGCGTTGAGGTGGGTTACGGCAATGTCGAAAACATCAACCTGACGCTGAATCCGGGAATCGACATTTCCGGCAAGATCGCGGTGGACGATTCCAAAACCCCGCAACAGTTTCAGATGAATCGCGTGCGTGTTCAACTCACGCCATCCGAAGATCTGCCAGTCGGAAATGTGCAGGCTCAGGTTCAGGACGATGGAACGTTTGTCTTAAACAACGTCGCCGCAATGAACTATCGCATCACCGTTAACGGGCTTTCGAATGGCTATGTGATTTCCGGCCGTTACGGGAATTCGGACGCATTCAACGATCTGCTTCAGGTCGAAACGGATCGTGCAAATCCTCTCGTGGTGCAGGTCGGATTCTCTCCTGGTTCCGTGAGCGGAACGGTCGAGGATTCTCATGGCCAGCCGTTTCAGGCGGCAACCTGTGTCCTTGTTCCAGCATCGCGTGGTCGAGTGGACCTGTACAAAACAGTCTCGAGCGATCAAACCGGCCGGTTCAATTTTGCAAATGTGGCTCCCGGGGATTACAAGCTCGTGGCATGGGAAGACGTTCCATCTGGAGCGTACCTGGATCCGGCGTTTTTCAAACAGTACGAAGGACAGGCGACATCCATTACGATCGCCCGGGGATCTCCATCAGCGACACAACTCAAAGTCATTCCGGCCGCAACGCCCTGAAAGTCGAAAGGATTTCTGCGACACTTCCCGACTAGTGGCCGTCAAAGGAGACTGGTCAGGAATGATTATGAAATTTAATCGCGTTTTCATGTTCGTTGTTTCAATTGGTTTGATGGTGAATGCTTCAAACGGTCTCGCGCAAACACGCGGAGGCCGGCGGCAGGGTGACGGAGGGGTTCCTCGGGTGTCGTCTCCCTCCGATAATGCTCCTCCAAACGGTTCGACTGCGTTAGATCACTTCAAGAATGGAAGCCTTTCCTATATCAAAGGCGATTACAGACTGGCGATCGAGTCCTACAACAAGGCTCTTGAACTCGAAAAGAAGAAACCCACGCTCGACAAAATGTTGTGGTATGTCTTGATCGACAACCTGGGCTTGTCCTACGGACAAACCGGGAATTCAAAAAAAGAAAAAGAGATCTTCGAGTACGGATTGTCGAAAGATCCGAAGTATCCGCTCTTCTATTACAATCTGGCGTGTGCCTGGGCCAGCGTGGGCAACCTCGACACGACGATATCCAATCTGAAGCTGGCGTTTGAAAACAAATTGAATGCCATCCCCGGTGAAACTCTGCCGGACCCCGCCAATGACGACAGGCTGGCCAGATTCCGGCACGATGACCGGTTTCAATCACTATTGCGGGAACTTCCGTGAAGTGTCATGCGCCATCGTAGAGGCACGATGAAGACTGCGGATTGATGAATTCCGCTCGTTCTTGACTCGTGGAATTGCGGAATTTGGTTTTCTGAAACTTCATTGCGATACCTGCGGCAAGGATAGCGTTCTCCCATTCGCGTGCAAGGGAAGGGCCTGGTGTCCGCCTGCGGTGGCCGGAGAATGGCGGACACGGCGGCGCACCTCGTGGACTGCGTGATTCCCGATGTTCCAGTCCGGCAGTGGGTGCTGGAGTTGCCGTTTTCACTGCGCTATCGACTCGCCTTTGACAGCGCACTGCAGGGAGAGGTCCGTCTTTCCTGATTTGAACGGTGTCGTACAGCTGCCTGCAAAAGCGCCGAATTTGTTTACATGAATCGGACAGCGGCAAATACGACATTCACCTTATATCTCTGCCCAAACGCCAAAACTTACCATCGACTTTGTCGGTCTTCTTCAGATCGGACGCAATCAAGCCAACCATTAAGGAGCAAACTTATGACGAAAAAATCGTGCGCGTTACTGGTCGCGATTTTGATAATCGTGAATTCTCCGAGTGGATTCGCTCAGAAAGCAGAAGTGGGGTTCTACGCAGGAGGATCCTGGTTCTCAAACACGACCAGTTTCGTTTCACCCATATTGTCGACGCCTGCACAGCCATTCCCGCCGCTCTTTACGACCGAATTTCACTTTACTTCTGGGGGAATTTTGGGCGTCCGCGGACGAGAGTATATATCGAAGCACTGGGGGATGGAACAGTCCTGGACAATCACGGGAACCAACAATACGACTTGGCGAAGTCTCACTCCGGTGACGTCAACATTCAATACGCCCGTGATAAATGAACTTGGGGAACCCGTGGTCAATGAACTTGGGGAACCCGAACAACAAACCGGGACGATAAATGGTTTCGTGACCACTAATACTAGTGTGGGAACGCGTCAGCATCAGTTCTACTTCAACGGGAACTATCACTTCTTCAGCAGCGAAAACAAAATTCGACCCTACCTTTCCACCGGTTTCGGCTGGAACATCTTCAGCCCAACAGATGCGGGTAAAAGCTCCGCTACTGCCTTCTCCGGAAATGCTCCGTTTTACGGTAGCTTCGAAAGAGACACGGTATTTGCCTACAACTATGGCGTAGGCCTCACTGCCCGGATTTCAAACCGTATCGATCTGGATTTCAGCGCTCGTGATTTCCTGTTCAAGGCGCCGGTGTTCAACGCTGTCCAGACATCGCAGCGAGACTGGAACAATAACTTTCAGGTCATGGGGGGAGTCAATATGCGGTTTGGCGGCGCTGCGCCTCTAATCGTTCATAACTTCACAGTCTCTCCGACCATCGATGCGTCGAATTCAGCATTGTGCCCGGGAGATTCTGCTCAGCTGCATATCGTCGCAGCGGACTCCATTCCTGGAAATCAGGTGACCTATCAATGGACTGAGAACGGCAAGCAGGTCGCCACCGGGCCGGAGTACACGTATGTCGCGCCGTCAACTCCTGGCAACTATGACGTCGGCGTGCGCGTTTTCTATACCAGCACCAATCTTGATAAGAACGCCAAGAAAGCGGTTGAGAAAAGCCCGGGAATGCCCCAGGACCGCAAGATGGCGATGACCGTTAAGGACTACAGTCAACCGACGGCAATTGCGACCGCGGATCAGACGACAGTTCAGCGTGGACAGCGAGTGATGTTGACGTCCACCTCCAAGGGTTCGGAATGCTCGGGCAATCTGGCATATCGCTGGAGCGCCAGCGATGGACGCCTGATTGCCGGTACGGATGCCACGACAACGATTTTTGACGGTACCAACCTGGCGTTCAGCGACTCCATGCAGGGTCAGCAGTGCAAACCCGTGACGGTAAATCTCGAAGTCACCGACCAGCGCGGTGGCGTGGGACGAGATGCCAAGAATCTTCAGGTTTGCTACACCGCGCCGGCTCAGGCAGCTGCAGCTCCTCCTCCTGCTCCTCCTGCTCCAGTCGTTGCAAAACCAACAGCAATTCAGTTGTCGGATATCAACTTTGCTCTGAACAGCACACGCGTCAACAACTGCGCGAAGAGAGTTCTGGGTGATGAGCTGTATCCACAGCTGACCTCGTCCCGGTATTCAGACTACGACGTCGTACTCGTTGGCCATAGAGATCTGAATGAGAAGACGATGGCTACCAAGACGTCCAAGTCGACTATAGATCGCGACCGCGTGATGAACGCGGCGGCGTACCTGAGTGCATCCGGTGCAACATGCAAGGACCTCGAACGTTCACGCATCCGAGTGGAATGGAAAGCATCCGAGCAGGATGCCGATTTCCGCTCCAATTTCTGCGATGGCAGCACGATCGAGAAGGGCCGGGACCATGTGTCCGGCGCCGACACGAATGCGAAGAACCGAAGAGTCGAGATTTGGCTCGTGCCTCGGGACCTGACCGTTACGCCCAATGCAACTGCGGATTCCAGTGCGGTGATCGCAGCGCTGGGATGCCCGAAGTAGTAGTTCTCAGTTTCCAGGGTCCCCATCGTTCATATTGATCAAGGGGACCTGACATCAACCAGCAAGGCAGCCGGAAGAGACTCCCCAGCTGTCTTGCTGTGTTGATTTGACCAACAACATAACAATACGCAGAAACCCTGTTGAGATGTGATGTCACCCATTGGATTTCCTATTGCCTGCGTGATGCTTGCGTTCGAAACTCGCACAGGCGAATTCCAGCCCCTTGAGATCAATTGAGACGATCGCCTTGCACTTTCGTTGCCAGCGCTTCCTTCGGATGGCAGATTCTCGATCATAGCGTCGGTCAATATACCGTAGTCGCTTGCTCGTCCGGACCGGTTTCAATGAATCTCAAACTGCTCCGCTGATGGTTTGACGCAAACCTGCACTGCAACTATAGTTTGGACACTTTCAAACGGAGGCTTCGTTCAATGAGCGAGATGACCAGAAGAGGTTTTGTGGGAACCGCCCTCACCGTCGCGGCCAGCGCGGCAGTACCCAGGCTGACTCCCGTCGCCGAAGCGCAGACGCCGAGTCCTGCGCAAGCCAGCGTGAAAGTCGAAAGCGATGTTGTCTTTGGCAAGGGCGGCGATATGGATCTCAAGCTGGATATCTATCGGCCTCCTGCCGGAGTGACGCCCAAACGCATGGCGACGATTCATTTTCATGGCGGCGGATTTACTGGAGGCAGTAAGGAATCGCTCTCCGAACGCGTGAAACGATACGCTAAATAAGGTGCAAACGGGCATCAGAAGAATTGGGCCTTCAATCAGAATGGCTGTGGTTGCATCGCTGTTGCTGATGACAGTAGCCGCCAGCGCGACACAGACTCCGAATGCCGAGCTCGCAGCAATTCTGGATCGTGCCGCGGATTATGTCGCCGCATACGAAGACCGCGACCTCGGCAATGTGGTTTCCTTCGAAACCTATGTTCAGGACAAGTCCCTTGATCGAGGCTTTGGGTTCTCCAAACAGCAGCGCCGGACGGAATCCGATTTCCTGATTGTGCTTGTCGGAACCGATCGCTATGGAGTCCGGATCGTAAAGAATGTCGATGGCAAGGCAGTAAAAAGCGACTCCCACAACCTCGATGCGTTATCGGACAATTCGCCGGATGGACTTCGAAAGCAAATAGGCGCTCTCAATAAGGAGAGCAGTCAATACAACCTTGGTCCGGTGTTCGGTCAAATCAATCTTCCAATATTTACGCTCAAGGTCGTTCGCCGCAGCGAAGCTTCGCGCTTTTCTTTCGAACGCCGGGGGAACTCCCGGATCAATGGAATCCAAACCGCCGAGATCCGGTATCAGGAATTACGCTCGCCGACTCTAATTCACACCGACAAAGGAAATTCAGTTCTGTCCTCCGGCAGTTTGTGGATTGAGCCTGCGACCGGCCGTGTGTTCAAGACCGAGATCAACTTTGAGAATCCCGATACCAGAACCAAAGGTCGCGTTACGGTGACATACGATGCGGACAAGACCTTAGGGATACTCGTGCCCAGGGAGTTGAAGGAGCATTACGAATCGAATGAGGGCTACGCAGACTGCCTGGCGACCTACTCCAGATTCCGGTCTTTCAACGTGGAAGTAAAATCTGAAACTCCGACCCGCAAGCCATGACCTCAGCGGACGAAACGATCGAGCCACGGCTGCAGTTCTTAATTCAATACTTATTGTTGCGAGCGAAGGTAGGTTAAAAGCGCTGTCCGCTGCGACGGCTGCAGCAGTCCCACAACTTTGGTCAGCGTGTCGCGGTCCAGCTGCTTCAGCTTGGCGGGATCCGGAGTTCCTTCGGATTGTTTCGCCAACTCTGCACGCGCTTTCTTCTGATCCTCAAACAATGCCTGAACCTGAGGTACCTGTTCCGCCGCAAACGG
This sequence comes from Terriglobia bacterium, assembly GCA_041481485.1. Lineage (GTDB taxonomy): Bacteria > Acidobacteriota > Terriglobia > 20CM-2-55-15 > 20CM-2-55-15 > JBGPBY01. Next base: position 7,258 of record JBGPBY010000049.1, read on the forward strand.
CGTGCCGGCATCTTCCATCGATATGCGCAGGGCTTCAAAACCGCCGCGCGACTTCAGTTGATCGCGGGACATTTTGGTCAGCACGGTCTTCTGTGCCGGATTCAGGGCCGGGGCCGAGGCGACCTTCGTGAACAACGCATCGTTCATTTGCCGCATTTCGACTTCGAGCGCGTCGAGAATTTCCGGTGGCACGCGGGAACTCGGTGGTGCGCCGCGAGCCGCAAGAGCTGCTGCAATTAGAGCGGCGTTGGGATTATCCCCGGCAGCTGCGCCCCGGGGTGCCGCCGCAGCGGGAGTTGCCGGTGGAGTTACCGGGCCGTGTGCGGCCATCATTTCCTGGCCATGAGTCTGCAGCGTCTTTCGCATGGCGGGAATTTCTGCATTGAGCAGAGCATTCAGGGACGTCTCCTGCTCTTGGGTCAGCGGCGATCCTGCCTTTGACAGCGCATCGCGTAACCGAATCAACCTGTCCGGCGGTGGCGGGGCCGGAGCAGCGCCGCGAGCCGCAGGCGCCGCTGCACCACGCGATGCGGCGGGAGCGCTGGGCGACAGCAGGCTGCCGGGATCGCCGAATGCGCCGAAATCGACATCCTGCGCATGGAGTGCCGAGCAGAACACAATGATGCCAATCACACCCAGTATGACTCTCATGAGAGGCCTCCGCGACGATCAGAATTGTTCATTGATCGTGAAATAGATGGACCTGCCGGATCCCCAACCTGTCGGCTTGCCGAACAGAGGCGATGTTATCACGCCGCTGTAGCCATTCACCCTTGTGTGGTTCAGCACATTTTGAATATTGACGGTGATATAGACTCGCGGACGCATCAGGGATGGAGGCTTCTGATTCGTGGAGGCGGCCGGCGTTGACCCCAATACACTGGCCAGGAGCGCGGGATTTGCCGAGGCTTGCGCAATGATCTGTTGGAGCGCCGAGGCCGGAAGTCCGGCCGCCAGTGCCGACTGAATCAGCGCATCGATTTGTGCATTCGTGTTCGCTGCAGAAGAAGCCGCAGTTCCCGCCGGAGCGGGTGTAGCCGCTTTGGGTTCCGGCTTCTTCCGGTGCAGGCTCAGGTTCGGGCTGTTGTAGTTCAGATTGAGAGTGTAGCCTCCCGCTCCGCGCATCGAATTCCGTGGCACACCGGCGGGGCGGTCATTGATCGATTGGTCGAGGTTGTCGTCCTTTCCGGTGGTGACGCTGTAAACGCGTCCCGAATTGGCATTTCCGTTGATAGAGAATGAACCAATCCATGGCGGCCGGATCTGGATGGTGCCCTGGAAGCGATGGCGCTGATCATTGCTCGCCCAATCGGCGCGGACGTTGTATGGATTCTGTGCGCCGTTGTCATCGGCCCCCCAACCATAGCCATACTGGAGCTGTCCCGCAAACTGGGTCTTGAAGTATTTCTTCGTTGAAGGCAACTGGACGTTGAAGTTGAAATTCTTTTGCAGAGAATTTCCCGTCGACTCGAACTGGTTGATCCGGCTGACCAGCGGATAAAACGGCTTCAGCATGTCGATCTGATCCCTGGTCAAAAGCAGTGGATCCAGAGGTGTTCCCGGGTAGGGCGCATTGATGTTGCGATTGCGAATTTGATGCACCTGGCGCGTGAAATTGAAGTTGGTCGATATTCTCCAGTTCTTTGGAAGCGTTTCCGTCAGCGATATCTGCGAATTGATCGCATACGGAGAAGTCAGATTCTTGTCTTTTCGCTGAAGTGTACTGCCGGTGCCGGTGGTGATTGCGCTGACTCCTCCCGCGAATGGATCCGGATAGGACGGATTGGAAATCTCCGTGTTGAATTGCCGGATGGTACCGTCTCCACGGATCAGTTGCTCGTAATACGACAACCCAAATGGGACGTTGGGATACGAAAGTCTGGCACCCCCGCTGATAACGGTGCGCTTCTTAACCTGAGCCTGGAACTGCATCGTCGGAGAAACATTGTTGTAATCGTTGAAATGCGTCTGCAGCGCATACTGCGCGCCGGCCGAGAAACTCATCGTTTGTTTGATGCGGTAGGTTATTTGGAATGAAGTGTTGGCGTCGAACTGTTCTGTCCTTGCCAATGGATTTCCAGACGTTTGCCTGAACGACAGCGCATGGCCGGCAAGATAATCCGCCAGACTGGAGAACGTGAACGTCCCCAGGTAATTGTTTTCCGACAGATTGGAATTTCTCTGGTAATTCGCATTCAGCGAAAATTGAAGGTTCCACTTCGCATTTGGCGTCCAGCGCAGGGTATCCTGCAGGTTGTACGACGCGTTGTGAGAATCGCTGTGGTTCTGCGCACCGCCGCCGTTAAAGGCATCCAGAACGTTAATTGCAACCGCATTGGTGCGTGGCTGCGAGCGGTTGTTGTTTCGATTCATGCGAAACTGAAAAGTATTGGTCATTTTCGACGACAACGTTTTGTTGTCGGCAATCTGAAAATTATACCCATGACTGAAGCTGTCCGAGGCGCGTTCGATCAAGGTAAAACCGCCGATGCCGGAATTCAGATTCTTGTTCCGGTTGAAACTCAGGTTGAAGTTCAGCGTGTTGGTCTTCGATTTGTACCACGTGCCGGAAACGCCAAGGCTGTCGTAAGTGGACGGACTGACATAGGCCGTATTGACCGGTCCGTCCGGCGTCACTGCATGAATCGAACTGTTGCCCGATTCCGATTGTTCTTTGGATGCATTCACCGACATCGCCAGTTTCCCTTTGATGACGGGTCCGCCTTCTCGTACTGAAACGACGGTCTGGTGCATTGGCGGCTTGTTGGCCGCGCCCGGATTTCTGGCGTTCAGTGCCGAATCCCGGTAATTGAAGCTGGCATTGCCGTCCCAGCGCGTTCCTCCCGGAACTCTCGAGACCACCGTGATGCGAGGTCCGGTGCCATTGGCGTTGAAAGAATTGGGTTCAATGATGATCTGCGCGATTTGATCGCGCGTCGGCAGGCGTCCGCCTTCAAATCCGTCGATGATCAATTGGGCATTTCCGCCGCCGCCCGCCAGCAACTGAAGGTATTCGAGAAGCGCATCCTGATCGTCCGGCAAATCGTTGATCTGATCCTGCGTCAGGACGGTGGCGTCCAGGCTTTGCGACGCGTCGATGATGAGTTGGGTCCGGCTATCCGCGGTCACTTCAACGACCGATGTGATGCCTGCCAGCGAAAGAGTGATCTCAAGTGCCGGCATATTGGCCACCACCCGGATCGGCTGCGTTTGCGGTTTGAAGTCGGGTGTTGCGACTATGAGTTGGTACTGCCCCACGGGAATACTGAACGAGAATAGGCCTTCCGCGTCGGTTTTTGCGGCCTTGACCACCGTTGTTCCCTGAAGAACGGCGACATCCACAGCTTTCATCACCGCCCCAGTCGGATCCTTAACGGTGCCGCTCAATTTCGAATTGGTGGCGGTTCCCGTCTGAGCCACAGCCGCGGGCCCGGCCGGAGGCTGACCGAAAAGACCCGGACCTGAGGAAAGCAAGACCAGCAGTGCTATAACAGGAACGAAAGATTTCAACCCATGCATCACGTACCCCCAGTGAGTATCAACGGGCATGTTAATTTCATTTAATGACGTTCTACTGTCTCATTCAGTTCAAAAAAATGCGAAAAAAATCACGGGCTGGCGGGGAAGGATGTGCATGCCCCAGTGTGGACATTGCCATATCGACCGGCAGCGAAATGTAAGCCGGGCCTTTGAAATTGTGAAGGAATGGGAATCAAGAAATCCCTCTCCCAACGGGAGAGGGGGCCGCGCAACGGCCGGTGAGGGGTATCTCAAGTAACAATATTTACTTGCGGTACCCCTCACCCGACCCTCTCCCGTTTGGAGAGGGATTTCTTGATGGCCATTCCATCACAACTTCGCAGCGCGCCTACAGTCCGCTTTCCACCAGATCGCCCCGGAATCCTTTACAATTACAATAGATACGATGATTCCCAATGTGATTCTCGAGGAACTCCGGCAAATCGCAGGTCCGGAATTCGTGCGCACCGACCCGGAAACCATTCGGGAAAACAGCACCGACGCCACCAAACGCTATCATCCCGCCGACGTTATAGTTTTTGTGGAAACGGCCGACCAGGTTTCTTCCATCGTGCGGATATCGAATCGCGAGGGCATTCCCGTAGTTTCTCGTGGAGGCGGAGTGGGCTATGCCGGCGGCGCGATCCCGATTGCGGGCGGCATCGTGATTTCCATGCGGCGGATGAATCGCATACTGGAAATCAATCCCGTGGACCTGCTTGTGGTTCTCGAGCCAGGGGTCATTACCGATGATCTTCAGCGCGCGGTCGAAGCGAAAGGACTGTTTTATCCACCGGATCCTGCAAGCCTGAAACAATCCACGATGGGCGGCAACGTCGCGCACAATGCCGGGGGACCCCGGGCTTTCAAATATGGTGTGACGCGACAATACCTGCTCGGCCTGGATGTGGTTCTTCCTACGGGCGAACTCATACATACCGGGGGGCGGGTGGTTAAGAATGCCGTTGCCTATGATTTGACGGATCTGATGTGTGGGTCTGAGGGAACCCTGGGGATCATCACTCTCCTCACCATGCGCCTTCTTCCCAAGCCGGAGGCAGCCTTTACGGTGATGGGGTTGTTTGGCACCGTCCGGTCAGCGGCCGAGGCTGCCAATTTGTTCATTGCCGAAGGTGTTATTCCATCCAAACTCGAGTTGATCGACCGGCAATCTCTGCAGGCCATTCGCGCATACATCCACGACGAAAAGATCGAATCGAGCGTACCCTTGCCCGCTTCAGCCAATGCAGTGCTGCTTGTCGAGGTCGATGGCACCCGCTCTGCCGCTTTGGAAATGCTGGAACGAGTCCGTATATTGTTGCGCCGTTCTGCGATGGAAGTGCTGGAAGCGGGCGATGGATCAGAGCTCTGGGCGATTCGCCGTTACATGTCCCCGGCGGTCGGCCGCATCCGGCCCAACAAAATCAACGAAGACATTGTCATTCCGCGCTCCAGAGTCCCCGATTATCTCGATGCGATGGAAGTGCTTCAGTCTGAGACAGGCGTGCCCATCGTTTGTTTCGGTCATGTCGGTGACGGCAACATGCATGTGAATATCATGATCGATGCGGCCGACCCGTCGGAACTGGAAATGGGAGAACGGGCCAAGCGCCGTGTCTTCGAGCTTGCGGTCGAGATGGGCGGAACAATCTCGGGAGAGCATGGAATCGGAATCATGAAATCCGAATTTCTACCGCTGGCGCTGCAGCCTGAAGCCATTGCCGCCATGAAGCGCATCAAGGCGGCTCTCGATCCGAATAATATTCTGAACCCTGGGAAAATCTTTCCGTGAACCTGGTGATCGACGGGAATTTGCTGGAACGGATTGTCAGTCATGCGCGTTCTGCGTATCCCCTGGAAGGCTGCGGGCTTCTGGCCGGTTTCGGAAATTCAGCGGCTCGATTTATTCCAATCACCAACAGACTCGGGAGCGCTTCGGCATATGACATGGAACCGGCCGAGTTGGTTGAAGCGCTCCGGTCCATCCGCGAATCCGGGGAGAGTCTGGTGGCGATCTATCATTCTCATCCCCGCGGTCCGGCGAGACCTTCGGCGCTCGATATCCAGAAGGCGTACTATCCCGACGCGGCCTACATCATCGTATCGCTGGCTACTCCGGAAAGCCCCGCTGTTCGTGGCTTTCGGATCGTGGACGGTGAAGTTACCGAGATCGAGCTTCATGTTATAGTCTAGAGACTCCGGAGGTTTTCTATGGTCTCGATCTTCCTGTCTTTGATTCTGTCCATGCTCCCATTTGCCCAGACTTCGGCGGGAAAGCCTTTGCCCTTCGAGATTCGTGCAAAGGACAGTCTCATCGAGGGCAAGGGACAGACGTCGGGCGAAACCTATTACGATGCCATCATTACCAAACAACCCGCCGACGGCGTGCTTGTGAAGTTGCCGTATACCCAGAAAGGCGGAAAGTTTTCCTTTGATCTGCATCATCGTATTTCGCTGACTCCCGATTTTGCAGACGCGGAGGTGACGACCATCGTCGAAGTCATTACTGGCGGTGGCACCAGTGTTGGAGTTTTCAACATCGTCGACAAGATTTCCGCAGGCGGCAAGTTCGATGAAGCGATTAACAAGGTCAGCACCGCAGAAGTGGATAAGTACGTGACGCCCTATTCCCGCAAGACGATCACGCTCGACACGATACCGGGGCCTCAGTCTCTCAGCATCGTCGGAAAATCCACGATTGTGAAACGCGGCGGCACCACCAGAACTATCGATACTCCCGGCGTTCGAATTGCCGTGATTTCCAAAATGAAATTCGCGGAAGCAGCGACGGGTACTCGGCTGACGGTGGAATAACTTTGTAAGTTGTAATCCACCGCGGGATTGCGACTGTAGGCGCGGTCTGTGACCGCGCACGATCGATCCGATATGGAATGAATTCGAATTGAGCGACTGTAGGGGCGGCCTATGACCGCCCGCAATCTGATAGATTGCATTCCTCGAAATTGTGGGCGGTTATAGACCGCCCCTACAGTGGGGAGTCGCATTCATTCACAATTTCAAAGATCGCGAACAATCTCTCGCCTATGAATATTGCGCGGTCACAGACCGCGCCTACAGTCGCAATCCCGCGGTGGTTCGTCTATCCCCGGCTTCCCACTCTCTCGTAGGTCGCCACAACGCTCTTTGCAGCCTGTTCCCACGAGAATCGTGTGACCTGGCGCGCGCCTTTTTCTATCAGCTTTTGTCGAACCGTGTCGTCCTGCAAAATTAATTTCATGCCGCGGGCGATTTCAAAAAGATTTTCGGGGTTTACCAGCATTGCAGCGTCTTCCAGCACTTCCGGAAGAGACGACGTATTGGAGGCCAGTACTGCGGTACGATTCGCCATGGCTTCCAGAGGCGGCAGGCCGAACCCCTCATACAGCGACGGAAATGCGAACAGCGCGGCCGACTGGTAAAACACCCTGAGGATGGAATAAGGCACAAACCCAAAGAAGCGCACGTCCTGCTGAACGCCGCTGCGGACTACCGTCAGCCGAAGATACTGATGTTGGCTGAGCTCGTCTCCGATGATAATCAACTTCAGGTTTCCCAGCGGGCCGCTGTCTCCCAGTTCGCTCTTCAGCACGGCAAACGCTTCGATCAGCCGGTCGACGTTTTTATGGGGGCGGATTCTTCCGGAATATAGAATGAAGGGATCCTTGAGCTGATACCGTTCAAGGACCTGTGCGGAGTCCTCTTCTTCGGACTGCCGAAAACGGTTATCGAGCGCATTGTGAATGACGGTTACCTTCGACGGATCCGCACGGAAAATATTGATGATGTCGTCGCGCGTCGAATTGGAGACGGCGATCACCTGGGCTGCCCTGCTGACGACGCGTCTGGTCTGCATGTACTGGCGGTAATTGTGGAATCGCGAAGCATTTTCCGGAGGAAACAGGATGTGCACGCAATCGTGAATCGTGACCACCAGCTTCGATGGCACGACAATCGGAGTCTCATGATGAGTCAAGTGAACGACATCCGGTTTCAGCTTCATCAGCGCCATCGGCAACAGCAACTGATCCCTCCATCGTGAAGTCGCTTCACGCCGGAAGTGCGAGAAATTTGCCGGGAGGGGCCCGAGTTCCTGATAGTTTTTTTCGGATCCGATCAGAAAGTACTCATTGACAGTATCCTCTGCCCCGATACTCCGAACGAGGTTCCAAATGTAGGTTCCGATCCCGAACTCATTGATCTTTCGAATATCTATAGCGATGCGCATGGATCTGTCTCAATTGCCATTCTATAATGATCGCGTGCTCACCCGAATCGTTGCCGCTATCGCAGCTTGCTGCGTCGCCCTTGCGTTGCCACCGGTTTCCCTGGCCGGTCCGACAACAGTACTGGTATTTCCCTTTGACAATCAGACCGACGACAGAAATATCGATTGGATCGGCACCGGCCTTTCCGAACTGGTCACCGAACGTCTTTCGGCCGAGCATGATCTGTATGTGTTTAATCGGGAAGAACGCGGTGCGGCCTACGAGCGGATGGGCATTCCGGAAACAATTTCCGTCAGCCGCGCCACCGCGATCAGCCTTGCGTGGGACAGCGGGGCAGACGCCATCGTCATTGGAAAAATCTTCGGCACTCATCAGGAATTCCACATTGAAGCGCGCATTCTCCGTCTGAAGGATACAAGTTCCGGAGAGGATGTCGTCGTCAGTGGCGATCTTCAGAATGTGATTCCGCTGACGGCGTCATTATCCTTCAGGCTTTCACGGCAACTCGTGCCGTGGTCATCCATCCCGGAATCGGACTACATCGCGCACCCACCCGTTCCCAGCAGCGCATTCGAAGCTTACACGCGTGGCCTTATTGCGGCGGACTCTTCACGTCGGATCTCACTGTTTCAGGACGCAATTCGACTGCATCCCAAGTATGACGCCGCAATTTATCAGCTCGGCCGGCAGTACTACCTCGATATGGACTTCAAGAATTCCTCGCCGCTGCTCGAGAAGATCCTCCCGGAGAGCCCGGATTTCAATCAGGCGCAGTTCATGCTGGGCTTGAATTATTACAACACTGGCGACTTCAACAAAGCGGCCTCGATATTCTCGGCGTTGCCTCGTGTCTACGACGTTTTGATCAATCTTGGCATGGCGCTGGCCGGACGCGACGATTTCGCAGGCGCGATGTCGGCCTGGAAACAGGCGCTGGCAGCGGACCCGTACGGAAGCGAGGCGCTGTTCGATATGGCTCATCTGGGCTTGACCAAGGGAGAGCGGACCGATGCGGAAACTGCAGCCGTATCGATTGAGCAATACTTCAAACTGCAGGGGCGTGATGCGGAAGCACTCTTTCTGCGGGGCCGCATCGCCGAACGGCTTGGGCATCCCGAGGACGCACAGCGCCAGATTGCATCGGCCGTCAATCAGTCTCCGCGGCTGTCGCGATGGGTCAATCGTACGCTCCCGAATTTCCGCAGACTTCGTACAAAGCCCGATGTCACGGCGATCCGCATCGCCCCGCAGACGTCGATCTGGAACGACGAGCGCCTGGCGCGGCGCGCCACGGGCCGCGACATTGCATCCTGGCTGGACAGTGTTCAGGACTCCATCGATTCCGAACGTTATAGCGATGCCCTGCGGCAACTTCAGGATGTCGCGCAGACATTTCCACGGTCGGCCGAAACGCGATTGATGTTTGCCGAAGTTTATGAACAGCAGAAGGAGACGGATCTGGCTGTCGCGGAATATCAAAAGGCTCTGGCGATCAAGCCCTCGGCCGACACCTGGGTGCTGCTGGCCCGGCTGTTTCGTTCGGTCAATCAAACGGCATCGGAGCGCCAGGCTGTCGCTGAGGCGCTGAAACTGGAGCCCGCAAATGTTGCGGCTGCAAATCGCAAGGCCGAACTCGACGGTTTGAGAATTCCCGGACGCCGGAGAATTCCTTGAGGGGAAATGAAGGGAAAATGACGAGAAAATTCCTCCTGCTGATTCTCCTGATGATTTGCCTGCGGTTGCCCGCAAAACCGGCAGGCGCGGATACGGCCGTCGTGCAAATTGATTTGGATGACGTGATTCATCCCGTCAGTGCCGATTACGTCCGGCAGGGAATTGCCCACGCGAAAGACATCGGAGCCCGCGCGGTGATCCTTCGCATCAACACTCCCGGTGGACTACTGGAGTCGATGCGGGAGATCGTCGGCGCCGTTCTGGATTCAGAAATTCCGGTAATCACCTGGGTTGGCCCCAACGGTGCGCGCGCCGCCTCCGCCGGTTTCTTCGTTTTGCTGGCCGGAGATGTCGCTGCCATGGCGCCGGGGACCAATGCCGGAGCCGCACATCCGGTAACGGGCAGCGGCGAAAAAATCCAGGAAGTGATGGAGAAGAAGGTAGTCAGCGATATCACGGCGTACATGCGCAGCTTTGTCAACAAGCGGGGCCGCAATGCCGCCGCCGCTGAACTGGGAATCGTCGAAAGCAAGTCGTTTTCTGCCCAGGAAGCTCTGGACCAGAAACTGATCGATGGAATTGCGGCGGATGTCCCGGAACTGCTTCGCAAGTTCAACGGCAAAGACATCCAGAGATTCAATGGCGGAACGGCGAAGCTGAATCTCGAAGGCGCAAACGTTGAGAGTTATGCAATGTCCACGCGTCAGCAGCTGCTTTCACGAACAATGGATCCCAACATTGCATTCATTCTGGGACTCATCGGACTGGTCTGTATTTACCTTGAAGTCACGCATCCGGGAATGATCCTGCCCGGCGTTGCCGGCGCAATCTGTTTGCTTCTTTCCCTGTTCGCATTTAATCTGCTGCCCGTCAACTGGGCGGGCGCCGCGCTGATCGTGCTGGCCATCGTGCTCTTTACTTTGGAAGCCACGATCACCAGTCATGGCATTCTGGGTCTCGGCGGCATTATTTCGATGATCGCCGGCGCCATGATGCTGGTGGAAGGACCGATTCCGGAACTTCGTATTCGTTTGGGCACGACCATTGCCGTCACGCTGCCGGTGGCGGTCATTCTGATCTTTCTGATTCGGCTGGCCGTGAAATCCCGGCGACTGAAAACGATCACGGGCGGTGAGGGAATGATTGGCGAAGTCGGAATTGCGAAGTCCGATGTGTTTGCAGAAGGTAAAGTCTTTGTGCATGGCGAATACTGGAATGCTTCCTCGGAGTCGGCAATTCCCGAAGGCGCTCCAATTCGAGTCGTGAAAATGCAGGGTCTCAAGCTTCAGGTCGAGGAAGAAAAGAGGAACTGATGGGCGGATTTCAGGTTCTGCTGGTCGTACTGGTGATTGTAATTATATGGATCACCAACTCTCTGAACGTCCTGCGCGAATACGAACGCGGGGTGATCTTCCGCATCGGCCGGCTGCTGCCGGACCCCAAGGGGCCGGGCCTCATCTGGCTGTTCTGGCCCATAGACCGCATCGTTCGTGTGAGTCTGCGTACCATCACCATGGACGTTCCCACTCAGGACGTAATCACGTCGGACAACGTGACGGTGAAGGTGAATGCCGTCGTCTATTTCCGAGTTGTCGAACCGCGCAAGGCCATCGTCGAAGTGGAAAATTATCTCTACGCCACGTCGCAGCTTGCGCAAACCACGCTACGCTCCGTGCTCGGTGAAGTTGGGCTCGATGATCTGTTGAGCAAACGGGAACTGCTGAATCAACGCCTGCAGGCAATACTCGATACGCACACCGATACATGGGGAATTAAAGTCGCCCTCGTCGAATTGAAAGGCGTCGATCTTCCCGAATCGATGCAACGCGCCATGGCGCGTCAGGCCGAAGCCGAACGCGAGAAGCGCGCCAAGGTGATTCATGCCCAGGGTGAATTCGAGGCGTCCCAGCGCCTGTTCGAAGCCGCGCAGGTCATATCCAGCCAACCCGTCGCACTGCAGCTTCGCTATTTGCAGACTCTGACTGAGATCGGTATGGAGAAAAACACGACCATCGTATTCCCGCTTCCGATCGACATTCTGGATTATTTTTCAAAGGCCCGGGGAAAAGAATAGATGGACGATCAGGGTTCGTGGAAAGGACACAGCTTCACGCTGATCATCTTCATTGGTATCGTGATTCTGTGTTCGATTTTTTTCGTTCTGGGAATAGTGGTCGGGCGTGGTCAGGTACAGCATTCCGCGGAGTCCGCTTCCGCAAATCCATCAGTCAAAAATACTGCTGGTGATTCTCATGGGGCACCGCAAATCGAGAAAATCGATTCGTCCGCTTCTGCAGCGAGTGCGGTCAAAGATACAGTGATCGTCGTAGATCCCGCGCCGGAAACGCCGAAGGCGGATCCGCCTCCGGCAAAATCAGCAGCGAAGACCAAGGTTGCCGCCGAGCCGCCTCCGGCGCCGGCAACGGATCGGCCGGCGCCCCGGCCATCCGGCGACAAAATGATTTACCTGCAGGTTGGTGCGTTCGAGCAACCGGCTGCCGCAAATAAAGAAGTGGATGATCTGAGAAAAAAAGGATTCCATGCGCTCATTGAAAATAGTGATGGACCGAAGAAGCTGTATCGCGTGCAGGTCGGTCCGTTTTCAAATAACGCCGATGTGGATATCGCCAGACGCAAACTGGAAGCATTGGGCTACAAACAACCCATGAAAAAGTAACCGCAGTTTTTTTGCTGGCCGAACTATTTCACCGCATGCACCGAGTTCAGCATCTGCAGGAAGGCATTGCGATACACATCCTGCTCGTCGCTGGGGACGATCTGGGCAATGTACAAGAGCTGACCATTTCCAATGAGAGCCGTCGATACATCCACGATTTCCTGGCGGCGCGTTACCGGGGACAGTCCTGTCAATCGCCGCTGTAAGCCAGTCCAGTTTCCAAGGCGGACTCGCGTGTATGGCGAACGTCCGGACAAATAGGAATTACCCTGCAGCACTCCTTCGACGAAACGGTCCGATGCCGAGGTCAAGTCATTGGATTGTGCCGCGGCAACGCCGACGATTGCGCCGTGTGTGACCACTGAACGTCCCTGCTGAGCTCCATAAGCGCCGGTTGGCGCAAAGGTCACCGAGGAATTATCGCGCAGCTGTTTCCAGTTGGCTGGCACGCTGAGGCCGAACAGGCCCTTCTGTTCAAAATCGACGAACTGTCCCGCGGGCCGTTCCACATTTGCGGATATGGGTGCATTGCCGGTATTCGCAGAAGAGTTATTGGTATTTTTGGCCGCTTCGATTTCAGACGTTGTTTTGGCTTTGGGCATCGCCTTCAGTGTGGTTTGTGCTTGCGAGAATTCAGCGGCCTGATTGCTGCGCACACCGGAGGCAATGGTCACAAGTTTCGCTTCCTGTGAAATCCGGTCATATCGATTCCCGGGATTCGGATGGTCGCTCATCCACTGTGGGCCTCCCGAACCGGCTTCTTTTTCAATGGTCTTGAACATGTTTGCGAGATCCTGCGGGTTATATCCCGCCTTCGCCATGATCTGTGCACCGAGAACGTCTGCCTGAGTCTCATCCTCGCGGCTGAACTTGTTCATAACCAGGCCGAGACCGGCCGACCCAACCTGGCCGGCAATCTTTCCAATATTTCCCCCCAATGCCCCGGCTATGGTGGCTCCGATCGCTCCGAGCTGTATTCCCGGCTTTTGTGCCTTTGTTTCCTGAGCCGTTCCGTGACGCAATGCAACATGACTGATCTCGTGAGCCATCACTCCAGCCATTTCTCCTTCGTTGTGCGCCGATTCAATCATTCCCCGATTGACGAACATCGGTCCGCCCGGCAATGCGAAGGCGTTAATGTCGCTGACATTCACGACTCTGAATTCGTAATGAAATTCAGGATGGGAGTAATCCGAAGGGATTGCTACAACGAGACCCTGACCGACACGCTTCACATAGGTGTCGATATCGCCGTTTTCCGGCAACAATGGAAGCTCCTGCCGAACCTGTCCCGCCGCCTCCTTCCCGATTTCAACATCGTGGCTCAATGGAAATTTGTTTTGAGGCGGAGTGATCTTCGTGCCTTCCGCGAGGACGAATACGGCGGGAATCATTAGGACAAAAAACAGAATTGTACGGAGCTTGAAAGCCTGATCCACGGTTCTGCCTCCCATCGACGGCCTGAATGAAGCCGAATTTAACATAAATCCATTGTAGGCGCGGTTTATGAAGTTGTGAAGGAATGGGAATCGGGTGGCAGTAGAGGTGGTCGATCAAGAAATCCCTCTCCCAACGGGAGAGGGGGCCGCGCAGCGGCCGGTGAGGGGTACCGCACGTAACAATATTTACG
>JBGPBY010000050.1:0-20873 GCA_041481485.1 Terriglobia bacterium
GGGCCACGGCACTTACATTCATCGAACGGACATCGTTCCTTACCGTGACATGATCCTGGGCGTGCAGTCGAAGGTCCAGCAACTGATTGCACAGGGCAAGACCGAAGCGGAAGTTCTGGCCGCGAAAGTGACCGCGCCCTACGACGCCAGTGTTCCAGGCGGTCTCCTGCCGGCGGGGAACGGTACCAGCGCAGACCGCTTCGTCCGCATGGTCTACCAGCAACTGAAAGACGGGAAGTGACTGGTACGACAGCGCGCCGTTATCGGGTAGCGTCGTTCCTGGATTTCATGCTTTTCAACATTGTTTTGACTCTTCTCGTACTTTGTCCGGTGGCGGACGCAGCGAGCGCAAACTGCAACTGTGCAACCGAAGTTGATTCACCAGACGCGTTCGATGCCGTAAGGATCAAACGCAGAATCCTTGGCAATGATGGCTGCCTTCAATTGCAGAGCCTGCGCAATCAAAATGCGATCGAAAGGGTCTCGGTGGTGGAACGTGGGAACAATCATGGCGACCGGCTCATTGCGGTTTATTCTGAGCAAACCGTCTTCGCAACTGTCTTGATTTGTGAAACACTCCGTGAAACACTATTTGGAATTTTCGTCAAATAAAACATACTGGACACAAAGTACGCCCGGCTCTGAAGAATTAAGTCAGGAGTGACGACGGTGTCGACAAAAGAAGCGCCAGATCCAAAAAGGCATCTCGAGATCGGCGAATCGCCGAATAGGGCTTTGTCCGAGCTCGCTGAACTCGCGCGGCAAGCCTACGAGCAGAGGCGCATGGAGGATTGCCTGGATCTGACCAGGGAAATGCTCCTGATAGATCCCAACGATGGCGCCGCATGGACGCGGCGCCTCTCAATTCAATCGGAGATGAAGCAGGCTCCTGAGAGAGACGGCCTGGACCCATCGCATTTGCCCTCCTTCGATCCGACGTCGAGTCGAAAGCGAGCGATTCGATGGTTGGTAGGTGCGAGTGCTTTTGTAATTGCCGGCGTTCTGGTCGTCAGTCTGCCGAAGTTTGGAAGAAAATCGAATCCTGTAGAGGCGCCGCTGATGGCTCTTGGCGCGTCCGATAACTCTAAGCCCATCGCTAGTGAAAATGCAGTAGAACTGCGTTCGCCGGATCCGAAGCCTGCCGCAATTGTGGAAAAGCCGCCCCTCCGTGTATCCACTCCTCAACCTGTTCCAAAAACCACCGTGGAACCGGCTCAAGCGCCTGCTCCAATTCCGGCCTCTGCATTGGCGGACCAGCCGGCCGTTGCGAGCACTGGATCCCTTGCGATCAGCTCTCCGACCACCGTCGACATTTATGAAAATGATGCATACCTCGGAGCTGCGCCAGTCTCACTGCAGCTATCTGCAGGAACGCACACGCTCGAATATCGCCATGGAAGTTTACGGAAAAATTTGACGCACAACATCAATAGCGATCGAACCGTGAAAGTAACGATCACTTTTGAAGTGAATGTTCAGATTAATTCCAAACCCTGGGCAGAGGTTTTCATGGACGGAGCCGACAAGAAAGATTTGGGGCAAACACCATTGAGCGGTGTTCGCGTTCCAATCGGTAGCGTATTAGTCTTCCAAAACCCGCAGTTCCAGGCAAAGAAATATCGAATCACAGGAAATGAAACTGGGATTCAGAACTTCTTCCCATAGAGGCAGGTTCCATGGCGAGAATGTCCAGAGTTATTCTTTTATTATTGATTATTGCTTCAGTGAACCAGCTCGGCTGGTCGACTCCTACCGATGAACCCAGCGAGCTGCTGGCTCGCGCGGAGGCGCTCTATTACGAAGCGGATTTCGCGAATTCGGTAGAGTTGCTGGCTCGTGCCGATGAACTGCGTCGGCAGCAATCTGGTCCTCTGGAAGAGAAGATCAACGTCAAGCTGCAGCTTGCTCTCGGATACATGGGGCTGAATGACAATGATCGAGCGAGGGCTTACTTCGTGGAGTTGTATGCGCTCGATTCGGATCATCACATTGATCCGCAGGTCTTTGCGCCAAAGGTTG
Source organism: Terriglobia bacterium (assembly GCA_041481485.1). GTDB lineage: Bacteria > Acidobacteriota > Terriglobia > 20CM-2-55-15 > 20CM-2-55-15 > JBGPBY01. The sequence continues at coordinate 2,020 of JBGPBY010000050.1, forward strand.
TCCGGTTAGCCGAAGAGGCGAAAGCCGAGCAGAATGAACTACGGTGCCGGTCCCTGGCCGATGAGACGCAAAAGCAATTGGGTGCCGGGAATAGTGATGCTGTTGTGAAGCTGATCGGATCAAGCAAGGCGAAGTGCCCCGGCATTGCTGCCCTTTCTTCGAAGGCCGCCGAACTGGTATTCAAGGAAGGGCTGGATGCCTACAAGAAAGATCAAATGAAGGACGCCCTGCAAAAATTCCGGGAGGCAGTTGTTCTGGAGCCCAAACATGAGTTGGCGGCGCAATACGTTGACCTTTCCGAGGGAAAGCTGGAGATCGCAGCGGGCCGCGCTCTTCTTGCATGGAATAAGGATTTCAATGCCGGCGAGTTTGTCCTGGCTGCTCGTGATTATCGGGAACTGACGTCTCTGAGCAGCTCAAAGGAAATTGATGATATCCGTATGCGGTATCTTCAGATTCTGTCCAGCCATGAGGAAGCGTGGAGCCGCGCATGCGCGATAAGTGATATTGCGACAATGGAAAACATTCGCGCCCAGGTCAATGCACTACTTCCGGAGCCGTCGTTCGGCGAAGACATTCTCGATAAAATGAAATCGTGCTCGCCGCCCCCCGCCGCCATCGCTACCACCACCAGCTGCCTTCAAATGGACAGCCGATTCGCTTTGACGCGTCTGAAAACCCGTGTGGATCCTCAATTTCCAGATAATTTGATCTCCAAGGTGAAGGGGCTTCCAGTGACGGTTCGCGTCAAGGCCAGAATCGATGTGAAGGGTAATGTCTCCAGCAGCGAAGCGAAAGGCGGTGATGCGATTCTTTACAACGCGATCCGCACCGCTGTCGATCAATGGAAGTTCCTTCCAGCCATCACCCCAGATGGAATCCGATGCGTCGACACGGAAATTCCCCTCGTCATACCTCGCTCAGATTAGATCAGCTTAGTTGGCTTACCAGCCGGGCGATCCGCCACCTTCCGGATTTGTCGTCTCTTCAAATAAGCCGTCGGTTTTCACAGAAATCGTTCCGATCAACTTGCGTTGGTCTTGATCGTGAACGATGTGAAGCTCGTGCGTGACTGAAACAGATTCGCGGCATTGCAGTCCATCGAACATGCTACTGCGGAGCCCTTGCCGGAGCGATCGGCGAATTCGAACTCGCTGGAAGATTTTCGGCCGGGGCAGCTGGCGTGTAGGTCGAAGCTGGAGCCGGTACGCCCGTTCCCGAAATCGATTCCTGTGCGATTTTGCTGCGCCGCATGTCGGTCAGCCCCACAACTTTCTCCGCGGAGAAGTCACTCACATTATTCAGCATGAACAACGGTGCACCGGTGTCCGCCTGTGCTTCCATGTGTTCGAACTGCGCTCCGGCAACATCAAACAAAATCACCGGAGGACGCGGGTCGGCGCGCATCAGGCTCAAATCCACGTGATCCATCGACACGCGCCGTGCGTGTCGCACATAGATGCCATACGCGGGAAGTGAGCCAAACATCGTCGGCTCGGGATAGTTGTCCTCAAGCTCCGGGGCGCCAAACGGATCCGGAGGCGCAGGCGGTAATCCGGTTCCGCGGCCGCCTGTGCGTCCCCCACGCGAGAATCCACCAGCGCCATCCCCGCCGTTGTATAGAATCCGGACATTGCTCAGCCGGATATCTTCGATGGGATGACCGGGAATTCCACTGATGATCGACGCCGCACGCGAACTCGCATACGCCGCGACGACATTATTAATGTTTACTCGCCGAATGGCGCCGACCGGCACCCCTTCCGGGCCTCGCATGCGCGCGCCAAGGCGGATGAATATTGGCGGATTCGAAATATGCTCCATCGTGATGTTGTTGACGGCGACATCTTCGATGATTGCGCCGTCCACGCTTTCGATGGCCAGACCGTTGCAGTGCACGAACACGCAATCGGAGATCGCGATATTGCGGAATCCTCCATTCGACTCCGTGCCGAACTTGATGCGGCCCGTTCCTCCTCCGTTTGCGGCAAACTGATACGTCCCGTTCAGCATCGAACCCATCGTGTAGCCGCTGACCTGGCAGCCGGTAATCGTGACGTTGTCGGTCGCACGCGCAAATCCCAGGCCGAAAGAACTCTTCAGGCAGATGGCGTCGTCCTGCGGGGAATTCACCGTACAATCCGATACGCGGACGTTGCGGCAGCAATCGATATCGAAGCCATCGCGGTTGGTGTCGACCTTGATGTTGCTGATCGTCATGTTATCCACTCCCGTCGCGAGCAGAACGAACCATCCGCCCTGGTACACGGTAAAGTCCTTGAGGTTCACGTTGCGGCACAACTTCAACGCGATGGTCTTGTTGCCCTGTCCCTGTGTCGTGCCGCCATCGCGAAGAAGGCCGCGTCCCCAGATGGTGCCGGTGCCGAGAATGGAAATGTTTTCGAGATTTTCGCCCCAGATCAGGCTGTTACGCCAATGGCTGTGGCCGAAGTCCTGATAGACGAGGTCGCCCCAGATGTTGGGCTCGAAGTTGTCATAGCCGGGCTGGGACGGTTGAGGCTGGTCCGCGGCAATGATCGTGGCGCCGTGATCGATGAGCAGTGCGATGTTGCTCTTGAGGCGAATCGAGTAACAGAGATAGTTTCCCGCCGGAAATACCACGGTTCCGCCCCCTGCCGCAGAGGCTGCATCGATGGCCTTGTTGACAGCGGCGGTATCGAGAGTCTTGCCGTCACCGATAGCGCCGTGGTCACGAACATTGTAGATGTCGGCTGCGACCAGAATTCGAGCGAGCCCCAGGGCGCCAAGAACACTGGTCTGCACAAATCTCCGCCTGCTGAGTGATTTCATGAGTCCATCCCCGGCTACGTTTATCAGTATGAATTGGGCGAGTCAATGAAATCAGTCGCAGCCTGTCGCAATGGATAACGCACGGCATACGGACTTCATCGTAGAAGGCTGAACGTTGCCGACAAACCTCGTAAGCCGGGACTTCTCAACTGTCTGTATGTGGTCGAGATTGATTGCAGATTCTCGCTTGAGTCCCTCGTCAATGCCAATCACGACTTCGCCTGGCGCTCCGCGAATAGTAGACGTGATGGGGGCCACCATGACCGTATGCAGCATTTCGATAACTTCCGGCCGAGTCAGCACCAGGACCGGCCGCCGTTTATCCGGCCGCGAGAATTCGTACTGCCAGATCTGGCCACGGGCTATTCGTTCGGCCATACACCTTCGTTTTCCCAGTTCTCAAACTCGGGCTTTATACCACTCTTCTTCCCATATGCCTTCCGATAGCTATCCGCAATTTCATTCTTTCTGCGGCGTTGAAGGTAGTCGAAGATCGCACGGCGGAAGACGGCCGATCGCCCATCGCGCCTGGTTTCCGCATCGGCATCCACACGCGCCAACAGAGATTCGTCCACAGTAATTTGTATGGTCTTCATAGCTATATTATACACACGGCATTGCGATGCAAGGAACGCTACAAAAATCCTCGCTGATCCTGGCGCCTTCACATTTAAACTTCCATATCCATAAAGAATCTTCGGTTGACGTGATCGTTGTCTGTCGGACCCGGGAGGCCTTCATGCGCCGCACATTCATGCTGCTTGCAGCAATCTTCTTTACACACTCCAGTCTTCCGCAAAAGCCGGTGTTTGAGTGCGTCAACGGGGGTGTAGGCCGTTGTCAATGGCCTCCCCGGCATCAGCAACGTTGGCAGCTCCTTCGGGATCCGATCTTTCACCGTTCAACACTTTTCTGGTTGCCGGCGATTACGCTATCGCTGGCGTGGGAGTCCGAGGCAGTGGAACCGGGCTTATCCATATGGCCGGTGTTCCGGCCAACGCAAACATCCACGCCGCTTATTTGTATTGGGCAACGCTTGGTGACGGGCAGCATGGGACACGTGAAGGCAATAGATTATCGATTGTAATAGGATAGGGCCCCAACTATACTCCGCAATCGGAACTGCATGGTCACAATTGAGTTGTGAGAGTTAGGTGGACAAATGAAGCACATGATCACCTTGATGAGTTCTTGTCTTGTCATTGCGGTCTTGTCGGCACCGCCGATACATGGTGCCGGCAGTGAAGTGGCCGACGCGGTATTGCAGGGGAAAAAGGACGTGTTGCGTTCGCTGCTGCAGAAAGGAGCGGATGTCAATGCGCCACAAATCGACGGAACCACCGCTCTCCATTGGGCAGTTCGCGCCGATGATCTGGAAGTCGCGGATCTGCTTTTGAATGCCGGAGCCAAGCCTTCTGCTTCAAACCGCGATGGCGCAACTCCATTGCAGCTTGCGGCTCTCAACGGCAGCGCCACCATGATCGGCCGGCTGCTGAAGGCCGGCGTTGATGCGAACACTCCTCTGAGTTCATACGGTGATACTGCACTGATGATGGCCGCGCGTACGGGAAAGCCTGATGCGGTCAAGGTGCTTCTGGATAATGGAGCGAAAGTTGATACTCGTGAAACCTGGGGGGACACGACAGCGCTGATGTGGGCCGTCGTGGAAGGCAACCACGCGGTTGTCCGCATGCTGATTGACCGTGCCGCCAATGTCAACGCCCGTTCTAAGTTTGTGCCCTCTGCGACAGGGCGGGGCTTTGAAGGCGCCACACCCGTAGCCGGCAGACCTAATCAAGTCGAGGAAAACGCCAGCGGTTCGCTCACACCGTTGATGTTCGCGGCCCGTGAAGGTGATTTGGATTCGGCGCGTATGCTGGTGGCCGCGGGCGCGGACATCAACATCAAAGGCGGAGACGGCAAGGATGCATTGGGCTTGGCAGTCTTTAACGGCGGATACGATGTTGCATCATTTCTGATCGACAACCATGCCAATGTGAATCAGCCCGACGCCCAGCGATTCACCCCGTTGTTTTGGGCGGTGGACCGCCGCAACATGGAAACGGCTCCGAATTTTCCGTGGGCGGTGACGGCAGACCCGCTGCCTCTGATCCAGAAGCTTCTCGATGCCGGCGCCGACGTGAACTTTCTCGTGAATAATACGCCTCGCGCGCGCATGAGAGACGGCTCGCCTCGAATCGTTTTTGCAACCGCGTTGATGCGCGCCGCATTCTCCGGCGATATCGAACTGGTGAAACTGCTGCTGGCCCATGGCGCGGATCCGAAAATCATATCTAAAGACAGCGAGACCGTGCTGATGGCGGCCTGCGGCACGGGATTTATCCCGGGCTACAGCAAAGGACGAACTCCAGCGGAAAGACTCGAAGTCGTGAAGCTGCTGATCGGACTAGGCCAGAATGTGAATGCTGCGGACGATTATGGCATCACCGCACTAATGGTGGCAGCCAACATCGGAGACGTTCCGATCATTCAATACCTGATTGACAAGGACGCCGACCTTGGTGCGTACGATCTGGGAAAAAAGAACGATGGAGCCTTCGGTTCCAGTATCGAGCCGCTGATGCCGATCGATTACGCCATTGGCATCGGGACCTTCCGGCCAAACAACGCCATCGTCTTTAACGAGGACGCTTACAAACTGATGTCTCGAATCATGAAGGAACGCGGCATCAAACACACCACTTCGGAGTGCACGCTGCGCGGTTTCACCTGTTCCATCGCCAACGTCGATCCGAAAACTGCAACTCCTGCTCAAATCCAGGTCATGAGAAGGATTCAGACCGGCTACCAGGTCGATGGCGTCACCGGCGGTCTGGGAAACAAGGAAGACAAGAAGTAAACCTATGACGCGCCTTGCCAACCGAATTTTGCCGGGATTGGCCCTGGTTATGTTCGTCGCCGCTGCCTTTCATGCGGAGAGCGGCGCACACTTCACCGCAACTTCGGCGAACGTGAGCGGAGCGGGCGAGACAATAAGGATCAATATCACGGAGTGGTCTCCCGACAGCAAACGGGATGAATTCGCGGCGGCGTGGATGCTGACTTCCACTCCGGCAGCAGGCCGTGGTGGACGCGGTGGTGGTGGAGGCGGCGCAGGACGTGGCGGAGCCGGGGCTCTGGGCGGTGGTGGAGGACGTGGAACAGCTGGCCGCGGCGCGCGAGGTGCGGATGTACCGGCAGATTCACCTGCACCGCAGCTGGACGTGCCACCGGATCCCGATGCCGTGGACCCCGATAACGCCGCGCCTCGAGGCGGGCGTGGTGGACGCGGAGGCACCGGTGCCGCCGCACAGACGCCGGAATCGTCGCTCGCAGCTGCAATCAAGAAAGCGAACACCGTGGGCATTCTGTGGACTTCCGAGAACGTGGGATACTCCATCAAATACGCCTATCGATTACCCCAGCCGGATGGCGGCGAGCGCATTATTCTCGCGACGGATCGACGCATCGGCATGTGGAGCAATTTATGGACGCCCGCACCCGGAGTAACGCTTTCCGACTACACGTTTTCGATAATTGAACTGCGTATTAATTCAAAAGGTGAAGGTGAAGGGCGGGGCGTCCTGACCGGAAAGGTCGCAATTGACAGCGCCACAAAAACCATCGCGCTCGACAACTACGCCGGATTGCCTGTCATTCTGAAAGGTATCAAGCGGCAAAGCTCCAACTAATTTGAGCCCTATTGGGGAGGCACGGCTCGCAGATGGTGTCTGCCGGAAAGACGAAAGCAAGGACGGCGTTGAGATGAACGTCACCTTTTGCAGGAAGAGAATCACCGCAGGATTTCCGTCCTGATGGAGCTTTGCTATAATTCGCACCACTCATGCGCGATCCATTCTCACAAACTCGATCGCTGCTCTGGCTGGGAATTGCCGGTGTGACTCTCGCAGGGGTGACCAGTGTGATTGCACTGGCCCATGGAACGATAATCCTTCCGGAAGGCGATCTTACCAAGTCCATGTCGTTCGATGCTGCTGTCGGGATCTATGTGATCACCCTTGCCTTGTTCGTGCCCCTGGCGGAATTCACGGCGCGTGGCCGCCGCCGATGGATCCGGATCGTTGTGGGATTGACTTCCTATGGCTTTGTCGTCGAGACGATTCAGGTGCTTCGTGGAATAGACCCTCGTTTCACACGTGTCGGTGGAGCGGTCGACCAAATTACCGGTGGTTTATTCGGAATCTCGGCACTTGGAATCATGACGATGTTTATCGTTCTCGCAGTGAAACTCTGGCGTCGTCCACTGACGGGACCAAACGTGCTGTTTCTCCTGGCGATTCGATACGCATCGATTGTTACTGTAATGGGATTTCTCTCTGGCTTCTGGATGGGCGCTCTTCAAGGACGCCATGTCGGGCCGGCAGGAAACATCCTTCCCCTTCATGCTCTTTGCTTTCACGCGGTACAGGCAGTCCCTCTGGTCGCGTTGTTCCTTAAGAGGTCGACTTTGCCGGACACAACTTCGCGATTCTGGATTCATGTGGCCGGCATGACCTGGCTCGGTACATGTGTTGCTGTCGCATGGCAGACCGCATCAGGGCAATCGGTCACGCACGTGTCATGGATCATGCTTGTGGCGTATGGCTTCGCCCTACTGTGGGGAATGTGTTTTGCAAAGGCCGCCTTCTCATCCCCGCGGGCAAGGCAATATCAGGCAGTATCCTACGATCAGTGACGTGATGCGCGGTTCAGCGCCTCCCTGGTTTGTGCTTCCTATCCGTCTCGTAGTCGTACGGTCCTGAGTCGAATCCGGAAAGGCCTTTATGAAAACGTTATTGATCAGTCTGGCTATTGCTATCGCTCTGGTTGGGCTTATTGCGTATTTTGCTCACCGCGATCCCAAAGCGATCCAGATTTTGGAAGCACTCGACAGTTTTAAACCGGTATCGGGATTGCCGAACGACGCCGGGGCGGTGGGTTTCCTCAGCCTCAAAAAACGGCATCCGGACGGAGAGGAAGGCAAGGAAGAATTCGATCACGCCTACTCCGCCCAGTATGGAATCGAGCGCCTGCATCAAATGCAAGGTTTCCTGGAAAGCTTTCGCAAATTGACGGACCTGTCTCGCAACAAAGTGTCTCCCAAAGTTTTGCGTGAGGCTGGAAATACCGACGGGGAAATGCAGAGTATTGGATTCCACAATATTCCGCTGATCATTGAAGGCTCGATTCTCAAGCAGAATTATCAACTTCGCCAGGTTGAATACAGACTCGCTCAATTGCAAAGTCTCGGTGGCGATGTTACGTCACAGGAACTGGAGCAGAAGCGCGCCGCTTATGCCGAAGCAACCCGGAACTTTCAGGACTTCTGGGACACCAGGCTCCCCTCGGATTGATGGGCGATCAAGCGAATTAGAATGGTCGGATCGTGACGTCCGTCGTTACTTGCTGTCCACTTTTGACTTCGACGAATGTCAATCGCGATGGCTTAAATCCGTCCCGAAAAGCCTTGATCACATACGAACCGGGAGCCAGGCCATCGAGCACGAATCCACCCGTGGCGTCCGTTGTGAGAGTCCATTGACCCCGGACCAATTTTGATGCGACAGCTACTTCTAATTCAGTTCTACGGCTATCCGCTTGTGCGACATTCTGTTGCTCCTTGGTGACGAAGCGGATAACAGATGAGCCCCGAACGAGCTTCGCCAATTCGGCTCTAAGCTGGAGTTCGGCCGATTCGAAAGCTTTTTGCGCTGCGTCGACTTGACTCATTTCGTCCTGAGTGAGGGAATTTGGGACAACCCAAACGATCGTTGCTGGTAAGCCAGCACCAGCTGCGTCCATTACCGTTCCGGCCAGTCGACTGGAAGTATCTTGACGTGCCTCAGCAAATGGCAATAGCGCGCTGGACAAAAGAGCGGCAAGCAGGGTGGTGCGACAAATTTTCGGCATAATTCCTCCGATTCGATGCTGTTCTTTCGTGTCTGACGTTTCGAATTCTGTGTAAAACACCAATATCGGTCCCCGGCGGGAATGTTACTGATCCTGATTCGTGCCGCGGACGCGCCCGAGCCACTCCACTAACTTCTCGAGTTCCTCGTCGCTGAGTTGTGCGCCGCGTTCCCTCATATCGACGGCGAGAACGCGCCATGCCTCTGCGGTCCGGCGTTCTTTGTTGATCCGTTCGGCTTCGTGGCATTTCGCACAGGCGCTATCCAGAAGTCGCTTCGCTTCCGGATCTGTGAAGTAGGTCGTGATTTCCGGTGCGACGTAGGTGCGGGGAAAGGCTTTCGTTGCCGGTCCAAATTTGCTGACAGCCCAGTCTACTAAGACATTCAGGTCTCCGTTCGAGATCTTCAGATCGCCGCTCTTGTGTTTCGTGTTGATCAGATCTCGCCAGCCTGCAGCATCGAGGGAATAGTACGCGTATTCATCGATCCCGTGGCAGGCCGTGCAATTCTGGCGAATGATTTCCCGAACGGGTCCCTGAGGCATCTGGACGCGTGGCCGCGTTGCTCCTCTCTGGCCTGCTGCAGGCAGGGCAAACCAGAGAAACGACACCGCCAATGTTGCAATAATGATCCGCTTCATTTTCTTTTTAACAGAACAGATCACGCAAGGCCAGGTAGCGGCGCTGAACTTTGGCCGATCGAATCCCGTTCGATTCCGAACATATGCAGAATGCTCAGAAGCATGTTGGACGTTTTCTGCGTGGTATCGTCCGGGAAGACGATATGGCGGTTCCCCTTGAACGTACCGTCGATTCCACCAACGAGGATCACCGGAACCTTGATGTGCGCATGGCGATGCGAGTTGCCCATGTTGCTGCCCTTGTAGACCAGGATGTGATCGAGGACGGTCCCGTCGCCTTCCGGCATGTTCTTCAGCTTTGCCAAAAAATTCGCGAGATGTTGCACGTGGTATCGATTCATCTTCGCGTAGTTCGCAATATTCTCTGGCTTGTCACCGTGGTGAGACGAGCCATGCCATCCGCCGTTAAAACCGCTTTCGGGGAAGCTGGTGCCCGACAAATCCCGGCCAAGCATGAATGTCGCCGAGCGTGTGATGTCGCCTTCGAACGCAAGCGCCAGGAGGTCGTACATCAGTTTGAAATGCTCGTTGTTGCTGTCGGGAACTCCGAACGGGATTTCTGCACTTGGCTCTTTCATGTTGCGGTTCATGGCAAGAGTGATTCTCCGTTCCAGTTCACGGATGTTGTCGGTGTAATTATCGAGGCGGGCACGGTCACCGGCGCCGAGGTCCTTCTTGAAACCCGTGAGTTCATTGGCAACCGAATCCAGAATACTGGCATTCTGCTTTCTTCCCTTCATGCGTTCCTGGGCATTGGTTCCGTCGCCGAACAAGCGCTCGAAAGCCACGCGCGGATTGATTTCGGTGGGAAGGGGAGTTCTCGCATCGGTCCACGAAATCGAATTGGTATAGGCGCAGCTGTAACCCCAGTTGCAGTTTCCGAAATTCGTGGTGTCTTCCACTCCAAGCTGAATCGAGGACAGGATCGTGTCGTGTCCGTATGTGTTCGCGATCAATTGATCGATGGTGACGCCCAGATACGGGCTCACCGCATTCCGCCGTGGGCGGGCGCCCGAGAGCAATGCCGCACCTTTGGCGTGATCGCCGCCGGGTTCTTCCTCGGTGGCAAAGGATTCGTTCATGTTCAGGCCGCTGATCAGCGTGACATGACTGCGGAACGGCTCCAGCGGTTTGGTAATAAACGAAAAGTCGAAATCACGTCCTTCCTGCACAGGGCTCCAGTAACCGGGAGCAGCACCGTGCGGATGCCAGATGCCGAGGAACCGTTTGACGGAACCTGGCGCTGCCGCTGTCTTGCTCAGTGGCGTTTGAGCCGGAAGCATGGATTCCAGAAAAGGCAGAGCCAGCATTACTCCGGCGCCGCCGCGCAGGAACGTTCGGCGAGGAATGTGTTTCTTCGTCAGAATCATTTGTCGCTCCTTCTTCAGTTCGCAGCGCTTTCCGCTGCCTTGACTCTCGTCTGGAACGGGGCACTTTTGATGATGCCCATCACTATTGTCGAAAACCGGTAGTTATTCTTTTCGCTGTCCCGCACGATGGACCGGATCACGGGCAGGTCGTAGTACTCGACTCCGCGGCCCAGTGCAAACGTCATCATTCTTTCCGTAATCATCCGGACAAATTGCGGAGAATAATGAAGCAGCCGTTGCCGCAGTTCCGATGGCCCCTTCACCCTGGTGCCGTCCCACAACTCCGAACTGGCATCGATCGGAACTCCACCGTCTCCTCCTTGTTTGGCCCGCCATTTGGCATCGGCATCAAAATTCTCCAGAGCGAAACCAATCGGATCCATCAGTTTGTGGCAGCTCGCGCAGGGTTCGCTCTTGCGATGCAGCGTCATCTGCTCTCGCAAAGTCAGAACTTTTCCGGCTCCGGCAACACTGTCTTCGAGAGGAGGAACGTTTGGCGGCGGCTCCGGTGGCGGCGTTCCGAGAATATTTTCAAGCACCCAGACGCCGCGTTTGACCGGAGAAGTCCGGAAATTCTGTACCCACGTGACCGACAGGAAACTCCCCTGGCCGAGCAATCCGCGGCGATAGTCCATGTCGGGACCGAGAGTGACGCGGCGGAACTGCCCACCATAAACATTCGGGATGCCGTAGTGTTTTGCGAGTCTTTCGTTGACGAAAGTATAGTTGGCGGTCAGAAGATCCACGACATTGCGGTCTTCACGCATGATGCTTTCAAACAACATCTCGGTCTCTCGCCGGAAGCTCTGCCGTAGTTCGTCGTCCCAGTTCGGGTAATACACGCCGTCGGGTGATGTCGCTGTGAGGTTCCGCAGATACAGCAACTGGTCGGCGAAATTCGTGACCAGTGCTTCGGAGCGGGAATCGGACAGCATCCGCTTGACCTGTTGTTCCAGTACTGTCGGATTGCTGAGCCGGTTTTGCGCGGCGAGATTGATCAACGTTTCATCCGGTCCCGTGCTCCAGAGAAAAAAGGACAAGCGGCTGGCGAGCTCGAGATCCGTAATCCGGTAGGACTTGCCGATTGGAAGATTTGCCGGTTCTCTCTCGGCCCGCACGAGGAACTGCGGGCTTGTCAGGAGCCGTCGAAGGGCCAGTTCAATGCCGTCTTCAAACGTGCCGTCCTTGCGGCCATCGGCATAGAAATTCATCAGCGACTCCATATCCAGCGGAGTCACTGGACGCCGAAACGCCTGGCGTCCCAGAGCCGTCAGGATCTGTTTCGCGCAGACTTCTTCCTGGATTGTGGCTGACGGCCGGCAGGTAAATACCTTGCGTGTACTTGGTGAATTCTCCGGACGGCTCGCGCCGAATGGTCCCTGAATACGCAGAAGCCCAATGGCGGGGTAATACTGCAATTGAGGGATACTGTTGTTCTCGAGAGATTTCCGCTCGTACTGTTTAATGAGATCGAGCGTAGGCCGAAAGTTAGTCGCAAGGAACGTCACGCCAACCTTGTGAGAACCGGCCTTTACGGGGACCGTAATTGCGATGGAACCATCAGCGTCAGCCTGCATACCCTGACTGAGTCCGACACCCACGTAATCGAACAACTCCACGCGCTCGCCATCCACCAGAAATTCAATTTTTTCGCCCGGAGTGTACTTGCCGAGTCCGAAATTCTGGATTTCAAATTTGTATTCGCCATCGGCTGGAAACGTGTGCGTGACAACCATCCCGCCGCGCGTATTCAGAGGCAGCCCCTCGATATGTTCGTTCTGCGACGTATCGCCGGGCGCGATATAGTTTGCCAGAGTGGGCGACTTCCAATATCCCACTGCCATTCGCGCGATCCGCGTCGCCGCTGTGGTGTAGGCCTCGAGAAGAGTCGGTGAAATCGTCAATGATCCCGCGACGTTATCGAAGCCTCTGGCTGCATCGTCTGAAGGCAGATATGCGGCAGGATCGATTTCAAGACTCAACAAATCGCGAATCTCGTTGGCGTATTCGGTGCGGTTCAGTCGATGCAGTACGATGGAACCGGGATTCGGATTTGCTGCGGCTTTGCGGTCCATTTCAGCTTCGAGCCAGTCTCTCAGCCCGTCATATTCCGCTTCAGGCGGCCGACGGATTCCCGGCGGCGGCATCACCCCTGCGCGAAGTTTGCGAATCACTTTTTCCCATAATTCCGGACGGTCTCCTGCCGTCGCGAGATCCAGTTTTTCAAGCGACAGGTTGGCCGTTTTCAATCGGTCATTGTGACAAGTCACACAATATTGATCGAGAGTGGCGCGCTGGGCGGCAGCCGATGCAGGCGACGGAGGACGCGGTGTGGAGGCAGTCTGCAGCCGTCCCGCCCGGCTGTACGGCACTATGGCACACAGCAAGACGAGAACTCCCCCGAGAAGCCATCGCGATTTTGCTGAACCCGTCATCCCATGGATTCGCGGACTTCAGGAACCAAACGCGTTCCGAGATACTCCTTCATTCGGACGAGAAAGTCCCGTGCCACCAGCCGCGCCTCTTCGTTGTCGTTTCGACGATACGCATCAAGAATCTTATCCTGATGCTCAATGCACTCAATAATTGTCTGCAGTATACCTTCGGAATTATAAGAACGGCGAATCAGATACAAGGCGTAAAGAGGGAACACGACGCGTTCCAGCGCCTGTTGCAAATAGGGATTTCCGGAAAGTTCCCAGACTTTTTTCCGGAAATTCAAATGACTATCGAAGAAAACCTCAAGGTCTTCGGCCTTCGCTGCGATTTTGGTTTTTTCAACAAGCTCTTTCAGCACAGCGATGTCCTGGCTGCTGGCGCTTGTTCCAGCCAGATAAAATGCAACGGGCTCCAGCCCGATTCGAACATCGAAGATCTGCTGTGCATCCTTTAATGTCAGCGTGGGAACGGTGGTGCCGGAGAACGGCGTTCGCTGCACGAACCCGTGATGCTCCAGTTCGATCAAAGCCTCGCGGATTAATCCCTGCCCGACGCCGAATTGCTGTGCCAGCTTCCCTTCAACGAACTGATCGCCACCTTTTATAGCCCCTGAAAGTATGGCCTTCCTCAGTAATGTGACGACCCGCGCCTTCTTGGAAACCGGTTCGATACGTTCAAAAGTTAGACTCATGGTGGCTGGACTCTAACTTAGTGAAGTTCGCGATTGCAACGATTGATTAGACAGAAATCTTAAAATGATCTTCGTGCGATAGATTATCGATTTCGAGGATCTGCTATACTCCGCCGCCGAGAGCCCAATCCACTGGGCGCGCTGAAGATAATCACTATTGGAGAAACGAGAGCGACTATGAACAATGCGAAGCAAAAAACTGTTTTTGCGATGTTGATATTGGCATCGATCGTGAGTTCCGCCCATGGTCAAGGTCAACGTGGCGCGGGTGCTGGAGCTCCAGGCGCGCCTGCGGGTGCTGGCCGAGGTGGTGGAAATCCGGCAGGTCCCGGAGCGGGAGGGGGACGTGGGGGTGGCGCCCCACAGGGTCCGCCACCGAAGGCGCTGATTCCGAATGCAAAGCCAGTACGTACATGCGAGAGCCTGGCATCGATGGCGCTGCCCAACACGACGATCGAGTCGGCAGCGGTGGATCCCAACAATCCCGGGATTTGCCGTGTGACGGTAATCACGACTCATCCTCCGGCAGGAGACAAGGTGAGGATCTGGGTGGGCATTCCCACATCGAATTGGAATGGCAGGTTTCAGGGAACCGGTGGCGGTGGATTTTCCGGCGGTAACGCGACGGGAGTGAATGGCCCGGTCGCACAGGGATACGCCGCAGGTGCAACCGATACCGGTCATGACGGCGGCAGCGGAAGTTTCGCTCTGGGTGCGGACGGAAAGTTGAATTGGCAGGCCATTCGCGACAACGGTCACGTCGGGATACATGAAATGACTGTTACCGGAAAGGCGCTCACGGAAGCGATGTATGGAGTTGCTCCGCGCTACTCCTACTTCAATGGATGCTCCACAGGCGGACGTCAGGGACTGATGGAAGCGCAACGCTATCCTCAGGACTACGACGGCATCCTTTCCGCATCGCCCGCCATTAACTGGCCCAAGTTGATGATGCAATCGATCTGGGGTTCCGTGGTGGAAAACGACATGGGAAATGCCGTTCCCGCTTGCAAACTGGCGGCTGCCACGACTGCCGCAATCAACGCCTGCGACCAAATCGATGGAGTGAAGGACGGAGTCGTTGAGGATCCGCATCGATGCACCTTTGATCCAAAGGTCCTTGTGGGCACCTCTGCGGGAGACTGTGGCTCATTTACGCAGGCCGACACGGATGTGATCCGCAAGATCTGGAAGGGACCCACCCGGGAAGATGGAAGTTTTCTTTGGTATGGTCAGTCTCCAGGAGCGGATTTGAATTCACTCTCTGCCACGGGAGGGACTCCACTAAAACCTCGGGGCTTCAACTTCACGCAGGATTGGCTGAAATTCTGGATCGCGCAAAATCCGCAGTTTGACTGGGCTACGATCACTCCGGCGATATATCAGCGGTTGTGGGATCAGTCCATCGAACAGTACGGTCTCGTCATCGGCACCGACAATCCGGATCTGACAGATTTTCGGAATCGCGGCGGCCGCTTGATTGTGTGGCACGGTTGGGCCGACCCTCTGATCACCGCCGATGGAACGGTGGACTACTACAATCGTGTTCTGCAGCGGATGGGTGGTGCGAGCGAGGCATCGAAATTCATCCGGTTGTTCCTGGCACCTGGCGTCGGCCATTGCGGCGGAGGAGCAGGTCCGGCTCCCACCGGACAGTTAGATGCACTACTGGCCTGGGTGGAAGATGGCAAAGCGCCGGAAACTCTGAAGGCATCGCGCCAGAATGGCGGAACCACACGAACGCGTCCGCTTTGCCAGTACCCATTGGTTGCCAGATACAAAGGAACAGGCAGCTCGGATGACGCCGCCAACTTTGTCTGCAGCACCGGATTTTGAGCGGGACTCGCTATCAAATGAAGTGAAGTTATGAAGGAATACGAATCGAGTGGCTGCAGAGGCGGTATATCAAGAAATCCCTCTCCCAACGGGAGAGGGTTGGGTGAGGGGTACCGCACGTAAAAACTGTTACTTGCGGTACCCCTCACCCGGCCTTCGGCCACCCTCTCCCGTTGGGAGAGGGATTTCTTGACGACTGTCCTTAAACACCGCTCATTCAAGTAGACTGCACATCGCACTGCTCACACCAGGGAGAAGACGAAATGAACTTGCGCGTATGGATCGTCATCGGAGTAATCATGGCGGGGCTCGGTTTTGCCGGCACCGCAGCAGCGGCATTGACACCGGACGAGGTCCGGGGCGGCTGGATTGCGGATATCGATGGACATCGTCATGTATATCTGCTGAACGTACGCGGAACGGATATTCGGGGGATCTACTGCTGGGATTGCAGCAATCCGGAAAACCTGGCATTCGTGATGGAAGGAAAGTTGGAAGCCGACGGCTTCTCATTAGTATTGTTGCACGACGCTGGTCCGGGAGCGCCGTATCGGGAAAATGTGAAGGGATCGATTGCCGGCGGCCGTTTGGTGCTCACGTCTCAACGCCAGGGTTCCACCACACCGTCAAAGCAGATGACGATGATGCGCGAACCTCGGCGGCCGGCAAGCGGCGTTGTTCTGCCTGGCGCCATTGCTCCACTTCCGCCTGGCGTCGATCCGCCCCCAGCTGCGGTCCCCGCACCCGCTCCCGCAGCAGCCGGAGGACAAGGTGGAGGCCGCGTCGAGGCGACTCCGCCTGGTGCGCGAGGACCAAACACGCCAGCGCCGGTTCCGGTTCCCGGAGCTCTGCCTGCCGGTGCTCGCGGCCGCGGAGGCTATGTTCCTCCGGGACCGAACGAATCACTCACGGCCCAGAAAGTTTCTGGCCTGTGGCTCTGGGGAACCGGTCCCGGCAAGCAGTACTTTATCTTTCGACAGGTGGGGAACGAAGTCCGCGGCGTCGTCTGCGGCCCATGCGACAATCCATTCACGTTCGGGGCTCTCGATCACGGCATGATCAGCGGCGATGTTTTCCAGTTCAACATCGTTCACGAAGACTGGGGAACCGGCATACAGAACGGTCCATTCAACAATCAGGCCAGCGCAACGATTTCCATGAACGAAATGCGAATCGCTACCCGGCAGGATAACCAGCCCACAACATCTCCCACACTAGACATGACGCTGCTCGGACCAATTCCGCTGGACTCCGGCCGGCGTTAATCTGCGTCCACCTGTAGGCGCGGTCTATGACCGCGCACAATTTTTCAGAATGGGATTCCCTCGAAATTGCGCGCGGTCATAGACCGCGTTTACAGTCTCACGCGGCCGCAGCGTCAACGAGTTCCCATTCGCAGAGTGCGGAACAGTGCGGACAGCGGGAAAAACAACCCGCTTCAAAGACCACTTCGACAAGACAGCACTCCGACGAATAGAGGCCCATTGTCCCGACATCTTCTCCTGTTTTCATCGCATACCTCCCATGAATCCTATGATGGCTACCGGAATCGTTACGCAGTTGTGATTCCATGTCAGACGGTTCAATAGTTTGCTCTTACTCCTCATCAATTGGTGAATTTTTTCCTTTGCTTTCCAATTTGCGGAACTCTGCGTGCATATCCAGCGCATTGGGAAATCCGGGGAGGAGATCTGGAGATGGCTTCCAAAATACAGATCGCCCGGGTATGCGCCATCGGGATTTGCACATTACTGTTGATTCACGTTGGCCTTGCCCAGGACGCGCAAGATGAAGGTTGTTTAAAATCCACATGTCGAAGTGTTCCGCAGCATGAACGGCTGGCGGTCATTGGCAGCGGCTACATACGAGGCGTCGTTGGAGGCTTCGAACAAGGTGCTGGTATTGGCGGCGGAGTCCAATTCACTTCGAAAGACTTGATTCCGTCGGTGACTGCGCGGGCCAATGCCCTCGTATCCTCGAGATTCTACCGGCGAGGCGATCTGGAGCTATTCGTTCCCCGGCTTGGGAGCAGCAAGAATCACGCGGACGCATGGTTCAGTTACGCGTGGCGCAACAGTAATTTTTTTGGAATTGGGCCGCGAATCCCACGGGACTTCAGAACGGATTTCGCCGTCGAGCAGCGTAGTTTTCAGGTTTCCTTATTGCGAGATCTCGCCGCTCACCTTCAGGGTGGAACCTACGTAGCGATAATGGACGCTCATAGTTTCAAGGGAAGGAATAAGGTCGATCCCATCGATGCGACATTCTTTACCGATGCTGCAGATCCCGTTTCCTTATGGGCGCCCGGGCTGAATTCGAATTCCAGAATACTGTCTTACGGCACTTATTTGGTGTTCGACACCAGGGACTACTCCGGCGGATTAGTACGCGGGATGCAGTTATTCGGGCGTTTCGCAACTTTCGACGGACTGAAGTATCACAACGCCTTCACCGATTATGGATGGAACGAAGAAGAGGCCGATCTCCGCTTCTACATTCCACTGCGTCATAGGGGAACGACGCTTGCGTTGCGTAGTCGTGGTCAACTGAAACAGACAAAGGGTGGAAGTCAGATTCCTTTTTATGACCTCTCGTGGCTGGGAGGACGCGAGTTCGTTCGCGGCTACGAGACTTATCGCTTTCGCGCAAATAACGATCTGATGTTCTCGATGGAGATACGCCAGACGGTCTGGGTGAAATCGGACGTCCGCGGGCTCGATGTTTTTGCCTTCGCGGACTCGGGCCAGGTTTGGGGGGATTCACGTTCGAGCGACGATCTTTCGATTCTCAACAGCCGGCGATTCAGCTCCAGCAACTGGCATTCGGGCACGGGCGGCGGTTTTCAATACCGGTGGTCCAGGAAGTTGGCAGGACGAATTGAGGCCGGACGAAGCAACGAGAAGACTTTGCTCTATTTTTCGATGTCCCAGGGATTCTAGCCCGCATTTCTCACCGGTTGCCGTCGCGAAACGGTCGAGACGCCGTCCAGACAAGGCGCGCGACCGAGGCCGCCGCAGGCGTACTCGACAGTACGTCGAGGCGGTAGCCCGAGCGCAACGCAGTCTGGACGAGCGTATCGACCGTTGCAGCAGGCAACCGGTGAGAAGTGCGGGCTAGCCAGGAGGGCGGAATAAGTACGTCCGGAGCAACTTGAAGAA
>JBGPBY010000051.1:0-20865 GCA_041481485.1 Terriglobia bacterium
AATGTTCAATGTTCACTGTTCAATGTTCAATTGTCATTTTGGGAGCGTAGACCATCTACTGCCCGCGAGCACCGCGACCTGCTGGGGCAGGAGCCGGAGCAGGACCCGCGACGCCGCGACCTCCGCGGCCACCCGCGCCTGCTGCAGGGGCTGCAGGAATCGCATAGGCGACAAGTTGCGGCCCTTGCCCGTTGGCCGCGCCAACAGAAATGAGAATGAACTGACGTCCCTGATGCACGTAGGTCATGGGCAGTCCCGTCTGCATTCCCGGCATCGGAAGCTGCGCGATCAACTGACCGGTTTTCTTGTCGTATGCATTGAGGAAGGGATCGGTTCCATCGCCGGCGAAGACCAGTGTCTTCGTGACCATGATTCCGACCTGCCGCGGACTTCCGGTCTTTGGCATGTTCAAGCCCTGCAGCGCAGGATGGCTCTTCACAGCGGGAGGCGTATCGCCGTTTGCAATCTGCCACGCGATCTCGCCCTTGTTCATGTCATAGGCTGTGATGCGTCCGTAAGGCGGCTTGAGAATACTTAAGCCTCGTCCGCCCTGCCCACCCGGGATCGTCGGGAAAGCTGCACCGCCTCCGTTTCGGTAAGCGAACCCTGGCAACGCACCCGGAGCTGGAGGAGTGGCGGGCGGATCGTTCTTGGTCATGGCGAGGATTGTGGTGTTCGTCGCGGAGCCGACATAGACGAATCCGGTTTCCGGGTCTGCCGAAGCGCCCCACCAATTCGCACCGCCGCCGGCGCTCGGGATCTGGACGGTTCCTTTCGTGCCATCCGGGGCGTTCGCGAGCGAGGCCGGTGTGAAGATCACGCCATAACGTAGCTTGGACGCCTTCAACAGGTCGAGAGCTTGTTGATGCAGTGCGGGAGTGAAATCGATGAGATCGCTCTCCTTGAGTCCCTGAATGTCGAACCCTGGCGGCTTCGACGGGATCGGCTGTGTGGGAGATGTCCATTCCGTCGGCACATCGGTTTGCGGCACTGGAGTCTCCGGCATCGGCCAGATCGGTTGGCCTGTCACGCGGTCGAACACGTACGCGAACGCCTGCTTGCCCGTCTGCACGACAATTTTTCGAGGGCGACCGTCGACCGTCACGTCCAAAAGGATTGGATGCGGCGGCATATCGTAGTCCCAGATATCGTGATGGACAAGCTGCTTGTACCAGATCATCTTGCCGGTCTTGATTTCGAGGCACACGAGCGAGTTCGAATACAGGTTCGCACCGGGACGATGCCCGCCGTAGAAGTCGTTCGTCGCGTCTTCGATGTTCAGGTAGACGTATCCAAGTTCCTCGTCCGTGGAGAATGGTCCCCATACACCGGCATTCCCGGTGTAATCGGCAGATCCGTTCAGCCAGGTGTCGTAACCGGGTTCGCCTTTGCGGGGAATGGTGTGGAAGACCCACAGCTTCTTCCCAGTGCGCACATCAAACGCGGTGACGTCGCCTTTCACATTGTTGTAGCTGGGAGAATTCGGAGTAAGAGCTGGGCCAACCATGATGACGTCGTGAGACACCACCGGCGGCGAACTGTTGCCGATCTTTCCGATGAGATCGCCTTTGTAATCCAGATCGAGCGCTTCGAATAAATCCACGGCACCGCTTTGTCCGAAACCGGCGATCGGCAGACCGGTCTTCGCATTGAGTTCTACCAACTTAAATCCGGGAGTGATGGTGACGATGCGCTCATCCGTGCCGTTGCTCCAATAGGCGACGCCACGGGCATACTTGCGTGCCGATCCGTCCTCGCGCGGGCTGGATTCCGGACGCCAGGTCCACAGTGTCTCGCCGGTGCCGGCATCGGCCGCAACGATGGTGCGGCGTGGACTCAGCGGGAAATAAAGCACACCGTTGACCATGATGGGTGTTGTTTCAGAGGACGCGTTGCCGAAGTTGTCAAACTTCCAGCTCCAGGCGGCCTGAAGGTTCTTCACATTGTCGCGGTTGATCAGATCGACTGGCGAATATCCCGTGCTGCCGTTTTCCGCGGCATACGTTCGCCACTGCTGATCCTTTGCGCCCTGCTGAGCGCGCATCGGGAGAATCGCAATCCCAACGATCAAAAACATGAGTGAAAGTTGGCGCAGTCGTCGCGTCATCGTCGTTTCCTCCAAAGGGCTTTTCGATGAAACAAGGTTATTTGCGAACTTGTATAGCACTCGGTGCGGAAACTGCGGTAGGAAAAAGGTATGCGGAGCGCTTACGGAAAATCCTGGCCTGCCGCCGCCCCGCGCCTGGAATGGTTTTCGGATTAGTATTCCACCGGCTCACGCCGGTGGCTATGGGGAGTGTCGCTGCTAACGCAGCTCTGTTTTGATGCGGCTACGCCGCATTTACTTGGCGCGGCCTTTAAAGCCCTGCGCGATCATCTCGATTTTGAAGATCTCGTCGTACTGTTGATTGTTGGCGACACCATAAAGGGTCTTCTTGTCCGGACCGCTGAACGCAAGGCTGATGATGTCGTCTGTCGGCACTGGAATCGTTCCGAGGAGCTTGCCATCCGGAGCAATCACCGCGATCCACGGGCAGGCGGAACTATAGATTCTTCCTTCCGCATCAACGGTGCTGCCGTCGGATCCGGCAGTCGCAAACTGACGTTCGTTGGTCAGTGACCCGTCAGGTTGCACATCGTACGCAATGATCCCACCGCGTGGAGCACTTCCGGGGGTACAACCAAAACCACCGCCGGCTGCACCGCCGGCTCCTCCTGCTGCGCCACCCGCTGCACCCCCGCCTCCGCCGCCACCGGCGCGAGCTGCACCGCCTGCGGCACCTCCTCCGCCACCGGCTCCAGCAGCTCCTGCACCACCTCTCGCACCACCTCCCGCTCCTCCAGCGCCGACTCCACCAAGCCGGCCGGTCACGTACAACGTTTTCTCATCGGGACTAAGGATGATTCCGTTGACGCCTGCAGCAGTGCCGTATTTGGTGACCACGCCTTTGGCGTTGGCGTAAAGGACGCCGCTCATGGTGAAGTAGACGCCGCCTTTGCTGTCCGCCGTCAGATCATTGACCACACCGCCGATGCAATCCAGAGGTTCACCGTTATACGTGTCCGCGAGAACTTTGCGCTCCGGAGCAAGCTGCCAGACGCTGGATGGCAGCCCACGTTCGTTGACAAAAAGCGCGCCATTCTTATTCATCGCCAATGCGCCACCAGTGTTGGTGTCTTTGTAGGGGAACGAAAGATCGCCATTCTTTGCGATCTTCATAACGGTGCTATCGGTGTTCTGAGCCGCAAGAATTCCGCCGTCTTCGGTCGCGATAATTCCATCGGCGTTGTTGCCGCGGCCGGTCCAAACGGTTTGCCATTTTTGTCCGGCGGCGATAACACCTGGAATTGCAGTGACCGTGTAGTCGACATGATTCAACGGCCCACGCTGGCCGCCACCACCCGCCCGGGCTCCAGCAGCAGCGGCGCCAGCGGCCCCACCCTGACCTGCCTGTCCGGGTTGTCCGGCTTGTCCGGCTGCTGCTCCGCCGCCTTGTCCGCCGGCTCGACCGGCGCCACCGGCGCCACCTGCGCCACCTGCCCCGCCACCACCACGTTGTTGAGGAGGTGTCTTGCACTTGGAATTGACAAAGTCGCGATATCGCGCGTCCTGACCGGCCTGCACACCCGGGCCCTGCCGTGGCGCGGCCGGTATCGCAGCCGGAGTTGCGGCCGGAGCACCCGGAGCAGGCGCAGGATTCTGGCCCAACATGGCCGCGGTCATGGCTGCTGCTCCGAAGCAACTCAACGCCGAAATCAAGAATGTGCTCCCCTTCATAACACCCTCCTCACCTCATCGCCATCAGTCGATACCTTAAGGCACACGGTTTTGTCCGAGACTTTACCTCATCTTGACCTTTCGTGAGCAACTTGATGACTATGACGTGACATTTGTGACAATTCCATGTGCTAGTCTTCGCGACTTAAGTCGGCAGGACGCGAAAGGAAATCCCATGAAACGAATTCCCAGGATTCGCACCGCATCACTCATTCTTGCAACTGGTCTGACTCTGCTGCACGTCAGCGCCAGGCCCATTCAGAATTCGAATAATGGAACCGCATTCGTACTTCCATCGAATCAGCAATTCACCAACACCGGCCGCCAGCTCCTTTCGATTTCGCCCGATGGCACTCAGGTGGTCTACGTCGCGAACACGCAGCTCTTCACCTATCGCATTGCCGATAAGACGACCAGAGCAATTCCAGGGACTCAGATTACGCAGGGAATCACGAACCCCATGTTTTCGCCCGATGGCAAATCGGTCGCGTTCTGGTCTGCGGCAGATCAATCACTCAAACGCATTCCCGTTGAAGGCGGAACTCCAGCAAACCTGTTTCGCGCCCCGAATCCTTATGGAATGAGCTGGAGCGCCGATAACCGCATTTTCGTAGGCGCCGTAACGGAGGGCATCCTGGCAGGCTCCGCGAATGGGACAACCTTCGACACCGTGGTCAGAATGCAGTCCGATGAAGGAGCAGCTCAAGGACCGCAGCTGCTTCCGGATGGAGATTCGCTCATGTTCACTGTCGTGAGCAATCCCTCCGGATGGGACATTGCAAAAATTGTGGTGCAGTCTCTGAAATCGAATACCCGGAAAATTCTGCTGGAGGGCGGACACGATGCGCGCTACATCCCTACTGGACACATCGTGTTTGTGCGCGGCACAAATCTCATGGCCGTTGCGTTCGACGCGCAGAGTCTGACGGTCAAAGGCACACCCGTTGTCGTCCGGGAGAATGTCGAGTCTGCAGGAAACGGTTCTTCTCACTTCAGTGTGTCGAATGCCGGCGGATTGGCATACATCCCACCGATGTCCGACCTCGAGTTGTCCTCGGTGGCTCTGGATGGTACGACCAAAGCGATTACAAAAGTTCCAGCGAACATCTTCGCCCCGCGCCTTTCGCCCGATAACAAGAAGGTCGCCTATGACGTCAACGCCGGCCCTGAGGAAGGCATCTGGATCTGCGATGTCGCCTCAGGCACAAAGAAATAACTGATGGGTCCGGGAAATCACTTTCCGCTTTGGACTCTTGACGGAACGCGGATCGTCTACATCTCGGATGGCAGTAATAGCCAGTCTCTGTGGTGGCGAAAGGCAGACGGTTCCGACAAACCGGAACAGCTTGTCGATCCGGCACGCGCCCCGGAATCGTGGTCGGTGTCGAATCAGCTGCTGTCGTTTATCACCTTGAAAAACAACGCGGGAGCGGATTACGACATCTGGACTTATTCGCTGAGGGATAAGAAAGCTCAGCCCCTGATCGAAATACCGGGAACGGTACAGCACAGCAGCAAATTTTCTCCCGACGGCAAATGGCTGGCGTATGTCTCCAATGAATCGGGAATATACGAAGTTTATGTTCAGCCCTTTCCGACAACCGGACAGAATTTCAAAATTTCCACCAATGGCGGCTACCATCCGATGTGGTCACCCGACGGAACGAAACTTTATTTCGACAACAACAATCAGATGTTTGTCAGCACCGTTCAATCCGCCCCGGCCTTCAAGTCCGGGCTGCCAGTACGGACTCCGATTGAAGGTTTTCAAGGTGGCGGCGCCAACGCCCGCCGGCGCTATGACATGACAGAAGATGGGAAACAGTTTGTGATGCTGTTCCAGAAAGCACAGATTCAAATCGTGCCGAATTGGATCAAGTGAGTCCGATTCCCGCTGTAGGGCGGTCTATGACCGCCCACAATTGTGAGGCCTGCAACCCTCCAAATTGCGGGCGGTCATAGACCGCCCCTACATTGGGGAACGCATTCCTTCAACGAACCCTGCAGTTCCTACCCCTCGATCGATTCGATGAGACCCACTTCGTTCGCGGTGAGTTGGATATCGAAGACCTTCAGGTCTTCCCTCATGTGCCGTTCGGATGTTGTCCCCGTCAATGGCGTCATTCCCGCCTGCATGGCGAAACGAAAAACCACCTGTTCGCTCTGAACGCCAAGGCGGCGCGCGATCGCCATCACGTCCGGGTGCCGCACTACGTTCGGATTTGCCGTCAGCAGAGAAAATCCCTGATACATGATTCCATGATCGACGCAGATGTTGCGAACGGCGCGATCCCATCCCCGGTTCGCAAAGCATCGGTTCTGCACGGCCATAGGTTTAATCCGCGATTTGTCGATCAATTCCAAAAGCTGAAGATGATTCACATTGCTGATACCAATCATTCCAACACGGCCGGATTGCTGAATATCCTCCAGAGCCGACCACACCTCCCAATCCTCAACACCGAGACCGGGGTGGGAATATGGTCCGTGCAGCAGGTACGAATCGATGTAATCGGTCTTCAAATGCTCGAGCGACGATTTGAACGATTGATGGACCTGATCCTTTACATCCAGATTGCGATCGTACGGCACACGATGATCGTGACCATCGATGGGTGTGAATTTCGTCTGAAGAAAGAGTGATCTTCGTGAGAGGCCGTTTGCCGCCAGCGCTTCCAGCGCATCTCCCACCTGCGGCTCATTGTAATGACGTGGTTGGTTCGCCGTATCGATCGCACGAAATCCGGCGTGCGCAGCAGTTTCGACAAGGCCCGCAGTGGCGTCTTTCTTCCAGGCCGTTCCGTAGATGAAGGACGGAAGGGCAGCGGGTTCGGGCGCAGGCATCTACTGCTGTCCCTGCTGTTGCATGTATGCAGAGACGGCTTCGACGGCTCCTTCGTGCATTCGCTCGGGACGCACGTATCGCCAGTGTTTCTCGAATTCTTCCGGCGACATGGCAGGCTGAGCGTCGCGCTCCTTCTTCTTCAGCCATTCTTCGGCCCAGTCGCGAACCTGAGGATCGCGATTCATGGCCGTGCGGGCGGTATGCGTGCTGATGGTGTTCACAGATCTCTCACTTGACCGGTGGCAATGGACGAATAACCGGGATGTCGGACGGCTGCGGATTTGTCGGTTTCGTCATCGCGGCAATATCGGCGCGCAACTGGACCATATCGGCCGTTGGAAAGTCTGCGGGCACTTTCTGCGTCACGTTTCCTGTTGCCGCCCATTCGGAGCCACGCTGAAACGTTGCGATAAACCCGACACAGCTCAGTGCCGGAATATCGTGCCCCATTGTCGTGTGGAAGATCCGGCCTTTCCCATAACTCAACACCATCAACATCGGTTCGTCACGGCCCGTGCCCTTGTTCGCAGGGTCAGAGAACGCCGTCGCCAAAACGGTCATATTCGTTCCGGGACCGCGCATCTTGTTGTAGAGCTCGTCGCCGGCGTGCATCCAGAGTTTCGGCAGTCCCTTCATGATGGGATGGTCCGGCTCACGCGTGACGAGTTGAAACGGGAGCCGATCCCCATGAGCGCCGGCGGGACCCGGAGTCGCGTCCGACACCAATTTCCCGTCCTTGAAATACCACAACGGACCAGCCAGTTGATTGCGGTTCCGCCAGCCACCGATGCCAATCATTTCGTTGTAGGCCTTCCAGCCGGGAAACGCATTGTCTGCAGCATGGACGGAAACAAATCCGCCGCCATTGGTCATGTAGGTTTCGAACTGCGCCTTGAGATTGGCCGGCCAATCCGGCGCATCATAGTTGGAAATGACGACCTGATATTTGGTGAAGTCCGGATGAAAGTTGCTGAAATCGCCCGTGGACACCGGTGAGGTGACCACGTCAACCTTGAACAGGCCGGTATCCTCGAGCATTTTTTTCAATGCCGGAGTCACCTGTTGCCAGTTGTGATAGGTGCCGCCACTCTGGCCATCCAGAATCATGGCGGAAATTGGAACCGCCGCGGGAATCGTTGCAGAAAGCATGAAAGTCACACCGACAGCGATGAAAAGCGCGAATCCTTTTTTCATGATGCAGTCCTCAGTGGTACCAATCCTATTCTCATGCGCAAAAAAACTAAAGGGGGAACCCGCAAGAAACCGACTGTAGGCGCGGTCCATGAGCGGAGCGAATGCAAGCCCGATAGGGCGCAGCCATCAAGAAATTTCCGCGCGCAATTTCTCAACGATGAAATTGCCAAACGAATGCGATTCCCCATTTCCCATTTCCCAATGTAGGGGCGGTCTATGACCGCCACTAGTTCGGAGGATTGCATTCCTCAAAATTGTGGGCGGTCATAGACCGCCCCTACATTGGGAAATGCGGAATCGCATTCGTTCACACGGAATCGCATTCTTCAGGCCTTCTCCATTCTCGGGTCCGAGATCCTTCCATGTAGCGCTGAGGCCGCAACCGTTGCGGCGGACGCAAGGTAGTGCCGGGCTTTGGGATGCCCGTTGCGGCCCGGGAAGTTGCGTGCCTGGTTCGAGATCATGACTTCGTGTTCCGCCATGGCCCCCATATTCACGGCCTGATTGGAGCCGGCGCTCGGCGGAAATACATTCGCCCCAGCGTCAATTAGTGTTTCGATGATACCTTCGCGCAACGCCGCCCGGTACACGCCTCGGGATGCCGGAACAACCTGAAGCCGAATCCCGTCCGCAATCTTCCGTCCGGCGACAGTCTTCGCAAGTACACGCAGATCATCGAGGCGTCCGCCGGTGCTTCCGCCAATTTCTGCGATATCAATCGGAACTCCGGCCACATCGCCAACGGGCTTTACGTTTCCAACCGTCGGCGGACATGCCACCTGCGGCTCAAGCGCTCCGACATCGATGTCGATCACCTTTTCGTATTTCACCGCCACGTCGTTGGTCACCAGCTCGAAGTCTCGAAATGACGAATGCGATTGGGCAAATTCCGCGGTCTTTTCGTCGGGATTGATGTAGGCCGCCTTTGCACCAAGATCGATCGACATCAGCGGAAACAGCATGCGATCTTCAATGGACAGCCCCTGAACATATGGCCCGCCGTATTCGAGCGCTTTATAAATGGCACTGTCTTCTCCCATGTAACCGACGGCATACTGCGCCACGTCGCGTGCCGACACTCCCGGCGCTGTGGCACCATGCAGGAATACCTGAGTCGTCGTGGGAATGCGAAACCATGCGAGTCCACGCTGAAATCCCAGTGCAGCCATGGAATTGTTGCCGACGCCGGTGGCAAAAGCGCCCAGCGCTCCGTAAATCGGGGTGTGGGAATCGCAGCCGATGATGACCTGGCCCGGGGCCCACAATCCGTTTTCGATGATGACGTGATGGAGACTGCCGTTGCCTCCCTGAAACACATATCGAATTCCGTACGCTTCGGCAAATTTCCGGACTTCGTACAGCTTCTCGGCGGCTTCGCGCGACGCCGCCGAAAAATTGTGATCAAACACGAATGCAATCCGCTCCGGATCGGCGATCGCGCCGCCACCCAGTTCTTCGCGAAACACGCGCATGACAAAGTTTGCGCTGAGATCGTGCATCACCATGCGATCCACTTTGGCGATGACTACTTCTCCCGGCACGACTTCCCGGCGGCCGCTGGCCTTTGCCAGAATTTTCTCAATCATGTTCATAGAACTTCAGGTCCGGATTCACCGTAGCGGCAGGTATCTCCATAAAACACGCGCTTGTCTCCGGCACGGTCTTCCGTGTGAACCGCAAAAATGCTGCCCGACTGCAAATCGCCCCGGTCCGTCATCTCATACGGATAAGATCCGCCAAGATTCTCAAACCACGCCGCGGAGCCTGGTTCCAATAACCTCTGTACGGATCCCTCGAAACCGTGTGCGCGCGAAATACGAATCCAATGGCCTCGGTATTCCACTGCGAGACTCACCGAAAAATGTTCGCCGAGCGTTTGTCCGTTTGCCGGCGCCGGCACGCTGCTGCCATTGGTTACCAGGATGATCAGGTCTTCGACACCGGCACGCCGGAATTGGCGTTCGAGACCGCCGGTAAATTCGTAGTCGATTTGACCCGGTCCTGAAGGCATCGCGTCGTTCAGTATGTTGCGTGCCATTTTCGCTGCCAGCCGCCTCATGGACAGTTCGGTGCCGTCAGCGAAGAGAGGAGATGAATCACGAAGTTCGGTACTCCGTACCGGCACTGCATTCAGCGGCTCGGCCAGAATCGCCTGATAAAGATCCCACGGGAATTGATCGAAGTCGAGAAAGCCCACCCGCCGCCATCCGCGTTCGGCCGCAAGTTGAGATAGTGTGCGCGCAAAATTACCGGCAGGACGGACATCTTCGATCGTCGTGACCGATCGTATCCAGCCATAAACCCGAGGTGAAAGGCCGCACAGCAATGTCATCGGCTGTTCAGAAGGAATAATCAGAAATGCCCGATTGAAATACGGCATGAAATTGGAAAGAAACCGCGCCTGGTTGGACCGCCACAATTCTGAATACACCACGAGGGCGGGAATATCCTTCTTCGACATTTCCGATCGTATGCTCTGCAGCCGCAGATCGAACACTCGCGGTGGAATTTCGTTTTTATCCCAGGTGATCAGGCCACGCTTCAATTCACACCTCTTTAACGAACAACTTCTTTTCGGTCTGTCCCAGGCGCACGCAGCCGTCAGCAGTGACTGCCAATGTGTCGCCAAAAACCATGTACCCGGATAGTGGGAGGTAAGTATTCGGATGAGCGATGAGCACCATGTCCTTGTTCACGACACAATCCACATCCTCAAGCACGTACGGATTCTCATCCGGATGCAGACCCAGATTGTGACCGCGCACGCGCGTGTATTTCGAACCGGTGTATTCGCCAAAGCCCTCGCGGCGGAAAACGTCATTTTGAACACGGGCCACATCGGAAATGTTGACGCCAGGTTTCAGAAATTGTTCCGCGGCCTGCTGTGCCTCGCGGAATATCGAGAACGAACGTTTCTGATTTTCGCTGGGTTCTCCTAGCACGAGTGTCCTGCAGATTTGCGCGTAGTAACCGTTAACCTGCGGACTGAGTTCGGTGGTCACGTTGTCGCCCTTGCGAAATTGCCGTTCGGTGGGCGGACGCATGCCAAACACTTCCGTCCCTCCGGAACCGATCAACATGAAGTTGTCTTCGGCTCCATGCGCCTTGAGAAAGCCTTCGACTTCGGCAACAAGTTCGTATTCCGCCATTCCGACTTCGATCGTGTCGACGAAGTGCTGATATCCGATGTCGGCGAGCAGAGATGCCTTGCGTAAATATTCAATTTCCTCGCTGGTCTTGACGCGCCGCAGAGCTTCGACGCGGTTCGTGGCCGAGACTTCATGGCCTTCCACAAAGCCGGCTTCCATCAGTTCCATGCCCGCGATTGCGAGTTTCGCAGTTTTGAAATACGAACGAAGCTTCGAAAGTCCGTTCCTGAAGTCCCGCAAATAATGCACGTCTGCCTCATTATTGGCACGAATGATTTCCCCATCCCACGGATGAGAGACGAGAATCGATATTTCTCCCGACCGGTCGAGAGTGGCCAGGGCATGCGGTCCGAAGAAATTGAAATTGACGAGCGAGCGAAAGAAATCCTTCCGCCAGCTGTGACCGTACACGAGCAGCACGTCCCAGCCGGAATCGGCCATGAGATCAAGAAATTGTTGCCGGCGCTCTCGATTGATCATTTATGGCGACACATCTTCCAGAAACCACTCAGTAGGAAGTTCCTTCCCCAAACCCATCGCCCGCGCCCGCTTCACCACAGCCGAACCCAGAGCGGCGAACTGCGTGCCGGCGCCCGTATTGTTGTTAAAGAGCGTAATTTCGTCTGCCCGGGTTCGGCCCGCCACACGGCCTGCGAGCAATTCCTGAATCTCGTAAATGGCGTCCCAGGGTTTAATTCCGTTCTGGGCCGCTTCCCAGATATCCGGAGACTTGTCGAGCCACGCTACCTCCTTGGAATGGACAATATAGAGATCGGAGCGGCGGATCGTTTCATCGTCGATTTCCCGCCGCTTGTTGCTGGCGTCAGACCCACCGATTGACGCGACGTACATTCCTTTTTCCAGCCAGTGGCCGTCGAATACGGGATCCCACGCCGCAGTCGCGGCCTGAACGATATCGCTTCCTTCCACGGTTTCGCGCGGAGTCGCGACGGCCTCAATCGGACGGGACAGTCTTGCGCTCATGGTTTCCACGAACGTTCGGCAATGTTCAGTATTTGGACTGAAAACCTTGATTCGTTCGAATTCAAAAAGACTGCAAAGGAATTCAAGGTGAGCGCCGGCCTGCCAACCGCTGCCGAATAATCCCAGGACTTTGGGTTTGGCCGGCGCGAGATACTTTGCGCCCACCGCGCTCAGGGCAGCCACGCGCAGTTTCTGAATCACGCCATCCGGCATGATTGCGATCGGCTCGATGTTTTCGATATCGAACAGGATAACCAGCCCGCAATATCGATTGCCCGTCGCCACAGGAAGGATGCGCCGGCGCTTGACTCCGTTGGTGAATGAATGTCCGGCCATGTCGGACGTGATTCTCAAAGCCCACACACCAGTGCCCGGGCTGCCGCCTTCCTGGGACTTGAAACGATACTGAAATCCGGGATTCTTCTTCGATTGTGCCGGCAAATAGACCTGACTGCGCGGCCGGTTCAACGCAACGCCCTCCGCGAGTTCGCGATAGATCTGTTCGGTGGCGTCGATGGTGTCCTTTGGGGCGAGGGCTCTTTCGACGTCGTCATTGTTGAGCAGCAGGGTCATCGTTCCAGGTTCCCTCCGTTTTTCAAAAACGGAATCAACCCGCCGGCCCGAAGCATGTCGAGCAAGAATTCCGGTGCCGGTGCGGTGGTGAGAATTTTCCCGGAAGTCAGATTTTCGATTTGGCCGTTTTCGATATCGACGCGGATGCGATCTCCGGTTTCAGCGAGGTCATGAACTCCGGCCGCTTCGAGTATGGGCAGACCCACTTCATGTCCATTGCGATAAAAAGTCCGCGCAAATTGCTCGGCAACCACCACGCCGATGCCTGCCGTCTTGATGGCTTTGGCTGCGATGGCTCTGCCCGAGGAGCATCCGAAATTACGTCCGGCGACAATGATGTCGCCCTTTTGCAAATTCTTCGGGAATTCGGGATTGAGCGACTCCAAAACATGCTTCGCCATTTCGGCAAAGCCTTTCCAGACCACATGAGTCGGTGTGATTTCGTCAGTGGGAATGTTATGCCCAAACTTCCAGCAATTGCCTTCGAAAACGAGCCGCTCATTCATGGCGCGCCGAATTGTATCGTAGCGGAGTAGAATGATCGCCGTGAAAACGCGCCTGTGTGTTGCCGTCATGTTGCTGCTGGCTGCAGCATGCTCCAATCCTTTTATTCCCAAACCAAAAGAGACACGCACGTTCCGACTGGGGCTGATTCCGGGCGCTCAGGACTTTGTCGACTTTGTGATGGAACAGCACGGATTGCTCGATGCAGCGGGATTGAAAGCGGAGAAGGTGAAGTCCCTGAGTCCGGCCAATCTTCATCTCATGGTGGCCGAACGGCAGGTGGATATTGGCTTCGGCGGATTCACGACGATGGCCACGGCTCGCTCGGAGGGCAAGGACGTGATCGTGATCGGCGGTGTGTTTTCGCCGGTCAACATGGTTTTTGTGCGAAAGAACTCGCCGATTCAATCTCTGAAGGATTTGAAGGGCAAGAAGCTTGGAGTCTTTGGCGGACCGGGCTCCACAACATTCACATTTCTCGCAGTGCTTGCGCAGAAGTGGGGCGGCATCGATTTAATAAATGAAGCGAATCTCGTTCCGGGTGCGGCACCTTTATTAATCGAGCTTCTTGCAAAAGGCGATCTTGACGCGGCGCTGCTCGGAACGACAGAAACTGTACAGGTGTTGGCGCAGGATCGCTTTCGCCCTCTTCTGGATCTGAGCGAAGAATACAAAGCCCGTCAGGGAGGACACGCGCCGGCGCATGTCACCATTGTGACCAATGAAGCCTATGCCAAAGAGCATCCGGATGTGTTGCGGGATTATTTGAAGGCTTACAAAGGCACTTTGGAATTCATCCACGCACATCCGGGCGTCTGGGACGAATATGCCGCCAGCATCATGATGGACGATCCCAAAGAACGCATGCTGCTGGAACAGAAGATGGGCGCAAACCTTGTGGAGAAGTGGGACGACGAACAAATCGCCACGCAGAACGAATACCTGAAACTGGTGCACGACACACTCGGAGATGAGGTTTTGAAAACCATTCCCCAAGATCTGATCCGCACCGCCTATAACCCGAAATGACCCGATTCCGGATTGCTTCGATAGTGGCTCTGTTTGCAGTCTGGCTGGTTCTCGCTGCGATGCTTCCCGCAAGTATCGTTCCCGGGCCGCGCGATGTTGGCGCCGCGATGTGGAGCAATATCAAGTCGGGTCAGGCGTTTGTGCATTTGTTCAAAACCCTGGTGCGAGTTGGCGTGGGTCTTGTACTGACGATGCTATTGGGAATTGCCGTTGGCGCCGCAATGGGGTTGTCGAAGAAATTCGAAGTTTTTCTCGATGCATGGGTGATGGTCGGACTCACGATTCCGGCAATCGTATACAGCATCATTTGCCTCCTGTGGTTCGGCCTGAATGACCGTGCAGCCATCATTGCCATTGGGGTTTCGGCATTTCCCACTGTTGCGATATCGATCTGGCAAGGTATCAAAGGACTCGACACGCAGCTTTCCGGAATGGGAACGGCATTTCATCTGAGCAACAGCGCCATATTTCGAAAGATCATCGTTCCCCAGATTGTGCCGCAGATCCTTGCGTCCATGCGGTCGGCTCTGGGAATCTGCTGGAAGATCTGCACCACCGTCGAACTGGTCGGAATGTCCAGCGGCGTCGGTTACATGCTCAATTACTGGTTTGGACAATTCAAGATGTCGCAGGTTTTCGCATGGACGTTGTTGTTCCTGATGGTCATGTTCGGCATTGAGTATTTCCTGTTCAAGCCAATCGAAATCCGGTTGACGCGATGGCGTGCCTGAAGCGGTTGAAGTAGAATCCCGCCCATGATCAAAACCGCATTGGCCTTAATGTTAGGTATCGCTGCGCCGACGCAAACTCTCCCTCCGCAGTTTCCCCGCTCTGACGCAAAGCAACTGGTCGACAACGAGCGAGTCACCGTGTGGGACGCGACGTGGTCAAAGGGCAAAGCGACACCGTCGTATCGCAATCGCGACGACATGGTGACTGTGGAACTGAACGATGCCACCTACCGGGTCGCCGGCAAGGATTCCGCAGTTTCCGTGAAACTGGGGCAGGTGGCTTACATCAAGAACGGTACCTCTCAGTCTGAAACGGGGACCAGCGATATTCCCCGTCATGTCATTGCGATCGATCTGAAAAATGCCAAAGTTCCACCGATGGAGAACAAGAGCGGATATCCCGATGCCTTTCCCCGCGAAGGCATTAAGAAGGTGTTGGACAACGAGCGGCTCACGATTTGGGATTATTCGTGGACTCCGGGGAAGCCCACGCCGATGCACTTTCATGCCAAAGACGTCGTCACCATTTATTTATCGACCGGCGAAATCCGTTCCACTGCACTCGATGGAACGGTTACCGTAAATTCGGTAACACCCGGATTCACCAGATTCAATCCGCGCAATCGAACGCATACCGAGGAACTCATCAAAGGTTCCGGCCGCGCCATCATCGTCGAGTTGAAGTAGCGCCGTTTGTGAGCGCCATTACCCTGCACGAGATTACGAAGGATTTTGTGTTGCCCAACGGCGACCGGCTTCGTGTTCTCGACCGTATTTCGTTTGAAATTGCGCAGGGGACGTTTCATTCGATTCTCGGGCCGTCGGGATGCGGCAAGTCGACGATTCTGAACCTCATCGCGGGTCTGGACACTTACACATCGGGAAAGGTTGTTGTCGACGGGTCTCCTCGAATCGGGTTTGTGTTTCAGCAGCCTCGGCTGTTGAACTGGAGGACGGTTCGCGAAAACGTGGAGTTGCCGCTGGAATCCGGGGCGGTGAAGGCGGCCGAACGGCGCAACATCGCGGATAAGTACATCCGCCTCGTCGGCCTCGCCGGATATGAAGACTATTACCCTTTGAAGATTTCCGGCGGGATGCAGCAGCGCGCGGCCATCGCGCGGGCGCTGGCGATCGAGCCGGACATTCTCCTAATGGATGAACCGTTCAGCGGCCTGGATGAATGGACCGCCCGCAAAATGCGAGAGGAACTGACGCGAATCTGGCAGGAGACCGGAAAGACCATCGTGTTTGTGACGCACAGCATCGGGGAGGCGGTGTTCCTGTCTCAACAGATTTTGATTATGAGTCCGAAGCCAGCCACGGTTTTCAAAAATGTCCGCATCGAGCTGCCGTATCCACGGGACTACACGGACGTGGCTCTCTTCGACATTGGAACCAGCCTGACGCGCGATTTCCTGACCATGAATTTTGAATAAGTCGACTGCGAAGTACGATTTCTTCCTGCAGCACGGACTGTCGCCGCTACGCGGCTTAAGAATTTCGTGGACGAGTACCACGGACTTACGTCCGTGGCTAAGCGACTGCCGCCGCTAACGCGGCTGGGGAACCTCGAAACCGCGGAACGGCAGCTGTCCCTAGAGTCGCCGTCAACTACAGGCCCCTCGGCCGTGGGACAGCTGCCGCTTCGCGGCTTCGAGGTTCCCCAGCCGCGTAGCGGCGGCAGTCCCTTAGCCCCCGGCGTGAGCCGGGGGAAAATTCACAAAAAAAGAATAAAGTGCCGGAGGCACGACAGATCAGGCGATCCCAGATCCACCCATCTGGCCAATTACGGAAGTGAATACACATTCAACGACTGCGTAGCGGCATTCCCTCCCGCAGCGATGATGGCAACGTATTGCTTGCCGTTCTTTCCCTGATACGTCATGGGAGTTGCCGTCATGCTGTTTTCACTGACCATGGCCCACAATTCCTTTCCGGTTTTGGAATCGAAGGCGCGCAGCCGGTTGTCGGCCGTTGCGGCGATGAACACCAAGCCGCCGGCGGTCGCAATGGGTCCGCCCGCTCCGGCGGAACCGGCGTTTTTCTTTCCTTCCGGCATGCTGTTGTTGATGCCGAGTGGAGATCGCCACGCAATTTCTCCGGTATTGACGTTGACGGCAACAAGGCTGGACCATGGTGGCTTATAGCAAGGCAATCCCATTACATTGATGCTCGGCCCATTGGCTCGTGTGTACGGAAGCTGAGTTGCCTTTGTCGCCTCGCTGTAGTTGGGATTTTTTTGAATCCATCCGGTTGCAGGCGCATCCTTGGTGGCCACGAATACATAGTTCGTCGATTTGTCGAGCGCGGTGGCTCCCCAGTTCGGGCCTCCTGTGGCGCCGGGAAAAACAATCGATGGCGGATTATTCCCTTCCTTGTACTGCCATGGTGAATACTGACCCTCGTTGTAGAACTTGTTCGTTTCCCATAGCTGTTTGCATGCTGCCGCGTGTTCGGGCGTTGTTTCTTCTGCGGTGACGAGGTCCTTTGCAGACATGCTGACTCGCGCAATGGCCGGCGGCCTGGACGGGATCGGCTGTGTCGGTGAATACCACTCGCCGGGAACATTGCCTTTGGGAACCGGAGTTTCGACGATGGGAAAGACCGGATCTCCCGTCTCCCGGTTTAGAACGAACATGTACCCCAGCTTGCCGGTTTGAGCCAGAGCAGGAATCGTACGTCCGTTTTGTATGACATCGACAAGAACAGGAGCGGGAGGCAGATCGAAATCCCACAGTTCGTGATGTACGGTCTGAAAATGCCACAGACGCTTGCCTGTGGATGCATCGACCGCGACCAGAGTATTGGCAAAGAGATTGTTTCCGGGACGATCTCCACCATAGTAGTTGTAGTTCGCACCGCCGATCGGCAGATAGACGATGCCGCGCTGTTCGTCCAATGTAAGCGTGAATGCCCACACATTCGTTCCCGTACGATC
Organism: Terriglobia bacterium; assembly: GCA_041481485.1. GTDB lineage: Bacteria > Acidobacteriota > Terriglobia > 20CM-2-55-15 > 20CM-2-55-15 > JBGPBY01. The sequence continues at coordinate 17,726 of JBGPBY010000051.1, forward strand.
TTTCCAGCTGCCGTCTTGCCAGGAGTCATTGCCGAATTCACCAGGCTGAGGCACGGCGTTGAATTCCCAGATCTTCTTTCCGGTGCGCGCATCGAACGCGCGCGGATTAAGCTCCGGGTGCGACGCCATCGTCGTGCCCGAGTCGACATGCGGTTCACCGGGACCATAAATTGTGGCGCCAATGAAGATCATGTTCTTGTAGAGAATCGGGACGCCGGCGAAGCCGATTTGAATATCCTGTTCGCCGTTTGTTCCAAAGGTTGTTGAGGGTGTGCCATCATCCGCGTTTAGAGCCATCAGCTTTCGACCGCTGGTGAAAATGATGCGTGGTTTGACTGCGCCATCACCCGCCCAGTACGCAACTCCGCGGAACGAAGCTCGTCCGGATGGCAACAGATAGCGCCAGATTTCCTTTCCGGTTTCCGGTTCGAGCGCCACGATGCGATTCCCGGCAGGCAGGTACATAATGTCATTCACAACGATTGGAGTGACTTCCTGAAAAACCTCTGTGCCTGTAATGTTCCCGGTTTCCGGCTGTAGTTTAAATGCCCACGCCTTCACCATGGTCGCGACATTGGACGGATTGATCTGAGTCAGCGGAGAATAGCGCGTGCCGGCCAGATCACGATTGTGCATCGGCCAATCGGCATCCGGACTGCGTGCAGGAGCGGGCGTACCACGTTGGGACGTACCAATCTGAACGCCAAGTGCGAGCGCCGCAGCAACCGTCAATGCAAAGGCAGCCCATCGGGTAGTCGAAAGCTTCATCGTGACCTCCGAATTCTCCCGATACTTATGTCAGGGGATACCTGTGATGTCAACGTGGGAGCGATGGTTCACCGGCCGTCGCGAGCCCGCCGAAGCGCGAGTTCTTCCTGGTGGATTTCTCGAACGTTTATCTTTGCGCCGAGGCGCAGCAACAAGGCTCGAAGCGCAAAGGTGCTGCGCGACAAGTACACATACATTGGCGCGGCGGCGGTGTAGCGCTTCGCGGCCATGTCGCGTGTCAGTTCAATCCCCTTCTTGAAAAACGATTCATTTGAGAAATCGAATACTCCATCGATCTGTTCGGGCCCAAACGACCACTGCCAGAATTCGCGGGTCAGGCGCATGAAATCCGGATTGTCGAGATCCTTTTTCGTCGCTAATCCGCCGGCCAGGAGAACTTCTGGGAAATGCGACGGATCGGATAAGTAACGATCGGTGCGCCGGATCTGCTCCCGCTCTTCTTCGGTGAATCGCTGGACGCAGCCGAAGTCCAGAAGACCAAGACGGCCGTCCTCCATGAATACCAGATTCCCTGGATTGGGATCTCCATGGCTAAGGTAAGCGAAACACATGCGGCACCAGACTCGATAGATGATTGAGGCATACGAATTCCGCTTCGCCTGCGTCGGATTTGCCGCCAGGAACCCGCGGAGATGCGGTCCGCTGAGGTATTCCATCGTCAGCACACGGGCGGTTGAATATTGCTCAAAGACTGCAGGAACGACGACGCGATCCACCGGCTTGAAGCACGCTCGCACTTCCTTCATGTTCTTTGCTTCATGAACGTAGTCCGCCTCTTCGGCAAGCATTTGCTGAATGGCAGTGCACTGGCCTTTTGCCGATTCCCATTGCCGGGTGAGACGCATCGGAAAAATCAGGGCCATCAGGTTACGAACATCGGCGTCGATCGCACGACCAATGCCGGGATACTGAATTTTCACCGCGACCGATTCCCCAGACTTCAACGTCGCGCGGTGGACCTGCCCAATGGAGGCGGCCGCAAACGGTTGTTTATCGAAACTCGCAAATATATCCTCGGGATCGCCCCCGAGTTCGTTACGTACCATCTCTCGAATCAATGAGAAGTGCATCGGCGGCGCTTCGGAATGAAGCGTGTCGAGCGTCGAGACAATCTGATCGGGAATCACTTCCGGAAGATTGCCGAACATCTGACCGAGTTTCGTCGCGGCCCCGCGGAGATAGCCCAGGCGATGAATGATGGTCAGCGCCACGCTAAGATTCGTTTCCATCTCCTGACGCTGTTTGGCTTTCGCATCCGCAAACCAGCCGCGGACCCAGCGGGCAAGATACGCCAGGGTGATTTGAGTCGATAGCTCTCCCAGCGTCCAAAGCCGATGAATCGAATGGACAGGCACCGGTCTGAACGCAAGGTCGGCAAAAATTTGCTTCAGCCGCTGTTGCGCGTCCTCAGAATCCAGTACCGAGGATTCGCTTTCAGCCTCCGGAAGCGATGCAAGTAAATCACTGATGTTGGTTTTCATGATTTCCGGCTCCTTTTACTGGGCAAAGTACGGGGCAATGCCGTGATGAAAAGATTGAGAGTCTGATCGAGCAGGGCCATCGTGTCTTCCTGCTTCGGTGAATGATCGGTGGCCCAGTGCGCAAACACGCCGAGGTAAAGGGTCCAGTACAACTGCATGGTTACTGCAGCCGGCCTCTCGATGCGGTGTTTCAGGAGAATCCGTTCCACGGCTTCCAGATGGGTCGTGCGGATCGACTCTCCAGCGCTTTCGTCCGAGTGGCGGCGCAACGGACTGAGTATCGATTCCGCAGCCTGAGCGAGAAACTTTCGATATTTGCGAAGTGCAGAGAGTTCCGCCCAGATGAACGTATATAACTCCTCTTCCAGAGACTCACCCGTGCGCTTTTCTACTTCGTGTCCCGCCTCGGCCAGCGCCTCCGAGATTAACTCCGCAACGACGGCTTCCTTCGAATCGAAATAATTGAAGAGCGTTCCGGCAGCAATACCCGCAGCGGCTGCAATGCTTCGCGTTGTCGTGCTCTCCCAGCCGTCTTTGATGAACAGCTTCGCTGCAACCTGAATGATGCGTTCCCGGGTCGCGGTTTTAGTTTCTGCGGTGACTCTCATAAAGTGATCGTGCTCATAATATGTCGAACAGGAGGGTAAGTTCAATGATTAAATGAGCGCACTCATATAAATGGAAACTGCCGCCGCTACGCGGCTGATTGGGACCCTGGGAATGCGTCCCACGGAGTTACGTCCGTGGCTAAGTGCCCCATTTCTTAATTACAGCAACGTATGTTCGAAGCTGTAATCGCGATTCCCCACTGTAGGGGCGGTCTATGACCGCCCACAATTTGGAAGGATTGCACTCCTCGCAATTGTGGGC
>JBGPBY010000052.1:0-20744 GCA_041481485.1 Terriglobia bacterium
GTTGCCTCCGAAGTTGCCGCTCTCCGATCGGGTTCTTCCTGAATGAGTGGCGGGATGGCCGGGCCGGTGCCCTCGCGATGGGGATCAAACACGGTGGCTATTGTCTCGGTTGCTGCTTCTTCCTGATGGCCATTCTCTTTGTCGCAGGAGTCATGAACCTTGTTTGGGTGGGTGGCATCGCTGCGTTTGTACTCATCGAAAAGGTCTTCCCAGCCGGGCCGGTCATTGCACGAATTGCCGGCATTGCAATGCTCGCATGGGGCACATGGCTGATCTTTGGTGGATTGTAGTGCGTCCTGACAGTAAGTGACAGGGCCTGTGCTCCTGTCAGACTCCGGGCTGAGACGAGTAATCGAAACGTGATTCGAAGCCGCAGCGGCCGCGCAGCGCGAACTCCAGTGGCGCATCGTGGACGCGGAGCTCATCGGTGAGCAGCTCGTTGCCGCGTTGCTCGTGTCCAGGGACCCCGCCCGTCACATCGAGCTGGGACGGCGCCATCCGGGCCGCGCGAACCTCCAACCATTTGGAAGCGCGAACGAACCATCGCCCCGGTCTGTGATCGAGCTCGATCGCAGCGCGGCGTACGGCGTAAATTGCGCCGATTCGCGCACCGAAATTCTGGAACGCCGTGCCGCCGGCGCGTCCCAGAAATATGTCGGTGAGTACCGCAAACTGCTCGTCTGAACACCGCTCGTCGACGTAAAGGATGACCCGCCACGGCTGGTTGGGCTCGTCATCGCGATACGATCCGGCCATGACCACGGATCGGCCGGAGAGGTCGACGCGGGCAAATGTCCCGTTCACGATGTGCCACGACAGCGCGAAATCGCAGAAGCCATACGTTGAACCAATCGTCAGTTGCTTGCCTCCCTGACTTCGGCAGGGACATATGGCTTCGCAGTTACACGCCTCGAAGTAAGTCCCCGACACTCGCCACGCCCCGGCCTGTGTCATGTCACTTTGCGGGTAAACGGCTCTAGCGACTTCGGGGTAGGGTAGCCCCTCGGTGGGAAGTCGGCTGGCAATGCGATCCTCATGAATGTAGAAGGAAGATCTCAGATGACTGCTGATAAACTGATGACCTCGGCAGACAGTATCGACTGCGGTCAGAAGCTCGTACCCAATATCAGATTTGAGTAAGTAGCCGTGCGCTCCCAACGCGAGGGCTTCCTGGACCGCCACTTCAGAGGATTCCTGGCTAAGGAAAAGTATTTTCGAGCCGGGGGAAAGTAAGCGAATTCGTCGACCGGCTTCAATTCCGTTCAGGTTGGGCAATCCGATGTCGAGCAGAATGAGATCGGGTTGCAACTCCTGGGCTTGCCGAACGGCATCCAATCCATCCGACGCCTGGCCGACTACGTGAAATTCGACCCTTTGCTGCAGCGTCAGACAGACAAGTTCGCGCAAGCGATCAAAGTCATCGACTATCAGTACCGTAGTGGATGGCACTAGACCGTTTTACTCCCCTCTGAACTGAATGCATCCCTCTGCGTGTACCGGAGCCTTTATCCTGTTTCACCTTGCCGGTGCCGCTGGGAAGTATAATCCGGTCGATTCTATTTGGGCGTTTTTTCTCTCTTCATCCCAAACAGGCCAAAGGACCCGCTATTACTTGTTACACTTCCCGGTTATGTTCTGCAGAATTTCTGAGAGTTTCGAGATGTCGATTGGACGAACGCCGCACATTTTCAAGTTTTCGAGACATCGCGTTCGAGTGGGCCGGCCGTGAATCCTTCAAAAAGCATACGGACCGCAATTCCTGGTCTCGCTTTGATTGGATTGGGCGAGATCCTGATTTTCTTTCGCAGTCCACAGCACTTCTTCATGGGGGACAGCGTATTCTGGATGGCTCAGCGATACCATTCGATCCGGGAATTTTTCGAGGGATTTCTGCATGCCGACCCCGCGCTTTGGTACCGGCCGATCGCCCAATGCACGGTTCCGTCTCTGTTGTATCCGATCGTCGGTTTTCATCCCATCGCATATCGCATTGTCGCCTTTGCATTGTTCTTTGCCTGTACTGTTGCCGTGTTCGTACTGGCCGAACGAATAACGGTTAGCCGAAGCTGCGCCTGGTTTTCCACAATTTATTTTGCCGTACACATTACGCATGCGTTCACTACATACGACCTGGCATTTACGCCGGAACTGGTTTTCACACTCTTCTATATTGGTTCGGCGATCGCATTTGTGGACTATCTCCGAAAACCCACACGAGGTGGACTGCTTATTTCCGCAGCGCTATTTGCCTTCAGCCTGATGTCGAAGGAAACTGCGGTGGGACTTCCATTCGTGCTGCTCGCCATTTGGATTCTGCTTCCCGAGGGCCGGCACACCCGGGTTTCGTCGCTCGTGCCGCACTTCACTATTCTTGCGGCATATCTTCTTTTCGCGATCGGAGTCCTGCACATTCGAGACATCCATTTCGGGGCTGTCTGGAATCGTCCGACGGCAGTGGGACAGCCCGGCTATGAACTCGTCCTCGGCGAGAACATTATGGATAGCCTGCGGTTCGCGTTTACATGGGCCTTCAACATCTCACGGGGAATCAATGGGCAATGGCCGCCGTTGATCCCGCTTATGACAACAGCGCTGAAAGTCTTTCGTGTGCTGATTTGCGCTGCCGCATTGCTGACCTTGTTTACGCCACGTCGAAAGTTTGTCCTGATCGGAATCTTATGGTTCCTGATTGCGGCAGCGCCGACACTGCCGCTTCTGCAGCACTTCCTTCCGTACTATTTGTTTGCGCCAATAGTCGGATTCTCTCTTGCAGTTGGAACGGTACTTGACGATTTACGTGAACGATTGTTTAGATTCGGTCCGCGATTGGCGTGGGCAGTTTGTAGTGCAATTCTGATGATTCCGGTATCTGTGAACGCTGCTATCGCCAAAAGCGTTGGAGATACCCACTTCCTTCTTGGCGGGTCCGCGCAAAGTGCCGGGGACGGACTGAATGATGTTCGCTCGCTCTACCCGGCTATTCATCCCGGCACGACGTTGTTGTTTTTCGATGAGGAGAGGACGTCGCTACCCTGGGATCAGGCTTCCGGACTGCTGTTTCAGATGGCGTATGCCGATAAATCGATCAAGAGCGAGTATTCGGTGGAGCCGCATGGAGTAACCGAAGAAGATTTCATTCAGGGAAGGGCAATCGCATTCAAATTGACGAATGGCCGGATGGTGGACTTCACTCCATTCATCAAGCAGAAACCCGCATTGTTACTTCCTCACGCTCCGGACACACAGTATCGGCTGGAACTGTCCTCCAGCGAAGTCCGCACAAGCGAAGGTCAGTATGGAGTTCGCATCCCGCAATTGAAGAAAGGCGCGGTCAAAGCTCTGGTAGCATTCAACGGAGTGCTGAAGGATCCATTTTGGATTCAGCTCGATTCGCACGGAGAAGGGAAGGTCGTGATTTCCAGCGATACACCGCCCGGGTTATATACATTTGTCGCGTTGCAGCCGGTTGGCGAACCGAATTGGGTTACCGTCGCCGGCTCGATTCGTGTCACACCATGAAAGTTTCAACGCCCGGCAGACTGACGAAATATTCCCAGCCGAGCCAGTTCCATTTCATGCGTGACGGTTCGAATATCGGTGGGGCTGGACCAGTAAAAGTCCTTCTGGATTTCTTCATCACTGACTGACGGCAGGCTCAATACCTCTTTACTAATACGATTGTAGGCCTCGCGCCGGAAGGGCGCCGTTCGCCATTCGTGTCGACCGCCGATAAGGACGAACAGTGCGAGTGCGGATACAAACACCGGAGATGCGATGAATTGCCGCCGCAGGCAGACTATCAGGCCGAGCAGGCCTAATGCGAAATGCATCGAGTATCGTGACGACAGCATTTCCTCCGCTGGTATAAACATCCTGCTGTAGGCCAGCAAGAGACAGGTGCTTAGCCCGCACATAATCAAACCGGTGCCAAAGAGCTGGCTGCGATCGCCTGAATCTCGTCCGGGAAGAAGAAGCAGTTGATGGGTGGACAGGCAAATCAAAATCAGGCCGGCCCCGAAAGCGACGGATTCGCGCAGCGAGACGCTGGCATTCGAGACCAACGCCGCTGCCGCTGCACCGGTGCCAAGGCAGAAGCGATACACCAATTCGCGCAGCGGCCAATTGAACGGCAGAAGATCCGGCTGGCTGAAAAGCAGAATCAGCGCGAGAGCCGCCGGGATCAGCCACGTGAGCGAGGCGGGAACTCGAATCCTGCCGCCGGGACGCCATCCCAACGAAAGCAGAATGCACCAGCAGAATGCTGCCGCGACAGCGCCGAAGCCCGAACCGAAAGTCAGCATTGAGCCAAGCAGGCAAGCTCCGGCGCGGATATAGTCGCGAGGCCTGGTCTGGCTGCCGGCAAATATTTCAGCCAACCATACAAACCCGACGCCGGCCAGCAAGGCAGACAGGTAGGCGCTGAAACCCATCGCGAGGGAGAAGTATTCCCAATAGCTCAGACTGAAAATCACCAGGCCGCCGCCGAACAGGGCGACGGCAATCGATTCGCCAGATTCGGTGTGACGCTTCAGCCAGCGGAACCATAGCCATGCCGATATCCATGAGATCAGCGGGCAAAGCCATCTCACCCAGGACAGGTCAAGACCGAGGAATCGAAGATCTGCCCAAAAGGCAAGAGTAGCAGCGACGATAAAGTGGCCGTTGTACGGCAGAATGAGCCAGGTTAAAAGCCGTCCGTTGTGCATGGCATCGAAAAGACTCGCGAGTATCGTCCAGTCATCCTGATGTGGCGGAGGCTGGCAGACTATTGTTGCGTAGCGAAACTGCAGGACTCCAAGCAGTGCGACTCCGGCAATTGCAGCGGCGTTAAGCAATCGATTGGCACCCGGAATCCCGTTGGTATTCTTCATTAATGGACGATGGTACCCTACCACACGCAGCGTAAGAGCGACTCCAAACGCCGCATGTCAAAATTCTCTTGTCGTCACACGCAACTCCTGTGTATTGACCTTTAGCTTAAGCTTGGGAATTGCGGTGGAAAGTGCAATCCACTCTTGAGGTGACGAAGCGCAATGAATGACATTTCACGAACCTCCATATGGACCGCAATGGGAAGGGCAATTGGTTCGCGAGAGCCCGACGAGCGCGTGCGAAATCCAGACTATCTTGCCGGGGAGTTGATCGGACCCGAGGAACGGGCCCTGTTCGGCGATCATCCACTGGTTGCGGCGATGGACAAACCCTATGAGGAAGCCTCTCAGGAATGGGAGGTTCTGATGGCCGCGCGGTTGATGATTCCCCGAACCCGCTTCATCGATTCGCGACTTCAGGAAGCGATAAAAGATGGAGCGAGGCAGCTTGTCATTCTGGGCGCCGGCTTCGACACGCGGGCATATCGATTGAAGGAAGTGCTGTCCAATGCGCGCGTGTTTGAGGTCGATCACCCAATGACGCAGGAACGTAAGAAGCTGCGAGTGCTGCAAGTGATCGCTGAGCCTCCGCAAAACCTGACCTATATTCCTGTGGATTTTCGCAATGAAGCATTTGGCGAGAGACTCCTCGCCGCGGGATATCGTCGCGACCAACTCTCGTTCTTCATCTGGGAAGGCGTCACGATGTATCTTCCCGCGGACACCGTTCACGCCACGCTGAAGTGGGTTTGCGAAAACTCTCCTGCGGGCAGCCGCATCGTCTTCGACTACACCTATGAAATCGCGATTCGCATGATTGCAGCCGCGGATTCCGCTCCGCTTCCCCCTCAGGCGAAACAGGCTATTGAACGCATGAGACGAATGACTGCCGGAGAGCCATGGATCTTTGGAGTCCCAGATCGCAAAGAAGAGGAATTCATGCACGATTTGGGTTTCAGATTGAGGAAGGTTCTCGGCATGAGCAGTAAGGAAGCGGTGGAATCATATCTTACACGCGCAGACGGAAGCATTCTGGGGAAAATTCCCGGCACCGATCCGCAGGGATATCTCATCCTCGAGGCGGAGGTTGCGTAGCCAAAAGTCCTAAGGGTATTTATCCGCGGATTCGTCTTTGTTGAAGACAGACACGTACGGCCGCAATCGATGCGGCCGTACGTTGCAGAGAAGCCGGCCAGGTTTCGGGTTATTCCTGTGACTGGTGTTTCCTCTTCCGGTGGACCGTGAAAAGCAGAACCAGGCCCGTACCCAGGAGGAACATCGAGAGGGGTTCCGGGGCAGCCACCTGAGTCGGTGCGTAAGTATAGGTCACCTGCGCAGTGGCATTGGCACTGGAGGCCTGAGCAGCCATAAAAAAGCCACCACCGCCAGCACTGGTGAAAAGAGTCGAAGTGGAAACCGGGACGGTGAAATTACCTGCGCCGGTGTAGGGCGCGAACGAGGTCGTGTCACCGCCAAGTGTCCCGGTGCTTATGGGGGTGGAGGTCAGGCCGGCTACGGTCAATGTCTGCCCAGCGTTTAATGCTCGCACGCCGGTTGTAAAAGATGCACTGAATATCGGGTTGACAAAACTGAAACCGGTCAATCCCCCAAAGCTGAAGTCTGTACTAGTGGTGCCGGTACCAGTGTGTGCGGCATCATCGCCGTTTGTCAGCGTGATGGATCCGGAGATGCCACCACTCACGTTGATCGAAATATTCGACAGGGTCTGGCCCGCTAAATTGAACTGCGGGCAGAGTACGGCGGCTGCTGCCAATTCCGTTGGCCCGCTGACCGTACCGCAGTTCACGACTAACGTTGCTGCGGAGCCCACGCCTGCAAATAGAAATAAGGCCACGAGCAGACTGAACAGACCGCAACAACATCGTTTCACCGCAACAAGTTCGAAAAATCCTTTTTTCATCTCTGAGTCTCCTTTGGGTCGGTATCAGTTTCCGCGGTCCGCTAAAAATGCGCGGGCGGATCTGGCTTCTGTTTAAGCAAGAATCCAACCATTACGGAGTCTCCGAAAATCGATTGAGCTAAGTTAATCATTAATTGTTAGTTAGATTATGGGGGCTCCGGCAGGTAATGGGGGGACAGCTTGATCGTCGTTGCGAAAATCCGTAAAGTAACCCGACGTCGGTTGAAAATCGCTCAATCCAAAAGTCAATGACTCTTAAGTAATGCCGCTTTAGCCCTTTGGTATGAGTGATCAGAGGGATGGATTGATCCACATCCGGATCGTTTAGAAAATGTAAATAGGACCGTCGATTGGACGGCAACGCTGACGCCTGGCCCACACCTGGGTGACATCGCAACACATAACAAACCAGGATAGAAAGATAACCGGATGCCGCTCAGACTGATCGTGGAAGTTGTCTTTCTTGCAGTGTGTGCAGTTCTCGCGCTTCGTCCTAGAATCCCGGGAGACGAAATTTGCCGGCGATGGTGGATCTCCGCCGCGCAAATCGCCCGTCGCCGCGGCCTTGTCTGCATATCCGCAGCAGTGCTGGTGCTGCTCGTCCGCGCTGCAGTCTTGCCCATCTGGCCCGTACCGCGGCCATCGATCTATGACGAATTCAGCTATTTGCTGCAGGCGGACACGTTTGCTCACGCGCGTCTTGCCAATCCGGCTCACCCGATGTGGGAGTTTTTTGAAAGCATCTACGTCCTTCAGCAGCCGACATACGCGTCAAAGTACCCGCCAGGACAGGCAATGGCGATGGCGGCTGGCCAGGTGCTGTTCGGAAAGCCCTGGTTTGGAATCTTGCTGAGTTGCGGCGCATTAGCGGCGGCGTTGTGCTGGGCCCTTCAGGGTTGGATGCCGCCACGCTGGGCACTTCTTGGATCGTTGATCGGTCTCCATGTTTGCATATTCAGCTATTGGATGAACAGCCACTGGGGCGGGGCAGTGGCGGGAATCGGAGGCGCACTCGTGATCGGTGCATACGCCCGCCTTGTCCGTCGGAAATGGACTGCGATTGCGTGGCTATACGGAGCAGGTGCAGTGATATTGCTGCTGACTCGGCCGTACGAAGGCTTCCTTCTTGTGGCACCCGCGTCGCTGGCACTTTGGCTCAAGACAAAGCAGCGACGCGTTGCAGTCTGGATTCCGATCATAGCCATGGGCATTGCCGGGTTTGCGTTTACGGCATATTACGACTATCGAGTCACCGGGAATCCTTTTCGCTTGCCGTATCAGGAGTACTCCGCGCAATACGAATCGGTGCCGCCGTTAACCATTCTGCCGGTCCAGCCAGCGAAAACATTCCGGCATTTCGATCTCGAGCTTTTGGATCATGTCTGGTTGCGCGAAACCAATCAGACGGCGCGAAGCTGGCGTGTTCTCTCAGCGCGGGCCGGAGAGCTCTATCAAACGATGTCAGTTCTTTTCGGTGATCCGCTCTGGATACTCGTCCTTGCCGCTTTCGTTCCGGCATGGTTCCTTGCAAAGCGGACCCGTCTGCTTGTGGTATCCGCCGGTGCGCTCGCGGCAGGCGCAATGATCGAGATTGTTTTCTATGCACACTATGCGGCTCCGTTCACTGCTGTGCTGCTGATCCTTCTTGTGCAATCACTGCGCTACTTGCGAGCATGGGCAACCCGAAACCTGCCCGGCGGTCAGGCAGCCGGACGATTCGCGATTCTCGCGCTTTGCGGATCTCTGCTCGGAGGCGGGCTGGCAACCGAGATGTATCACGTTTATCTCAAGAACACGCCGGACAGGCTACAGGCCGTGAACGCGCGAAAGGGCGAACTGGAGAACGATCTTCTACAGCACAACCCAGGCCGGCATGTCATCTTTGTCCGCTATACAGACATGCACAGTCCACACGAAGAATGGATTTACAACCTGGCGGACATTGATGCCCAGCCTGTCATCTGGGCTCAGGACATGGGCGCGGAGAACAGCAAGCTCGTCAAATACTATCCGGGCCGTACATTCTGGATGTTCAAGCCGGACGACAATCCGGGCTTACTGCAGTCGTACGGGAATCCATAGCGCGCGGCATATGATGGGCTCGGCTCATTTAAGAGCGCACTGATATTCGCGATGTGCTGTTTCTCTGTAGAGACCACTCTCCTCAGGCCGGCCTGTATCCGTCAGAACTCGCACCAGCTCTTCGTACGCCAAACAAGTATGTGTCCGGACCAAAGGACAGAATGGATTCGGACTGGAAGACGCCAGTCCTGCACCCGCACAGCTATCCGGATACCAGGTGCGATAGCCGGCCATCAACGCGTGCTCGTTATCTCCGCCATGTCCGACGGCGAATGCCTGCCAGAGCGCCACGATCGCTGCATCAGGCCGTCGCAGTTCCGTGTTTACATCTGAGATCTGCGAATAAATCGTGCTATTGAATGGGGTAAGTTTCATCAGGTGCGAGAGTGCCTCGAGTGCCTCCGGAAACCGGCCCAGACGCTTGTAGGTGTCACCCAGATTCTGGTAAAGAAAGGCATTCCCCTTGACTCTCATCTTGCTGGATGGCCAGTTCTGAGACACCGCTTTGCGGCGTTGTTCCTGGCTGAACGCCTGATCTATCGGCACGGCACTCATGAGCGTTTGGAGCGAGCGACGATACCAATCCTGAACTTCCCATGGCCGTGCATAAACCAACACGTCGCCCTTAATCCGGTACAGCGTCCCGAGTGTCACCGACGGGAGAGTTGTACTCTTTTCAGGCGGTAAGACGTTGACGATGGCGACGGCCTGTTCAGCCAGTCCAATCGCTTGATCGATGTTTCCAATATTCAAGCCCTTTTGGGACCACAAATAGATCGGGGCCAGATGGGTCTTGAAACTGCCCGGGGAGGTCTCAAGTGCACTCTTCGAAAAACGCTCGCCATCCGCCCAGTCCGAGTTTCTGACTGAGGCTCGCAGCCCGAATCCAATGACGATGAGTGCTAGCGCCGCCGTCGCCATGCCGGCCTGGTGAGAAGTTTTCGTTGCGAGTTTCCCAGAAAGCGCTATGGCCCCCGCGACCACACAGCCGGCAAAACCTATTGAAGGAAGATAAAGGAATCGTTCGGCCATGATGCTGCCGATGATCAACAAGAGGTTGGAAGTCGGCACGAGCGACAGGAAAAAGAATGCGCCAAAGAAACAAGCGGGCGCATTCCTCTTGAACAGCCAAACTATCAGCGTCAGCAATCCGATCATACCCGCCAACGCAGCCAGGCCGATACTCCAGGATGCCAGAGGAATCTGATTGTATGAATAATCCCAGGTAAGCGACCGCGGCCAAAGCAACAGCGAGATTTGCTTGAATAGCACTTTTAGTGCTGTGAGACGCGCTGTCATGAAATCCGCACCTATCAACGGATTGTCGACAAACGGAGTATCAAATGGCGGAAGGTTGGAAAACACCATGTGTCGAACCCACAAATTCGTCACCAGGGCCGGAACCACCGCGAGGTAACCGGATAGCGAGACTTGCCAGGGAAGCAGGCGACTGCGGCGGAATACCAAGTCATAAAGAAACATCGCGGCAGGCAGTATCACTGCATTCTCCTTGGAAAACAGTCCGAAGAGCGCAGCCAGAAAAATGCCAGCTAGCCATGGGAGCAGGCGCCGCCAGCCCACATCCGGAAGATATGCATACAAGACGAGACCGGCAAGCACTCCCATGCCAGCCATAACGTCGGCTCGCCCTGCAATATTGGTAACGGATTCCACGTTGACCGGATGCACTGCAAAGATCGCGGCGGTGAAAAATGCAGAGGCCGGCTGCTTCCAAATCGTTAAGGCAAGCAGCCAGACAAGCATCACGTTGACGATGTGCAAACTCAGATTTACCCAATGGTATCCGGCCGGATTGCTGGCATTTCCCAGAACGGAATAGTTGAACAGGAAGGAAAGCGTGACCAGCGGACGGAAGACGCCTGAATCCGCTGTCGGGTACCAGTACTGCTGAGTAAAGATCAGTTGAAGATTGTCGCGGGTGATTTCATGCACGCGTGGATCGTCCAGAACCACAGCTCCACTGTCTCCAAGGAACTGGCCTCCAAACGAGTTCGCATAAGTCACGAGAACCAGTGTGAGAAGGATAAGTGGTCCCATGGACCGGAGCGATTTCATGCACTGGTGATTTTAAGTGGGGGACACGAGAGCGAAAAAACCTTTGTCAGCGCATCAGTGTCGCAGACTATGGCGCGTAGGGTTCCATACGTATCAGAGCGCCGTCGTTTTCAGCCGTCAGCAGATACAGAAACCCGTCCGGCCCCTGCCGAACATCGCGGATGCGGTTTTGCAATTCGCGGAGCATGCCTTCGCGATGCAGTTCTTCCCATTTGTCATTGAAGTCCAGCCGTTCCAGGTGTCCGGAACGCGGGACTTCACCGGTCCGCATGCCGCCAATGAACACGTTGTTTTTCCAATTTGGGAATTTGTCTCCGGTATAGAAGGTCAGGCCTGAAACGGCGATAGCGGGAACCCAGAAGACCAATGGCTGCTCCATGCCGTCCTGCCACGGTTTATCGGAAACGCGCGGTCCCAGATAAAAGCGGCCAAAGCTGACGACCGGCCAGCCATAGTTCTTGCCGGCCTGCAAAACATTGATTTCATCGCCGCCGTTGGGGCCGTCTTCGCATTCCCATATTTCTCCAGTTACGGGATTCAGCGTGAGGCCAAGCGGATTGCGATGTCCGAGTGTGAAGATTTCCGGCCGGTATCCGGCGCGGCCGACAAACGGATTGTCGGCGGGCACCGATCCATCGTCGCGCAGCCGCAGCACCTTTCCCGCCAGAGAATTTGTATCCTGCGCCAGAGATGCGTTCGGCGGATCGCCGACGCCGACGGACATGTAGATCATTCCGTCTTTGCCAAAGACCATGCGAGACGCATTGCCGGTGGGCATCGCCGAAAAGATATCGCGAACATCGACCAGCGCATTTCCTTCCCAACGTCCTCGCGCGAGCGTGATCGTGCCGGCATTTCCGCCACCGCCAGGACCGGCTGCAGCTGCGGCGACGGGTTTGTGATACGTCAGATAAACCAGCTTGTTCTCCTGAAAGCGCGGATGAAGAGCGATGTCCATCAGGCCGGCGAGGTTTCCCGCCTGCACCGCGGGAACTCCGGCCACAGGTTTGGGATCCAGCACTCCGTCACGAACGATTCGCAGCCGTCCCGGACGCTCCGTCACAAGAATGGAACCGTCTGGCAGGAATGCCATGCTCCATGGCTGATTGAATCCCTTGGTCACGAACAGCCGGATTTCATGCTGGATTCCTGTATCGAGAATAATCGGCCCTGCGGGAAGAGAAGGCGACGGCCAGTTGATCGGTGGTGGCGCGGTCGCGCCTCGCCCGGCCGTCGGAGCCTGGGCTTGTCCTCCACCCTGCTGCGCGACACTTGCGAACTGCACGACGACAAGGCTCGCAGCCACTGCCAACACATGGGACGCTTTGAAGATTTTCATCGGGATTCTCCTGGTCAGGGAAAACTACGTTCGGACGGCGTTCAGGTCAAGAAGAATCCCTCAGCTTGACGGACCGGATCGTAGGGCCAGCCGCGTTTTCCCAGCCGCGTTAGCGGCGGCACTTTGTTAGCATCACTCGTTCGCCGCTCGCCACAAAGATCTGCTGCTCAATCTGCACCGCTTCTTCAATGTCGCACTTTGCGACGTTGAACTTCACCGGTTTTTCCATAGGGCGGCTCCCTTCACGCCCACAGGTTTCTATCGAGCGTCCTGTATTGCACGGCTTCGGACAAGTGTTTCGGCGTCAGTCGTTGTCCCCGGCCAGGTCCGCGATTGTTCGGGAGACTTCGAGAATCCGCATAACTCGCCGCACAAAGATTAGCGATCGGAAAGGGAAAACTAGGTATGCGCGCTATTGCCATTGAATCAATGGCAGTTGTACGGATTACCGACTACCCGACAATTGAGTGTCATCCGCTAGACCGAAGCACACAACGATGGGTTCGTAACGTTGGTCGAGTTTGGATTACGATTATCAGTACCGGCGTCACACAAAGGTGGTGATTATGAGATCCGACAGTGTCGCGTTAGCTATCGCTGATCGTCTATTCGCATGGGCCGTGCTATTAGTATTTGCGTTTGTATCTAATCCGGTTTTCTCGTCTGGTCAACCGGTGCCTCAATCCACGGCAAAGTCCGATACTGTCGATCAGCGTTCCGCGACGGCGCCGAAGGACAATGGGGTCATCACCGGCACTGTGGTCAACGAGCGACACGAGCCAGTGATGGGTGTCATTGTGCAGATGTTTTCGGCAGACGCCGTCCTCAACTCACGAGGGCCGGAATCCACGCCGCGTCGAGGCCTTCCCAACGGATCCGCCGTAACAAACGATGAAGGCCGTTTCGTGATTTCAGGTCTCCCGTCAGGAAACTACGTCATTGCAGCCGAGCCGCAGCCGTTGATCCCGGATCGACGCTCACTGCCTACGCGTGTGTACGGTACAACGTTTTATCCTTCAACGTTGGAGGATGACAAAGCGGCATCTGTGTCCGTATCCAGCTACTTTCAAGCGACGATTCAAATCGAACTGGTGCCAGTTTCTGGGATGCGCATCGCCGGTTCGGTCATGAGTGGTTCTGGACGCCCCTTTGGCGGCCTGAGTGTCCGACTGTTCCATCGATTCGGAGGTGTCTCAAATTACTCCGAGGTCGCCACAATCAGCGCGAAAGGAACATTCGAGATTCGCGGACTTCGCCCAGGTTTGTATCGACTGACCGTCGGACAGCCGCCTTCTGAATCGCAGCCCGAGAGTGAATTCGCAGACAAGTTGATCGAGTTGCGAGACCGCGATCTCGACGGGTTTGTACTCGTGTTAGGGCCTGGTGCTTCGATATCAGGCCGCATCGTCGCTGAACCCGGGATCAGCCTTCAGACATCAACCGGCCTGCGGGTAACTGCGTCGGTCGACCCTGAGCAATTCTCGGTTTCACATGGGTTCGGGCAAGACTTCAACCTCACAACGCCCGTTGCGAAAGATTGGTCGTTCCGCATGATCGGATTGTCCGGAGCGTATTACTTGGATATTTCAGCGGACAAACGTCCTGCGCCGCTAAAGGCCGGTCGGATCGTTGTTGACGGAAAACAGCTAGCCGCCGGCGAAACAGTTGAAGTGACGGAAGGCAGTCACGAAGTTGTTGTCTTCGTGACCATGCGGGAGCCGGCGAAGCCGATATTCGACGGCACGGGCCTATCGGTGAGTGCTCTGGTTGATCAATTCAAGAACGAGAACGTGTTTTGGCGGCAGTTCGAGGTTGCAAAGGAAATCGTGAAACGCCACGACGCGAACGTACTTTCGTCTCTGGTGGACTGGTTAAATCACGAGGACCGACACATACGAGGAAACGTTGCGTTCATATTTGGCCGCCTCGGTGACGCTCGCGGTCTTCAGGTAATCACGGATATTTTGACCGACAAATCGGATCGCCCTGAGGGGCAAGGAGGACGAACTTGCTGCAACAACCCGATATACAGCGTAGTGCTTCAAATAAGGCAGGACCGCTACTATGCTGCGCATCTGTTAGGGGAATTGGGCGATCCCAAAGCCGTGCCCGTGCTCGTTCCATTCCTGAAAGACCCTGATCTCAATTACAAAATTCCATGGGTGCTCGCACAAATCGATGAAAGAGCTGCTGTCAGTCTTTTGCTTGACGCCCTTGACGATGACAATCCGACTCTTCGCGTTGCCGCAATCCAGACACTCGCAGCTCTTCATGCACGGGAAGCGTTGCCCCGTCTGACGCTGCTGCTGAGCGACGATCGTAAGGCAGAAGCGTCAACGATGTCTGTCGCGGACGCCGCTAAAGCTGCAATCGAAGATTTGCAGTGATACGCCACTTTGTCCATTCCGCTTCAGCCGAGCAGTTAGTTGACAAGTAACCGGCAAACCGTCGATTAGCGTTGGCTCTCGGAGCACAGATTCACTTCTACGGTTTACCGACTTGAACGACAACTGGAGCCACTTCAAAAACGCTTCGTCGCACTCCACGCGCGGCCAAAAGCGACTGGCATCCCGTCTCACTCTTTTAAAGTTGTCGTCATTTTGTACGCTAATTAGTCTGCAAGCTCATTACGATTGGCACATCAGCTGGTGGACGACTGAAATCGGATCGAAGCGCGTAAGGGACGATCGAAACCCTACTTGGAAAGCAGCAGTTGGGACAGACCAAAAGGGAACCCTTTCTACCTTTTCCTAATGAAGGTTCAAATCTATGCTCTATCCTTCTTACCTTTCAAATCCTGCAATTTCACTGTTTCTCGAATTAACGAGGAACCCCCGAAGGGATTCGGTGTCTAATTGAAAAAGGAAATTCGATTTTCGCCCGCCAGACATCCATGAGCCGATTTGCGATTGCCGCTTCAATACTACTTTGCATTTTTTTCGCCACGTCTGCACAGCCACAACAACGGCCTGCGATACCGCTACCCGTAGATCCTTCAATTGTGGTCCTCTCGTTGGATTTTCGCGGTGGATTAGCGGGTTGCGTTGCCCCCGCCAGCAGAGGGCCGGTCCTTCTCATTTACGCAGATGGAAAAATGATCACTCGGAAGGACATTTGTGGCCCCATATTTGAAAGCCACATTTCTTTGGACGTCGTGCAGGATCTTCTCCGATACATCATCGATGACATGAAGTTGATGACGTTCACAACGGATTCGGCATGGGAGGAGATCCGAAGCGAACGGAGCAAAAGAAATCAAAGGGTAGTTGCGTCTGTTTCCGATTCGGGCGAAGTCGTTGTTCATATACACACTGCCACGATGGAGCACGAGGCGGCATTTGAAGGACTTTCGTTTTACTTGGCGGAAAACCCCGGCGCGCATTCCCTAGTACAATTGAACGCTGTTGCAAACCGGATCGATCAACTTGCCAAGGAAACCAACTCTCACTTTCTCGCAACTTTCGATTCCTCGATTCTTCAGGCCAATGAATATTTGCGTCAGAACTTCCCGGATCTACCCGGTGTTTCAGGACGCAATCGAACCCGTACGATAAGCGCGGATGGAAATCGATGGGTCAACGAGTTCAGGTACAATTTGATCGATGGAGGTTCAGTTCTCGTCACGGTGGCGACCACTGGAATTGAGAATCCGGAAGTCACCGTCACTGCGACTCCGAAGTGAGGTTTTTACGCGAAGAAGCTTTAAATTCAATCATCCAAGGAATGACTTCACACTTACTTCTCCTCAGTAATCCCGTAAGTGTTCTCGCTCGCTTATCGAGAAGTCGGCAGAACCGGACAATGACTCGCGACCTGTCACCAAAAGACGCTAGACCAAAAGGGGTCCCTTTCTCCCTGCAATTCCTCAATTCATAAGTTCTCGAATGCCAAGGGCCCGTGACCGGGCAAAAGGGGAAGGCACAATAGGTAAGTACGTATCGGCGTGACCGGAAGGGATGGGCCCGAACTTCCCGGAGACTACTATCTCAAGTCCATCTCTCTCGATAATCGTGATCTGATCAACAAAACGATTGCATTGAGCACAACAAATGTTCCCGACATCCAAATTGTGATCGGTATTGCACAACAGATTTCAGGCAATGTTCAGCCGCAGAACGGGCAGTCCACGGCGAACATCAGCATGACTTTTACATCGCGCGGAGCGGCCGATAGCAGTCGATTCACTCGAACCGCAGTAACGAATCAGGGCGGAGATTTTTCGATACGGGGACTCGCACCCGGTGAATACATCGTATCGAGTGACGCCGGGGATAGCGGACTCTCGATCTCCGTGTCGGGCCAACAAAACCCGCCGCTGCTACTGATACTGAAACCGGATCACACCCTAGGCTTGAGATCCCCATAGCCCACTGCGACAATCCAAAGATTGCGGCGCACCAATAACCTGCTAACTATTAAGACTGCGAGCCATCTCAGAAGGGTTTCGGATTGCTTCCCTAAAACTACCTCGGGCAAGAGCAGGTTTACCTTACAAAAAATCTATAGGGTCTACGAAGCAAGCTTGCCCCCTTAATCTATTGCAACTGTTGCTAAAGATGCTGCAGCCCCTCAGAGGCGCTTTACGGAGTCGCCGAAATCGTCGGAATTCCTTTCGAAAACGCGGTGTATTTGAATTGGATCCAGCAGGAATCGTGATTCATGTAATTGGTTGTAATCAGTCATTTAACCTCGGAAATACTGACCTGACGGCTTTGGCCCGGATCTTGCCTAGTTCAAGCCGGATCAATTCAAGGATCGAATTGGAGGGTAATAAGCATGAAGCTTTTAAAAAACTTGTCGCTTTCAATGGTTGCGATGGTTTCACTTTTTGGTATGAGTGCCTATGGCGCAAACATCACGATCGGAGCGGTTGGGAATACAGGCACGCTAGTCGGAAGCGTCGGTGGCAACGCATTTGTCTTTGGCTTGAGTCCTGTATTACAGGGAGTAGGCAATTCTAAAGTCTTCCTCACTATTGATGACCCGGGTGGCCCCGGCTCGGGCCATGAAAAAGGCTACAATACGACAGGAACGACAGAGTTTAATACAACGCCTTCCGGTACAACGGCATTGTTGATTAGCGAAGTTGGACATGCATTTGTCGGGGGGGTTGAATACTCTCAATTTGAATTCGCCCTGAATGCAACAGGTGGAGCCCCGAATGTATCGATCAATAGCATCCAGGTCTTTCAAGCAACTGCTGGCAATCTCACGGGTTTCCCTACATTCGGCGGAAATGCGACACTGGTGTTTAAATGGGATGCCTCGGCAGGCAACACGCTGACCGTCAATGATTACATCCCCGGGTTGGACAATACTGAGATGCTCTTGATGGTGCCATCCGCGGATTTTGGTCCAACTGGTAGCAACATCATCCTGTATATGGATGCCGGATCCCCCGGTCAGTTTGTGTCGAATGATGGCCCTGACAAATGGATCGCCCGACAGGATTGTAACAACTTCGGACTGACGGCCGTTACGTGCGGACCGATCTCGACCCCTGAACCATCATCCTTGTGGCTGCTGTGCGCTGGCATTGGATTGCTATCTGTTGCGAGCAGGAAGTCGATCGTCACGATGCGGATGCGGAAGAAGTAAATCCTTGTCGTTCTCGTCGACGACCGCGCAAAGGGTGAATTTGATTATTTCGAAATCCTTTTCTGTCAAATTCACCCTTCTTTTCCATAAACTCCGTCGGTTCAAAAACCAAATGGGTGGTGTCGTTTCTCTACAGCATCTTCAGGTGCAATCGCGTCCACTAACGAAGACTCTGTGCAACAGTTGCGACGACGCTCGACAACAGACCTGAGAGGCCAGCGCCTCGCTGACTACTTCTTTTGGCGCGGCGCCTTGCCACATGGCGCGAATCTCGGCTAGGTTTTGCAGACATCGCCCAAGTATGGCGAAAAGAAGCCCCTCCTGTTCGCTGATCCGTTCTTGAATTGAAGATTCAACCGGTACTTTTTCTACTTTCCCTTAGCTTTTGCCTTCGACGCAGGGGGCTTGGCCGCTGAAGTCTTCTTCGGCGCTTCCGGAGCGGGGGCTGCGCCCTTGGTCACATTCCCGATATCTTCTATAACCTTCCAGCCCTCCGCTTCGCGTTGCAGTACGACGAGGTAGCGTCCTTCATCCGTTATCGGCTTCGCACCGGCAGACTTTGGAGTCATCTCCATCGAGTAGGTTCCTTCATCGAAGGCCAGGTCGCCGGAGACCTTTGTGCTGCGCGGTTTCAGCGAGATCTTTGCTTTAAACTGGTCGAACATCATCTTATTCGATTCCGTGATAGCGGCGCGGCCGGTCGCGGTGGACTGGCCGTTATTCATCATGACGGCATTTTCGGAATAGATGCTTCCCACTTTGGCGGCATCATTTGCGTTGAATGCATCCGTGAATGTATCGCGGATTTTTTCAACAGCGTCCTGATCTGCTTTGGGATCCGTCTTGGGTTGTGTAGGGCTGCAGCCGAGGACCGCAAGGGTTGAGGCCAGGATCACAATGTTCTTCATTATTTATGGACCACCTTTCTCTGCAAATAGAGCGACGACATGCTAAAGAATAGACCGAACCCGCTCATTTACATAACCGGAGAAAGAGCAGGCCCTGGCATGAGCCTGACATTTACGGATAAAGATCTAGTCTACACATGCCCGTTACTCAAGAGGAACCTGCAATCGCGCCTGGACGCGCCTATGCTTACTCCCAAATTGAAAAATTGATTTCCCACCCACGTCAATTTTTCCTATGCTTTAGACGGTTGCAAGGGGAGAGACTATGACACGTTGGTTCACGATCTCAGTGGCGCTCATCGCTTGGGGGGTTGCCGGAAGTGCTTTTGCGCAAGCACCTGCTGCTGCAGCGCAAGCTCCACCGTCGCGCCCACCTCTCTTCTTCAGCGAAGGCTGGCAGTCGCTCAACACGCCGCCCGATGATCACGGCGCGTGGCCCGCGTCGCAGGCCGGAGTCGCGAGTCCGAAGCTCGAGCTCGCGCTGCACGGCGCGTCGGGTAAGGAGATTCAGCTCGTCGCCGTGCGCGGCCAATCGGACCTCTATCCGATGAACCTCTGGACCGGCACGACGACGTCGCCGAGCGCCGCGTCGCTACGCGACCGCGACAACTTCGTCGATCTCAGCGACCCGCTCGCGAAGATCCGTTGGACCGTGCGGACCTCGGGATTCCATCAGGTGCGACCCATCGTGAAGCTCGCCGACGGCACGTGGCTTGTGGGCGACCACGCCACCGGACCCTCTGTGGACTTCAACGTCGACGACGTCTCGATCGCGGACGTACGCTGGATGAAACTCGACATCGATCGCGTGGTGACGGTGGGCGGCTGGGTTGCGAGCCCCGATCTCCGCAAGGTCGACGAGGTTGGCTTCGCCGATCTCTTTCCGGGCAGCGGGCACGGCGCGGGTGGCTATGCGAACGTTGCACGTATCGAGGTGTACGGCAAGCCCGTGAAGCGGTGATACGGCACCGACAACTGGATGATCGACGAGTACCGCTGGTTCATATCACAACAATGACGAGATGGCGGTTTTACGGGTACTTGGAGCCACGGACCGATCCGTAACGCTGCGCGTTCCTGGGAAGCAACAGCCTTTCCTGTGAGGATTTCGCACAGCAAGGGTAGAGTCGTGTAAAAGGCGGAAATGTTTGCTGGGTTTTGCGCGACTTCTTATCGAGTAGGCTCCCTAAACGGTTGACGGGGTTCAACCGCTCCCCGGAGCGTGAGCAGGAATCTTCTTTGGGCCGAACTCATGAGGCGCACGTTTGCGCGCCGTGCTGAGCCGTGCGGAAGCGGGGCCGTCTCCGGCGGTTGGCGGTAATCCGCCACCGAACAACACGCGAAAAATCCTCGACTGCCTCGGCCTGCCCTCACGCCCTTCCCCCATTTCCCGGACATAATGCCGTATGCGACGCAAAAACGGGCTCAAGCTACAGGGGCGATACCATGCGAAGGCCATTGAAAGTCCTATTCCTTTCGGATATTCTTCGCCGAGCATAAACTGGTTCATTTTTCGAATACGGGGGTCGATGCCATGAGAAAACAATATCGGGTCCTTCTTGTATCGCTCGTTTCAGCACTCCTGTTCGGCAGCGTGTTCGCTGTCGTTCAGGCTCAGAATGCCGGAACGCCGTCGGTCAAGGAGGCGCGCTGGTCTGATGCTGCCACCTGGCCAAGCCGCAAGGTGCCAGTCGCAGGCGACAAGGTCACCATTGAAAAAGGCAAGGACGTGGTCCTCGACGTCAGTCCGCCGGCGCTGGGCAGTCTCACTATCGAGGGCAAACTGAGCTTTGCAGACAATAAGGATCTTGAACTGACCACCGAGTGGATCATGGTGCACGGGGAGTTGGAGATTGGGACTGAGAAGGCCCCCCACACGCGCAAGGCGACCATTACCCTCACCGACAACGTCAAAGACGAAGACATCAGCGTTCCCGCAGCGAGTGTCA
>JBGPBY010000053.1:0-20536 GCA_041481485.1 Terriglobia bacterium
AAGGCACTCGAACTCGACAATACACTTGCGGGGCCTCGTGCTGCGCTCGGAATCGTTTCGATGGTTTACGACCGGGATTGGGTAGCGGCCGAGCGCGAGTTTCGCCATGCGCTGAGCCTGAATCCCAACGATGGTCAGGCTCATCAGTGGTATGCGCTGAGCCTTGCGGCGGCTGGCCGAATGGAGGAAAGTCTTGCCGAAGCCAGAAGGGCACAGCAGGCGGAGCCCGCTTCTCTTGCCATTAATGCTGCCGCCGGATGGGTTTCTTTTCTTGCGCGGAATTACGATCAGACAATCGAGCAATGCGGGAAAGTCATCGAGATGGATCCTCGTTTCGGCCTTGCCTTCTACTATCGAGGTCTGGCGTATGAACAGAAGGGAATGCTGGACAAGGCCATCGCCGATCTCGAAACTGCCAGGAGTTTCCAGGCCAGGCCGACGGTCCTGGGTGCTTTGGGCCATGCTTACGCTGTTGCAGGAAAAAAAGAAAAGGCCGAGAGCGTTTTGCGCGATGTCGAACGGCTCTCCCGCGAGCGCTATTTCCCTGGGTTCCAATCCGCTTTGATCTACATGGCTCTGGGTAGAAAGGAAGAAGCGCTGACTGCTCTCGGCAGGTCCTACCACGAACGGTATCCCGGCATGATTCACATCAAGGTCGAACCGCGCCTGGATCCTCTTCGTTCAGATCCTCAGTTTAAGGAACTGGTGCAGCACATCGGATTTTGAAGAACTTCGCAACTGCAGGCGCGGGCGGACCGCCGACGCGTGTTTCAAATACTTGATAATATGCGCGTCATAGAAGGTGTGAAGAAATGGTCAATGGTCAATTTTCAATTGTCACTTGTCTTTTTTGGATGCGCCTTCGGCGCGGCATCTTTAAGAAATGATTGCGCGAAGCGCCACCACCGATGATAAATGACAATTGAGAATTGACCATTGACCATTTCTTCACACCTTCTATGACCGCGCCCACAGCTTTAATTCCGCTTTAATTCATGGTTAGTTCAGGACCTTAGCCCGCCTTCCCAAGGTAGAGTTCCCCACTCTATCGACAGTGAAGTTTAGCTCTTTGGGGGGCATATGAACTCGAAACGGTATGTGGTCGCAGGCGTCCTTTGCGCCTTACTTCTGTTGCTGGCGGGCAGCGCCCTTGGTCAAACCGGAAATGCCCTGCTTGGAGGAACGGTAACGGATTCCAGGAAAGCCCTGATTCCCGGGGTGACGATTTCGGCAAAAAATGTCGGGACAGGTGTCACGTTCATGCAACTCAGTAATGACTCGGGAACCTATAACTTTCCCGTACTACAGCCGGGGACCTATGAGGTATCGGCGGAACTGCAGGGGTTCAAGAAGGCAGTACAGAAGCAAGTGCAGTTGCCCTATGCCGGCTCTGTCCGGATCGACTTCATGCTCGAAATCGGCGGCCTTGCCCAAACGGTAGAGGTCACGATCGCCGAGGATTCCATATTCAGAGAATCCTCGGCGTCGGTTGGTGACGTGTTGACCCAGGACCGTGTGCAAAACCTTCCTCTGGTCGGCAACAACGTTTTGGATCTGCTCAACACGCTACCCGGAATCACGATCAGTTCAGAAGGCGAGTATCAGAACACGGTTGGGGGTCTGTCCATCAACACGATCAACTCTACGCGCGACGGCTTGCCCATTGCGGATGGCCGTCAGGCCGCCAATGATCCGAGTTACAGGCCCGGTTATAAGGCGTTCTCCCCAACAACTCTAGTCCCCGATATGGTCGGCGAAATTCGCCTGATCCTTTCTCCCGTCGATGCCGAGCTGGGGCGCGGCAATGTTCAGATTCAGATTCGCACCCGCTCGGGCACAAACAAGTACTCCGGCAGCACTACCTGGAGCGTCCGCAACACCGCGCTGGATGCCAATACCTGGGTCAACAAACATACGATCGTCAATGGTCAGGCGACGCCGCTGGACTGGAACAATAACAACCAGTTCACGGTGGCCTATGGCGGGCCTGTCCGGATTCCAGGACTGTACGACGGAAAGAGCAAGACATTTTTCTACACGTTGTACGAGCAGAATATTCACAATACTCGTGACACCACCAACGTCAACGTGCTGACCGACTCGGCTCGGCTTGGCATCTACCGGTATTGGACCGGGTACAACCCGGTTGGCTGGAACGCAAACCAGACGGGCATCGTCAATCCGACATATCCGATCACCGCCAGCACTGCCAGCGCGATCGCCGTAGATATCAACGGCAACCCTGTCGCACCGTCACGGAACCCGGATGGGTCGCCCTACACTGGAAAGCTGGTCTGCTTCAGTGTGTTTGGATCCCGGCGGCTGGACGAGAACTTCAACATGGTTCCGTTTACCGCGAACGACTGTCCGGGCGGTCAGACCGGCCTGCCATCGACGACGGACGGGCTTTGGGACCGTTTCCGGCCGTCCGCCGATACGACTGGATACATCAGAAAGGTTCTCAGTGTCATGCCGCGCGCCAATTGGTTTGGCAGCAACGACGGTCTCAACATTGGCCAACTGCGATGGCAACGTCGGCGGGATGGAAGCAACGGGCTGCAGGCCATTATCGGCGCCGACCTCTACAGCAACAACAAGCAGATCAACATCAAGATCGACCACACGATCAGCGCGAAGCACACGGTGGCGGTCAGTTGGACGCGTCAGCGCGACAACAGCGCGGACAACGTTGCCTCCTATCCCGGCGGCCCCAGTGGCCTGGTTCTAAGGCGTCCCGATGTGTTGACGGCAAACGTGACATCCAGTTTTTCGCCCCGGATGATCAATGAAGCCCGCTTTGGTTTGAACCACGTGCAGAACTACGACTCCTATGCGTTCTTCCAGACGGATGATGCGATACGGCAGAGGGCCGAGGATTTTCTCCTGGTCGGCTCCGTCAGTACGTTGAATCCGAACTACACGTACAAGACGGTGATCAACAACTACGCGACGTTATTCGGAGCCGGGAATAACATGTACATGGCGACGACCGGGAGCAATGCGCAAACTCTCCAGGCGCTGTATAACTACGCGGACACGCTGAGTTGGACGAGAGGAAAACACGCGTTCAAATTCGGCGCGGAGTACCGCCATCCAGCCACGACCGGCAATGGTCAGATCCAGCCGTACCCGTCCGTAACCCTCGGCAACAATGCCAGCGCTACCTCGACGACAAGTCCCTTTGGCACCGTCTCGAGTTTCGCCAACGAATTGCCGGGCCTTCTGAATGCCGCAGTAATCGGAGCGACAGCCTCGCGAACCAATGTGACCAGCATGCTGTACTGGCTGACGGGATCGGTCAGCAGCGCCACCCAGCAATACTGGATGAAAGGCTTCAGCAACGTTCAGAGCGGTTTGTGGGACGACACATCCACTATGGGAAACCGTTACCGTACACAAGTGCACAAAGAGTGGGCCGCGTTTGTAAAGGACGACTACAAGATCACACGCCGGCTGACGCTGAATCTCGGGGTACGCTGGGAATACTACGCGTCACCGTTCATTACTTCGGGACTGACCACACAGGTCGTCGATTTCGGTAGCGGGTTGTTCGGCCCCGCCCGTGCAACCTTCGGCAGCATCGATCAGTTCGAAGCGGACCCGTTTGGCATCTTCATGAGGCCCGGTGGCTCCCTGTCCGGCGGTGGACTCTACCTGTCCGGCTATGGAACGTCCGCAACGAACCCTCTAAGTTGCGAGACGGGAACACGGCAAAACTCCTTGCTGCCAGTCTCGACCTGCGATCCGAATCTGCTCACCAGCATCCGGTTTGTCGGACCGAACAGTCCGAATCCGCACGTCCCGGCGATGCCTGAACGATATACGAATATTGGTCCTGCGGTGGGTTTCGCGTATCAGGTCCCGTGGTTTGGAGAAGGCAAAACGACGATACGCGGCGGCTATCAGCAAACGTTTGGCGCGGGCAATCTGAGCAGAGGGTTCAGCAACGGTGGAACGGAAGGCATCTTCGGCAATGCGCCGGGGGCCACCAATGTGCCGACGACAGCCGTGGCGGATGCCGCGTTCCAGGGCATTCTCGCGACCCGTGCGCTGACGCTGGCCGACGTTGCCGTGCTTACTCCGGTGACGCCTACCGCCGCACCCGGCGCCAAACTGCCGATTTACGGCCGCAGCACTCTGGCGCCGACCACATTCGATCCAAATTACAAGGATCCCTACACCCAGAACCTGACGTTGTCGATTACCCGCCAGGTGCACCGGAATCTGACCGTGGACGTCCGATGGACCGGTACTTATGCCAGAAGGCAAAGCGTGGACCTAGATCTGAACACCGTCAATGTCTACCACAACCCCGAACTGTTCCAGGCGCTGACGGATGTTCGGGCCGGCACGTGCACGGCCGGCGCCCTGGCCGGCTACAATTGCGACAAGAACGGCGACCCGATTCTGCTCGACCAAATGCTCGCGGGATTGAACCTCAATTCGACGGTGTCGGGATTCGCCGCCGTGGGAACCAACAACTCTTCTGGTGTGTTCCAGAGCGGCGCCGCTCATCTGCGCCGGAGCGCCACATTCGCCGCGAGCCTGGCCAATGGCGACTTCGCTTCCGTTGCCAGCAGCATCCTGACGCTGGCGCCAACCGGGCTGAGAACTCTTCCCTCCGGTATCTCCGGAGTGAGCGGCAACCGGACGATCCGAAATGGCTGCGATCGACTTGCGGACGGATTCACCATCGTTCAGCAATCCGCAGCCGGAGGAGCCCAGGTTGGAAATACCGGCGCTGCTATTCCGTTGCGATGCTTCCCGGAAGATTTCATGATTTCCAATCCGCAGTTTGCCTCACTCAACTATCGCGCCAATCTGAACCACTCGAACTACAACGCGCTTCAGGCGCAGATTTCGGCACGCCCCACGCAGGGAATCAGTCTCCAGGCGACATGGGCCTGGGCCAAATCGATGCAACTTAGCGCCACGGACTATCTTGATCCTGCGAATCGCAGTCTCGATTTCGCGCGAGGAAATGAAGCAGCCCAAACGATCCGCGCCAATGGGACAGTCGAGCTCCCCATCGGTCCCAACAAGCTGTTATTTGGGAACACGTCAGGATGGGTGGCGCGAACCCTGGAGCATTGGCAGACAAGCTTCATCTTGAATATGACCTCTGGATATCCGTTCAACATCATTCCGGAGTCTTCGCATATGTACAGATCCGCGGGGAACGGGGGTTCCCGCTATAACGTGGTCAGCCCCAATTGGCAGATTCCGGAAGGTCAGGTTCAGTGGGACGGCCCGAACAACAACACCGGAACGTACTACGGCAGCACGAGTCCTTTTATCAACACGCTGGATCCTCAATGCAGGTCTTTGGCTGTATCCGGCGGGGATGCCATGGGCACGAATCTCCAGTCGAGTTGCACGATGAACGCCCTGGCCAAAAGGAACTCCGATGGTTCAGTAGGCGAAATCCTTCTCGCCAACACCATGCCGGGACAAGTCGGCAATCTGCAGGACCGGTCACTCAACAATTTCGGACGATGGGATCTGGATGCGAGCGCCAGCAAGTCGTTCCGCCTCGACGAGTCCAAAAGCATTCAGGTTCGCGTCGATGCCCGGAACATCATGAACCATCCGACACCAAGTGGTTTCGGCACGGGAGTGACGACGCTCGGCGTCATCTCCAGTAAAACCGGATCCCGCCAATTCCAAGGGCAACTCCGCTTGAGTTTTTAGAGAACAGGGGCCCAACCCTGGACCGGATGATACCGGGAACCTGTTGAGTGAAGGTTCTGATGAGCATTCGAAATCTGGAAGCTGCACAGAAGTCCGATGCGTTTGCCATGTCCGTCTATTTTGCTTAATCTGATCAATCAGATATGGCTTGGAATATTTCGAGGCTTGGTCGAGTCAATTTCTTTAACCACTTTGACAAGTTAGACCTTTAAACTCTTGATTCCAAAACTCGCCTGGGTGGCGGAACTGGCAGACGCACCGGACTTAAAATCCCCGTCATTCGTCTTTTCAATGACATCCGAGACCTGCCGAAATCTACCGAAAACATCATTCAAACCCACGACTGGCGCGGATTTCTCGCCGCTTTCCAAACCGAAGTCGGGGTAAAGCTGCCGAAAAGTTATAGGCGACAAATAGGCGACATGAAATCGCCAGCTTTCGTCCATCTCAGGAAAAGGATTGCCAGATAAAAATTTGGAGTTTGACGCCGGCAATTAACAGTACTTCAACACTTCAGCGATTCTCGACTCGTCCTCGTCCTTCGGTAGATTGCGCCGTGGCCGAGGCGAGAAGAGCGATTTGTGCATAAGTCATTGGTTGTGATCTACAGAGACACCCGCCGGAGCAACTGCGCATTTATGGCAACAACCACAGTGCTGGCCGACATTAGGATCGCACCAATAGCAGGAGAAAGAACGAAGCCCCATGGTGCGAGGACTCCGGCAGCAAGCGGAATCGCGAATATGTTATACCCGGCGGCCCACCAAAGATTTTGCACCATCTTCTTATATGTGGCGCGGCTCAGCGCGATGATGCGGGGCACGTCTCGTGGATCGCTCCGGACCAGGACGACGTCCCCCGCTTCGACGGCGACATCCGTACCTGCGCCAATCGCAATACCCACATCTGCAGTCACAAGCGCGGGCGCATCATTCACACCGTCGCCCACCATCGCCACCTTTTTCCCGGACCGTTGGAGGCGTTGAATTTCTTCCGCTTTGTGTTCAGGGAGAACTTCAGCCAGGACACGCTTTATTCCGAGTTCTGAAGCAACAGCCTCTGCTACGGGCTTTGCATCGCCGGTCAGCATCACGACCTCGATACCCTGGCTTTGCAGACGTTGAACAGCTTCCCGCGCTTCATCGCGGACGACATCCGCGACGGTGAGCACCCCCAGTATGCGATCTTTCTTGCAGAGATAAATGGCGGCGCGTCCGGCGGCGGCCGCTCGATCGGCGGCCGCCGCGACGGTCCGAGGTTTTTCAAGTCCGAGATGCTTCAGCAATGCTGGACCACCGATAAACAATTGCTGCCCTTCGACCCGTGCCATAGCGCCTTTGCCGGGAATCGCCTCGAAAGCCTCGGTTCGTGGCGCGACCACAGCTCGCTCTTCTGCCGTCCGGACGATGCCTAGGGCGATCGGATGCTCAGACTCCCGCTCGATAGCGGCCGCCAGCCGCAGCACATTGTCAGGCGACGGATCGTCGACGGCTACCAAATCCACGACCCCAAACTCGCCTCGCGTTAAGGTCCCCGTCTTATCAAAGACCACGACGTCGAGACTTCGCGCCTCCTCGAGTCCCCTTCTGTCGCGAACAAGTAATCCGGAGTGGGCGCCCAGCGCGGTCGATATCGCCACGACCAACGGGACCGCAAGTCCAAGGGCATGGGGACAGGCAATCACGAGGACGGTGACGAAGCGTTCGATCGCGAACGCCGGCTCGCTGCCGCGAAACACGAGCCAAACGACCAGCGTCAGTGTTGCGGCGACGATGGCAATGACCGTCAACCAGAACGCTGCCCGATCGGCAAGAGCCTGGGCGCGTGATCGCGATGTCTGTGCCTGCTGCACCAGCCGCATGATGCCAGCGAGCGCCGTCCGGTCACCCGTTCTGGTTACCCTCACACGCAAGGCTCCCGCGCCATTAACGGTTCCGGCGATGACCTTGTCTTCTGGAGCTTTCTTCAATGGACGTGACTCGCCAGTCAGCATCGCCTCGTTGACGGTGCTCGTTCCCTCCTGAACAATGCCGTCCGCGGGAACGTTTTGGCCGGGGCGAATAAGTATGAGATCTCCATCCCGCAGGTCGGAAACGGGGACTTCTTCGAAACGATCACCATTCGCGCGGACCGCCACATCCGGCAGGAGTTTCGCTAGTTCTTTCAAAGCGCCACTGGCCTGGGAGATCGACCTCATCTCGATCCAGTGCCCAAGCAGCATGATCGTAACGAGGGTGGCCAGTTCTTCCCAGAGAGGAACGCCGGGAAAGCCCAGTTCCACGGCCGCGCTGAACACAAAAGCGACGGAGATTGCGAGCGCGATCAGCGTCATCATGCCCGGCAGCCGGTCTCGCATTTCCCGCGCGGCACCCTGCAGGAAGACCCAACCGCCGACGAAAAACACGGCAGTCCCGAAGATCGTCGGAATGAGGTGACCTCCGGGCAATGGTGGCGGCGTGTACCTCAGGGCATTAGGAAGCATATGTCCCCAAATAAGGGTTGGAATTGTCAGGGCGAGTGAGATCCAAAACTTGCGTTGGAACATCGCAACGTTGTGCCCTTCATGCTTGTCATGACCATGTTCCGCAGGTTGCTGGCGTCCGCCCATGACTCTGGCGGGGTGGTGTTCCATTGAATGATGAGGAGCGTGCGAATCGGTTCCGCTGGCGCTTGAGTGATCAGGATGGCTCACGATTCCTCCCTGCAAATGGGGACGTTATACATAGTGTGCCCTAATGCGTTGGCAGGCAAGTAGACCCAGGCAAGGCAGCGGGAAGTTCGAGCTATCAGGGCAAGACCTACTACTTCTGCTCACTGGACTGTAAGAAGAACTTCGATAGGAATCCTGGGCAATACGCTAATAAATAAGAAGAGGAATCCATTCCAAAGCAGACATTTCTTCGTCCATGTTGCGCATCGAGCACCGTTTCCATTCGGCCCCATCCCATTTTCCACGAGCGTTTGCTCATATGTTTCGTGAGGTAGGTTGGATCATCAAGCTTGTCGAAGATCGCTCGGCCGAGGCATTAACGGTTGCGCTGGTTTCCTCGTGTCGACTGTAAGTAGGTTTTCTCCTTCACCGCTCTGTGGTGTCCCGGAGTGCCCACATTGCCTGTGAGAATGATCTGTCCCAACGGGTCAATCGTCTCCATAATTAATCGAACACCCTCGGAATTTGCCAAGAATCAAGAACAGAGAGGATTCAAGAAATGGCAGGCAAGACTCGCGTATCGGTTAATGGTTATGGGGTCATCGGCAAACGTGTCGCGGACGCGGTGAGAGTTCAGCCCGATATGGAACTTGCCGGAATCGCCGATGTTGTTTACGACTACCGGGTCCGCGTGGCCGCTGTACGCGACATTCCGATCTATGCTTCCCTCGATGACAAGGCGGATGCCATGCGTTCCGCCGGTATAACCGTTGCAGGAACCTTTAAGGATTTGCTGGGCCAGTCTGACGTGATTGTGGATTGCACGCCGAAAGGTGTGGCTGGAGACAATTTCGAGGTATACAGAAAAGCAGGAGTTAAGGCAGTTTTCCAGGGTGGTGAAAAGCATAGCCTCACTGGACATTCGTTCGTCGCGCAAGCGAACTACGAAACGGCGCTCGGCAGGGAATCGACGCGTGTCGTTTCCTGCAATACCACCAGCGTGGTCAGAACCCTCGGCGCTCTTCGAAAGGCGGGCCTTCTCAAGAAAGCGCGAGGCGTGCTCATTCGCCGTGCCACCGACATATGGGAATCCGATCACAGCGGGATTATGAATACTGTCGTCCCTGAGGCCCACATCCCCAGCCATCAAGGGCCCGACGCAAAAACCGTTATTCCGGATCTCGATATCGTCACTCTTGCTGCGAAAGCTCCGGTCACGCAAGACCACAATCACTATTGGGTGGTCGAATTGGTGCGTGAAGCCAGCCGCGATGAGGTGCTCGCTGCTTTTCATTCGGCCCCGAGAATTGCCTCGATCAGGATGAAAGATGGAATCGTAGGGCTCAACAGCGTTGTCGAACTCATGCGCGATCTCGGGCGCCCGCGTGGTGACCTGTGGGAGGTCGCTTTGTGGGAAGACGTCTTGACGGTCCAGGGGAATGAACTGTTCTACACGTATGCGGTAGCAAACGAGGCGATCGTCATTCCCGAAACGATCGATGCCATTCGCGCCCTGGCCGGCACAGTACAGGATGGCGCAACGTCCATTCGTATGACGGATGAGGCTCTCGGAGTCCGGAGGGATTTCCTGACAGTTCGTGAAAAACCACGGGCGGCTTGATTTCGCGTCAGGCCGCGAATGCGAGTGAGATCGGATGCCACATAACCCCAGCATTCAACGGTGCATCGAAGCGTGCACGCAATGTCATGAAGCGTGCCTCGAAACATTGAGCCATTGCCTGAATCGATCGGGCCATGCTCCGCCTTCACATGTCCGCATTTTATTGGATTGTGCGGAGATCTGTCAGATGAGTGCGAACTTCCTGATACGCAACTCGGATGTACATCGGCAGGTGTGCGCCGCGTGCGCTTCAACTTGTCTCGCATGTGCCTCAAGCTGTGTGCAGTTCGTCGGGGATGAAGTCATGAGACGCTGCGAGGAAATCTGTCGCCAGTGCGCCGAGGCCTGCAATGAGGTCGCTGGCCATCTTCCATTGTAAAACCGTTAACGGAGGACATCATGCCAAAGGATACCGGGCACGACTTGAGTCATAGAAGGCCACACTCTCCACCGACGGCGGGTGCGTTCCTCGAATTCGATCTCTCGAAGGAAGTTCATGAACTTCATGAGGAGCCAAGCTGGAAAAACGGTCAGAACACAAAGACACTTGTGAAATACGATGACCTGCGTGTTCTTCTTACCGCGCTCAAGGCAAAAGTTCGCATTTCTGAACACAAAACGGAAGGTCGGATTTCAGTGCAGATAATCACCGGACACGTTCGAATGACCGCATCAGGACGGACGTTTGATCTTCACCCAGGGAGTTTGCTCGCGTTGGATAGCGGGATACTTCACGATGTGGAGGCGCTGGAAGACAGCGCTTTTCTGCTCACGATCGCGTGGCCGGGCAGGGACAAAAGCGCAAGGCACCTGAAGTGATCAAGACGGGTGTGGCTGCTAAAGGGACTCCCTCCTGAGCAGTTGAATAGTGATCGCGACAGCAATTCGAGAATTCTCATGCTAATAGCCCGGCGGCATCGCGACCCTTTGCGCAACGACACGTTTGGCTTCGTCGACAAACCCTCGCCGCCAGTCACGGCCGCAGCTCGAGAATCGGCGGTCATACCACTATCGAGGAGCACCGTCCGAAATCACACCAGCAGTTTCTGGAATGGTCGCCGGAGCGGATCGTTCACTGGGCTTCTACGATTGGACCGTCGACCGCATCACTGGTCGATTCGATTCTCCAGTCGGGCGCGCATCCCGAGCAGGGATTCCGCAGTTGCCTGGGCATCCTGCGTCTGGGAAAAACTTCGAATATATTGAACTGTTGTGTTGGAGAGCTGAGAATGGGAATTCCGATTTTTAGCAGATGATTGAGCGGTCCTGAAGGCCGGTCCCCTGAGGAGTAACTATGAAAAAGAATGAACCCGACCTCGTAGACGAACACAAAATCGCAGGCCATTTCGTCGAGATTCGGAAGACCCCTCGGGAAGAACTGCGAATCGACGGCGTGCGCAAGAACTTCTTCGTCACGAAGGACGGCTATAACCTTCACGACGCGCCTTACGCGAAACCCACAAAAACGCTCCTCGATGCTCGACCACATAACGCTCGGCTATACTTTCGCACGGACACGTCGACCCTACCCGCTTTACTCGAAGGATCACTCGTGCTTACGCAAAGTTGCGCCAAATGTGATAACGGCACTTTCAGTCGCTTCTACAGGTCCCGGAATTGCCCCTGAGTTTACAATCCCATGTGGACATTTGGAACCATTTCCGGTGTGACAGCGACGCTCCTTGCAGGATCGGTGGTCCGCCTCCGGTGAAATATTTATCCCCAGAACCACCAGTGTTCAAGTCGAATCATTTGTTATTGACCACCAGAGAAGCCGGCAGAGAACTAAGCCCCTTGCAGAAAATCGAGACGACGGCCCTTGGACAAACCGGCATCCCGCAGGAGTGGTGCATCTACAGGAAGGATGATATTCGATCACGTACAGAAAATACGTTACGGCCGGAAGAGGATGCGCATTTACGACTTCGGATGGATCAGTGCTCCGAAGGGATGGAGTGAAAGCGTGATGCGCCTTCAGATGCATGCCACAGATCCGGATTTGCTGGAGCCGCGGCTGGGCAGCGTTCAATCTAAGGGGTGCATTCGGATTCCGGCGACACTCAATTCCCTTATCGACCATTATGGAATTCTCGATGGAGCCTACGAACGAGAGATCGCAAACGGCAAGGACTTCTGGGTTCTGCCGCAGGACCGCGCCCCGACACCCTGGTCTGGACGGTATCTTGTAGTTGTCGACACCGGACGGAACGAGCGCCAATCATGGTCGCCATCCCCGATACCCCTACCCAACAGCAAATAGCGAAAAGGCCAGCCGGAAGTTCGATTCTCCATCTCGCCGAGTTTGGGAACATTCGAAGAAACAGTGCACAACAGGCAAAGTGAGCGGTCCGGTGGTGGGTCAATTTAGAATTTTGGGCATCCCCCTACTGTGTTCCGCCCAAGAATTTCAAACTGACCACTACCCACGGTCCGGGACGATCCGGTGTTCCAAGTCGTCCGAATGCCTTTTCACACCTGCCGGAAACGAAAGCACCGGAACCTTCGCCTCTTGAATGACGCGTTCTGCGGTTGCACCCAGGATTGCGCGCTCAACCACGCCTCTGTCCTGAACCGGCATGATGACCAATTGGACAACCAAACTATCTATAGCAGCAAGCAGTGTTTCTGACGCAGGTCCGTCAGCCAGCTCTGTGCTGATCTTGATTCCTGCCCGTATGCCTTCCCTTTCGATGCTTGCCAATTTGGCGCGCGCTTCTTCAATTAGCTGCTTCTTTCCTTCATCGGTGTCGATCCCTGGAACGAGTACTCCGTACTGGAGAGGAACCGGTTCAATGGAGTGAAAGACAATCAATTCCGACGCCAGTTGCCGTGAGATATCCAGGGCGAAATTGAAAGCTTCCCGAGATGCGTCGGAAAGATCGGTGGCGAAAAGGATGCGTGAGAACTTTATGGAATGGTTATCATTCGAAATCGAAATGGCGGGTACTGGAAGTTTTCGCAGCAGGTCCCGAGTCACGGAACCAATGAGCAACCTTCGAGCGAACCCGCGGCTATGTGTACCCATAATGACAAGGCTGGCGTGTTCATCAAGGATCGATGCGCGAATCTCGTTTGTAATCTTTCCTCTGCGGATTCGAATTTGAAGATTGAGATCGTCTTGATCTTCCGGACCGAGAAGTATGGACAGCAACCTGAGGGCCTGATCATAGCGTCGCTTATCAGCCTTATCCCATTCACTCGGAAATTTATGGGGGAGGACCGACGTATCCTCCAAAACGTGCAGCAAGGTTAACTTGGCGCGAAATGCGCGCGCCAGAGCCACGCCCAAGTCCACTCCGAACCTCGATGCTGGCGAAAAATCCACGGCGACCAGAATGTTTAGAATATTCATGATTGCGCTCTCCCTTCTGTAACTATTCGCGCACGCCGAAGGCCGTAAATTGGACAGGTTCTGACGAAGCCGATCTCCTTCGCGAGCAATGCCACTTATCCCCTCGATCTCATGACTGGCTGCTCGATTTCAGACGGACTGCGTGTCAGGCCTTCGCTTTGCTCGTCGACCCGTAATTCGAGAAATACGAATACGGTAGAAGAGAGGCTCTCGAGGTACGCCCGAGTTGCCGATACTTGAATTCGCTAACGCAGGCTCCCACCACATGGGGTACTGCCGGAGCAGTTTCCATGCGAATTCGCGGTGGAAGCGCGTGACTGCAATATCCGGCAGTTCTTCATAAGATCCAAAAATCACGACACTCGACCATTCCAGGGGATTGGCGATGTCATCGACTTCGACGCAAACAAGAGGATTCGCGCGCATCCAATGGATCTTCTGCCCTACCGCGGTGAAACTGTAAAGAAACCCCTCTCGATAGACGAAGTAAAAAGGAACAATGTACGGCTGTCCGTTCTGGGCACATGCCAATCGCCCCAAACGAACCTGCCCCAGCAACTCGATGCTTTCATTTCGGTTGATCTCTTCGATAAACATAGGACCTCGGCGTTTATACCGTGAAGCCTCAATGGATGCGCGGTTGTCATTTTAGAGCCTCCCTCGGCACGCGGGAGATCGGACGGTCTTTGGCTCTTCCGCTTCAGCAAGGGTTGCTTCCGTCAGGAGCAGCGTCCCTGCCACAGAGGCCGCCGCAATTCCTTTAACGATTTAGCCAGATAATGTCAGGTTAGCGATTGAGTTTGACCAGCTACAACTGGCAGGTTTTTCCAGTTTTTTTCGTAAGCTTTTGAGGGTTTTTGAACTTGATCTCCAAAGCTACTTCGAATTTGTGTGAATTCATTCACTGGTTGAAGGAGAAAGAAATGCGTGAACGATGAATCGTTTTGGCGCGGGACCGACCATATAGAATGGATAACATGTGATCAGAGTCAATTGTGGCTTCGTGCTGGACGCTAACACCCCCGTATCTTCAGGGGAGACGATCTCCGTCGAATTGACGACATAGGTAAGAGTTCCTCTCAGGGTTAAGACATCAATGCGGTCTCCTTTCACCACATTTCTCAGATTCCGAAAATACGTGTCGCGATGAGCGGCTATCGCCGCATTGCCACCAGGGCCGGGGATGGGCGTTTCCGGAACGTGACCCGCGCCGCGACGCAGAACTCCGGAATTCAAGCCTTCGAGAATCATGACCGATATTCCCAGACGAGGAATTTCAAGTTTCCCCACGACTCCCGTATTCGCGGCGGTCAGGGCGGCGGACGTTCTGAGCGGCAGTGACAATTCAGAAGCGTGGAGCAGTTGATCAAAATTGCGAGACGTCAGGAGCTGAAACATCGCGCCATAGGCGGCGGTCCCGACGCTTATGCTGAGCAGCGTCACACCCACAGAAATCATGACCCAACTGACAACACGCATAGTCCGGCCCATGCATCACCTCGAATCTGTTGCAGGGCGTGGGGCAAGATACCCTTTTCTGGACTTGACTCGAAGCCCACTCCGATCATTACCCGACGCAACAGAGATATCTACTTTGCGAAACCTGCCATCGCGATTCCGGTTTTCAGAAAAGAATCCGATGGTGTACTGGCTGCGTATCGCACCGGCTATTTCCCGCGCCGCGCGCTCCAGATCCGAAGGGGTACCTGGAAAAAAGGCGCGGCCTCCTGTCTGTTCCGCAAGACGGCGGAGCACTCCAGGATTTCTGTCTCTCTGATCGACATCGTAAATGCCGATCGCATGAATTGAGACGCCGGCCCGCTGCGCATTCTCAAGAACTCGGGTGAGACTCCGCCGGCTGGCGTTGTCGCCACCGTCGCTGACCACAATCAGGATTCTGCGATCCGTCGAACCACGATTCAGGTAATCGATTCCTTCATCTAAAGCGTCGTACAGAGCAGTCTGCCCAATCGGAGTCATTTGCAGTAAGGCAGGGCGCAGTTTGTCAGGGTCACTTGAGAAACGAAGCGAATCCGGCAGAGCGAAGCGGACGGCTTCGTTGAAGTGCACCACAAACATTTCATCCCTGGCATTGCTCGCGGACAAAAAAGCAAGCGCGGCGTTGATGACACTTTCGCGTTTGGGCGCCATGCTGCCGCTATTGTCGATGATCAGGCCGATCGTTGCCGCGCCGTCGCCGGGCAGAAATACGGAGATGCTTTGAGGGCGCCCATCTTCACGGACGCGGAAATCTCCGGACTGGAGTCCCGCGACCGGTAACCCTTTGTTGTTCGTTACGGAAACGTCGAACAGGACCAGATTCACGTCGACACGGACTTCAAATGGATCGTCTTTCTGGACCTGAACTGCTGAAAAGGCCGCAACACCAGAGAGCAACGCCAGAAGACCAATTGTCATTGGGATCCATGAAGTCTTTCTCATTGTTGCGGCCCTGCCTTCTGAAGCGTTCTCAATCAAAGAACACGCCGGAGATGCGAACACTCGGAATCGGTCTTTGTCATGTTCGCTGAAAACCAATTCCGAGGCACGTCGTTAACGCTTCGACGCTGGAACTCTAAAGAGTTTAAGCGCGAAACCCGCACCTAACAGCAACACGCCAGCAGCTGCAAGCAGAGGCAGAGCACTGGCGGTTCGTGGCAGACTTGCCGTCAATACAGGAGTTTGAGCCCGTTCTGCAGCGCGAGCTTCTGCCACTGCCTGTGGCGACGGCCGTTCAACGACCGAGGCTACCGGTTGGTCTTGCCCCTGAGGAGTCACCACTCTCAACGGGGCGCGTTCCAGCGCCACTGCGGACGGTTCGGTCGCCGTCTTTACCGGCGCAATGATTTCCGGAATCAGTTCGGTCGGCATATAAATAAACGGTTCGTTTGTGGCCTTTGCAAGTTCTGTTGCCCGGGCCTTTGGATAAACAAATTCCTGTCCCCAGGTTTCATAGGGATAGAACCATGCTGCCAAAGCAGGCGGAGAGCCCGCAGGCCTTTCTGCAAACGTAATGACCGTTTTGTCCGTTGGCTGCAATCTGTGATTGGGTATGGCCAGAATGGTCGCATACACATGCTTCTCATCCTCACTGAAAATTTGCACGATATTCCGGTCAGCCACCGAATTCAGCAGCCTGAAGATATAGGTTCCTGCCGGCAGAACCTTGACTCCGACACCAGGAATCTCCACTGGTTTGCTGAAAGTGACCTTAGTCGCGTGATTGACCTCCGCTAGGCTGTGCTGAGCTACGCCGGAAGAAGCAAAGGCGAGCATGAACAGCGTCGCCGTGAGTGCGGCCAGAAGACTGTTCCGGCCGGTTTGTTTGTCTTTGGTAAACATGACGCCTCCTGATTTTCTCTAAGATTTTTCGGATTCAGCCGACCCGTCTTAGTTTCGGACCGTCTGGTTGAGCAGTTCGAATGTTTCAGCTGCTCCGCTACATCTCCTGGCCTCCAGGTTGGAGTCCTCTTCACGTTCCGCCTTCCTTCATGACGGAATTGCTGCCCCGGCAAATGCATGTCGCGTGCCAAATGAGAATGGATGGTTTCAGAATTGTCCGATCGTGCGATGAACCACATAGAGAGGAATCGCGGGAAAAGCAGCGGAGTTTCGGAAATTGGTTTCCGCAGATCCGGTCAGTTCGTCAGAATTCGATTCCGGATTCCGAACGATTGTGACAGTCCGTCGAAGGATTCAGAGAGGATTATCGGTGCAGCGCACATTCGGAGAACATACTCGCGCAGATTGTGCATGCATCACCATGCCGAGGAACTTCTGGATCGTACGGGATCCTCTCAGTACGTCCCTCTTGTCGCATTCAGGAATTCGACGTCAAAGAATATTCTCCAACAGAAATTAGCGGTGGTTCAGGCCCCAGTGTGTTTTCCGGTGCTCTGCAAGCGTCACCACTGAATTTGTCAGCTTGCGAGTGAGGAAACGCAACTCTGAGATCCCTTTGTCTAATGCAGAAACGACCAGATAGAGGATTCCGATGGCGATACATACTCCAAGACCCACAACTGCATATACTTTGATCAAATACAACATTGGGCCGACTCCTTCTGAACCTGCGGGCAATAATGGTCGCCTTGCATC
This sequence comes from Terriglobia bacterium, assembly GCA_041481485.1. Lineage (GTDB taxonomy): Bacteria > Acidobacteriota > Terriglobia > 20CM-2-55-15 > 20CM-2-55-15 > JBGPBY01. Next base: position 17,413 of record JBGPBY010000053.1, read on the forward strand.
GCCGCTCTGTATGTTGCATTTCGCCATCCGCTGCGCGAGTCTGAGGAGAAGTACCGCGCTCTGTTTGATTCGATTGACGAGGGTTTCTGCGTGATCGAGGTCCAGTTCGATGAGGCGGATATCCCGTTGGACTACCGCTTTCTGGAAGTCAATCCAGTCTTTGAGAAGCAAACCGGCATCTCGAACGCCGTTGGACGCCGGATGCGCGAAATCGCGCCTGCGCTAGAGGAGCACTGGTTCCAGATTTACGGGCAGGTTGCTTTGACCGGTGAGTCGCGGCGGTTTGAAAATCCGGCCCATGCCCTCGGGCGTTTTTACGACGTCTACGCATTCCGAGTCGGCAGACCCGAACTGCGGCAAGTCGCAGCCCCCTTCAACGACATCACCGAGCGCAAGCGGGCCGAAGAAATGTTACGCAGCGTTTCCGAAGAACTGCGCCAAACGCTTCAAACCGCCGGGACAGGCGTGACCCATTGCAGTCGGGACCTCCGCTATCTATCGGCGAACCCTGCCTACGCCCAATTGATCGGGCAGCCCGTAGAACAGATCGTTGGCAAGCCGATTGTGGAGGTGATGGGTCAGACGGCGCTCGATATCATTCGCCCCCGCATCGAGAGGGTATTGAGTGGAGAGAGGGTTGAATTCGAAGATGAACTGCCGATAGCGGGTGAGTCCAGGAGTGAGTGGGCACCGATGTTGCCGAGGTCTGGGGTGATCGGGATCGACTCCTTCAGGTGTTTGAGAACCTCATTGGCAACGCAATCAAATTCACACCGGCGGGCGGTCGTATCACGGCGGGCGCGACCGTGAAGATAACGAGGTCGTTTTCTGGGTTGCGGATACGGGGTGTGGCATCCCGTCCGAAAACCTGCCCCATGTTTTTGACCGATTTTGGCAAGCCACCCGGACGAGACGTCAGGGAGCTAGGCTTGGGCTTCCCATTACGAGAGGCATCGTCGAGGCTCACAGCGGACGCATCTGGGTCGAAAGTACGGTGCAGAGTGGAAGTAGTTTCTTCTTCACGATTCCCGCAACTCTCGCAACACAGGATAAAAATTTGGATCGCCGTCAGCTTAACAATGCAGCCTGAAGCGTATCGTTCGATGAACTAAAATTCCCGAACCTTTGGCAGCACGGTGAATATCGGGACGTCATACCGCAGACGTGATGTCGAGCCCCTGTTATTGGCTCCGCCGTACCGCGGTTATTGCGTTTTAGGCAGCTTCCATTGGAGCGCTCCGATCATTCTTTGGCTCCTCCGCCTCAGTGATAGTTGCTTCGGCCAGAAGCAGAGTCCCCGCCACGGAGGCCGCATTTTCGAGGGCCACCCGAACGACTTTAGTGGGATCGATAATGCCCGCTTGCATCAGGTCGAGATATTCTCCCCTCGCAGCGTCGAAGCCATAATTTCCGGTTCCCGTGCGCATACGATCCACGACCACTCCGGGATCCGCAGACGAGTTTTCGGCGATCTGTCGAGCAGGGGCTTCCAGCGCTTTTTTCAAGATCATGATCCCCGTGTGAACGTCGCCACTATGCAGGCCTGCCTCTTTCTCGACTGCCGGTATCGCCTTCAGCAATGCCAGACCTCCGCCAGGAACAATGCCTTCCGCCATCGCCGCCTTGGTCGCGCTGATGGCATCATCGAAAGCCTCCTTGCGGTTCTTCATCTCAGCTTCCGATGGAGCGCCGACGCGAATCACCGCGACACCACCAGTCAGTTTGGCAAGGCGTTCGCGCAATTTTTCCTTGTCGTAGTCCGACGTTGTTTCTTCGATCAATTTTCGAATTTCAGACGCGCGTCCTTTGATTGCTTCTTTACTGCCTCCACCACCGATAATGGTCGTGTTGTCTTTGTCCACCAGCACACGTTTTGCAGTCCCCAGTGTTTCGACGCCGACGTTCTCCAGTTTGAGTCCCAGCTCTTCTGCAATGAACTGACCGCCGGTCAGTATCGCGATGTCCTGCATTATGGCTTTCCTTCGGTCACCAAATCCCGGCGCTTTAACAGCGACACAAGACAGCGCGCCACGAATACGATTCACCACCAGAGTGGCCAGTGCCTCCTGTTCGATATCTTCGGCGATGATGACCAGGGGGCGGTGCATCTTCACCGTGGCCTCCAGCAGAGGCAAGAGGTCCTTCAAATTACTGATCTTCTTTTCGTACAAAAGCACCAGAGGATCATCGAGCACGACTTCCATCTTTTGAGGATCGGTGACAAAGTACGGTGACAAGAACCCGCGATCGAACTGCATTCCTTCGACGACTTCGAGGGTCGTTTGCATTCCTTTCGCTTCCTCAACCGAGGTGGCGCCTTCTGGGCCGACCTTCTCCATCGCATCCGCCACGAGTTCTCCAATAGACGGGTCATTGTGAGCAGATATTGTTGCGACCTGTTCACGTTCCTTCTTGCTTTCTACCGGCCTCGATATCGACCGCACCGCTTCCACCGCAGCGCGCACGCCGATATCAATGCCGCGTTTCAGGTCAATACCGCTTGCTCCAGCCGCGATGTTGCGTACACCCTCGGACAGCATGGAGAACGCCAGCAGCGTTGACGTGGTAGTTCCGTCGCCCACAACATCACCGGTGCGCTCGGCGGCTTCGCGCAGCATCTGGGCTCCAATGTTTTCCTCCGCATCCTTCATTTCCACTTCTTTCGCGATTGTCACTCCGTCATTGCAGACCAGTGGACGGCCCCACTTCTTGCCAATTATTACGCACTTGGATTTTGGTCCGAGCGTTACTCGGACAGCATCGGCAAGAGCTGCCGCTCCGCGAATAATCTTTTCCCGCGCTACATCCCGAAAAAACAGTTGTTTGTAAGCCATATCGAATTCTCCTGGAAAGCCATCGTTCATGCTCATGCACGTTTCAAGCCGCGAATCACGTGGGGCCGTGTGGCGATAGAGAGTTCGAGCGGCGGCCACTTTACGGGTGCGCCGCAATTCCTGTGACGATATGAGCCAGATAATTTCAGGTTAGCGAGTGGGAGGGGACGGCTGAGGTGGTCCCCAAAATTCGGACCAGTGAATAAGGTGTAAAATCGCGAGCTTCGAAACGGAGCATCATGAAATCGAAGCAGCGGCGGAATTTCAGCGCGGACATGAAGGCACGAATC
>JBGPBY010000054.1:0-20420 GCA_041481485.1 Terriglobia bacterium
ATTTCGGAGGGCCGAAGACAATCAAAGCCATATCGAAATACCTGAAGGACCACGGAGCCACGCTATCGGTATTCTATATTTCGAACGTCGAGGACTATCTCGATGTGACGTGGAACAACTATCTGTCCAATCTGCAGTCGCTGCCCACGGATGAGTCGAGTTTCCTGATTCGATTCATCCCTCATGCGAATACCTCGGTGGGCCGCATCCGCGATCTGCCGCACCAGTGGCCAGGCCGGTACTGGCACTGACCCGCAACAACGGTCAGCGCGTCAGTCTCACTATAATTTCCCATGGAATCGGTCCATCGACCTTTAGCGGTTCTTTCAGCAGATCGGTCGTTCCGTAAATGAGCGATTTCAATTGATAACCCGGCGGCACCGATTTTACCGAAATGCTGTATGTGCCAGGGTTGAGCTCGAGTAGAAACGGTTTGCCGGGAGTGCTGCCGCTGGTTGCTATCGGCGATGCAGGAGCTCCCGAGGCATCCTTCGCTTCCAGAGAGACGAGCGGCGAAACGAATCCATTTGGCGCGCCGTCGACGATCACCTGGCCGGCGATCACATACCGCTGCGGTATCGATATCGTGACGCCGGTGACGTCCTTGTTTGTTACAGAAAATGACGAGCCCACTTCCCGGAGGCCGCTGAGGCTCACGCGTGCGGTATACGAGCCCGGAAGAAGTTTCGAAAAAATGAACGAACCGTCGGCCCCCAGGGGCGCCTCGATCGGCGAACCGAGTGCAGCCCCCGTCAGTACCAGGCGAACGCCAAGGGGGTTCGTCAGTCCGGTCACGCGTCCGTTGACGTTGTACCACGGCACGGATGATGCAACCCCCAGCGTGATCGCAAGCTCGGCTGAATCCGCTTCTGTCACTTTCAGTGTGTCCTTCAATAGATCCGTTGTTCCATACATGACGGATTTGGCGGTGTAACCCGCCGGCAGTCCCGTGGGCGCTCCAACTTTGCGTTCGCCCAGCGGTATGGTTGCGCGAAACGATCCATCAGCCTGTGGCGTGATGGCCACCGATGTGGTGCCGGCGCCCGTTCCCACGGCGCTCAACGGAAGAGTGAATCGGGGAATCGGTCCGCCGCCGTCCACTGTAACGATTCCAGAGATTACATGCGGCACGGAGATCTCAACGCCCGTGACATCCTTGTTCGTCACCACAACAGTGGTTGTAGCCGCCGTCGCCGCAATGCCCGGCACCGTCAGCCGTGCCGTGTACGTGCCTTGCAGGACTTTGGGGAATGCGAACGTACCGTCCGGGTTGATGGCCGCGTCCATCGTTGGCAGTGAACTTGTGGAGCCGACGAGAGAAACGCTTCCCGATATCAATGCCGGATTGATCCCAACCAGACGGCCGCTCACCTTCACAAGTGTCACGCCGGTGGCGTCAAACGTTACGTTTAATTCTGCCGTGTCGTTTGCGGCGACCCGAATGGGATTCTTCAGGAGATCGAGTGAACCGTAGGTCAGTGTCTTGATCTTGTAGCCCGGGGGAATCGTGCTCGGCACCAAGGTGATTGGTTTTTCGCCTTCCGGGATTGAAATACTAAAAATGCCGTCGGCGGCAAGGGCAGCACTGGCAGTGGTGGAACTTCCGGTATTGCTTACCGTGACGGTTCCGGGAGCGAGACTGGCGCCCGTCCCGGCTGCGGCCGAAGGGGCAACCACCGACGATGCGAAGGATACGGCCAGCAGCCGGGGCATCGGACCATCACCTTCGATGACCACACGGCCTGCGACCGCGTGCGGCGGCGGTACTGTGGGTACGGCAACTAAAATATTGTTCAGATCCTTGTCGCCGACAACGATCGAGATGCTTGTGCCCACATTGGCGGCCGTCAGCGGCGACATGCGTCCGGAATACGTGCCCGGCAATACTTTCGGAAATTCAAACGCTCCGTCCGGTCCCAGAGTTGCACTGAGCGTTTCGCCAACGGATGCGCTGCTTAACGTAAAGCCAGTCGCCGGAGAGTATCCCGTCATGTGGCCACTGAGTTTGACCCACGGCGGTGGCGAAGCGACCCCCATCTGGATGGAGATCTTCGGCGGATCGCTGGTCCCAACTTTCAAAGTCTGCGTCTGCAAATTCGCGTCGCCCGATGTGATGGACTTGAGCGTGTAGCCGGCCGGAATCCCGGATGCCGCGATTCGATATTCTCCGGGTGGCAGCTGTGCCGTGAATGTTGCGGCTGCCGATACATTGACAGGCGCGCCGCTGACCGGCGTGAACACCAGAGGAAAGCGTGGCCGCAACCCCGCGTCGTCCACCGTCATGGTTCCGGGTACATTGATGACAAACGGAATGACAAGCTTCTGGCCCGTGATGTCGGTGGTTCCCACCACAATCGTTACCGGAGACATGGTAATCACCGGGCCGACAACGGCCTGATAGGTCCCAGGCATGACATTCTTGAATTCGAACGAACCATCGGCACCAACAGTAACAATGGTGGTTGTGGGACCGGCCAATCGAACCTGATTTGCGTTGGCTGGATTAGCCTGCTGGTCCTCGCGAATGACGGTCCCACGGACAGTGACTCCCGATTGCGGTGCAACCGGGGACAATAAAACTGCGGCGAGCAACAGTGTCCGGATCATGGCGTCTCCCGATGGATTTGCCGCCGATTGTACCCTCGAACTTGCGGCGTCCCCCGGAATTATTGCAGTCCCGCGAAAGAAACAGCGTGGTTAGGAAGTGGAACTTATCAGAGCGCGAGTGAGAGACGGTGTGGCCCTCGCCCGCAAGAAGCACGAGCACCGGGGGCGGCCCGTGAAGATCTTCGATAGGCAGAAGGTTCTGCGTCTCCATCGTGAAGGCAAGAGCACTCGTGAAATCGCCAAGGCCGTGGGTGTCGGCAAGGACACCATTCACATCTTGGTCCGTTCAGCAACATAGAGGACCGGCCCTTGACCACACAATGCTCCCCGCTTCTTTTCGGCGGCCATCGGCTGGCCCCGATGTAAATCCGGGAGGCCCCGGGGGAAATGCGAAAATAGGTACCCACCTCTAATGGATGCGAATTATCGGTGAGCCTCCCTGGGCGTGTGAATTCCCGGGGGCACTGGGGGAAGCGCGAAAATAGGTACCCAACATGCGATGTGCCAACGAAAACTAGCGCCATTTTTAACTCGGGTTGCTCCACCCCGGGAAGCCTTCGGGTGGACCCGGCTGAGACGCGAGATCTCTGTGGGGATTTGGCCGAGCCGTGGGACCTACCCGTCACTCGGGAGTCCTCGCGGAAATCTACGAAAGGAGGCCGTATCTTTTTGCAATCGTCTGGTAATTATATGAGAGTGAACAATGTCAAATTCTGAATCCTAGACGGAGGGCGCATATAGATGGAGGACAAGCAATGAGACATCGACTGGCAGTACTCATGGCAGTGCTTTTAACGGTCGCTTTCGTTGTCCCACTCTTTGCACATCACAGCATCGCCAGTGAATACAATGCAACCAAGGCGACGACAATTACCGGTGTTATATCGAAGGTCGATTGGGTCAATCCTCACGCGTGGATTTACATGGACGTCAAGGATGCCAATGGCGCAGTTGCGAACTGGAAAGTGGAGATGGCGTCAGTGGCTGGTCTTACGAAGGCTGGCTTGGATAAGAGCATGATCGATTTCACCAAAACATACTCGATGGAAATATGGCCAGCGAATGACGGATCCAAACATGCCAGTGGTCGGACTCTGACCTTCGCAGATGGTCGGACTTTCGACGTCAGCGACAAGTGGCCGCAATCGCCAATCACGAAATAGGAAACTGAACCCGGTTCACACATTGACAGAAGACGAGAATCGACTTCTCTGAATCGCTGGAAAAGCATCCCATCATGATTTCACCTTGGGAGAAGTTGAGAGCTTGACGGTTGTCCGTGGGGGACGGGTGAGCGCAGGTGTTGAATCCAAGGTGAGAGTGAATGGTCCTGATCAGAGAGTGCCCTTGGCATGAGCGCCTTCGATGCAGCGATTACAGCCAAGCTCACGAGGGTCAAGAAGGCTATTTCGCCGGATCAGCGAGGGTGGTGAATTTAGCATTCATGCGTGTCTTCACTTCTGAGGTGATGTCACAATTTCCACCAGCAGGAATTTGAAAGCTGGAGGTCGTGGGAGATGATGAATCCACTACGGAATCGATTCCTCGTTCAGTAGCCACCGCTTTTGCAATTTCGGTTGCGGACTTCTGGACTGGAGCGAGCAGCGAATCACGATAGACATCAACGTCTTTTTGCGCATCACCGGTGGTTTGCGCAAGCTCTCTCGTTTTCTCGACAATTGTTTTGTTCAGCTCGTTTATGTCAGCTGTGTTTGGTCTTCCAGATTGCCCTTGTAACTGTCGGCGTGCGTTGTCGATTTCTCTTTGGATCACATCAATTTTGTTCTTCCACTCTCTAACGCGGGCATCAAATTTCCCGCTCTGCGCCTTGCCTTCGTTTGAACCGGTGATAGCTTCCTGCATATTCACAACCGCAACTTTGCATTGTTGCGCAAAAGCCATACCACCAAAACCCATCATGCAAACGATCAATGGAACGGTCTTCGTGAATCGCTTCATGTTCTTCATGATTCTCTCCAGGTTGCCAATTGGCTTGTGACCGATCTCAAAGATGGGTAGTGTCCTAATTTGAATGGTTGTTAGCGCGGCGGTGGTATAGCGCCTTCTGGCAACGGGCCCTTGGGTGCCGGCGGAGGAACTGGTTTAACCTCGGGAAGCGTCACATCCTTCTTGACAGTCTGATTCGCATTTATGTGCAAGTCATGTGCGAATTCCAACTTCAGAAAATTGCCATTCACCGCAAACAGATCATACGATCCGGGCGATACTTCAACGCGGTATTCCCCGGATTCGTTTGTCGTCGCTGTGCTGCCTCGTGCCCTAGTGCTTCTGTTTATCAAAACAATGTTCACTCCAGAGACCGGGCGCCCAGAACTGTCACGCACAGTGCCGTAAATGGCTTCAGGCTTCGTTTGGACAGCCGACAACGCTGCTGTGAAAACAAAATAGGCAACTACCGCAAAAACAACCTTCCGCATTTGGCCACCTTTTGCGTCAGGTTATCATCTCCGCCGCCAGCCACCAATTTTTCAAGTTAGGACTCTACCAATTTTTTGGAGTCGTCACCTTTGGAAGAACTTTGATGGCAACTTTGGAGTGATCAGTGCGTCGAGGATATCTTCCGCATCAAGGAATACCCAGCGATGAAGCCATCACTCGCAACGAGCAGTTCTAGCACCGGCGAATACACTTTGGATTGCGACTAACAGTGCACCACAAACCAAGAGTCCAACGAAACCGCCGGTGATGTTTTTCCAACGTGACATCGCTCGCTCCGTCGTGTGCGTTTAGTGGGCTATCTGAAGTTCCCGTTCGGACGGATCACCATTCCTTGGGAATGAGGCTGTCCGTTGAGTATGACGGTCGTGCGTCCGTTCCCGACTTTCAGCACAAAATTCCATTCGACGGCTTCGTCTTTCTTTATCGGTCTATCGACCTCATGGGTAGAAAATCCCGGCAGTGAGGCGGAGATCGCATATTCTCCTTCTTGAAGCCCGGAAAAAGCGTATTTGCCATTCGCATCCGAGGTCGTTGAAGTACTTGCCTTCGAGTCTCGATTTGTCGCAGTGACTTTCACTCCGGGAAGTACCGCAGAAGTTGAATCGGTAACTATCCCCTGGACGGTTGCACCATTGGTCTGGGCATTGATCGACAATGTCGGCAACATAATTGCCAAAGCGATGGTTGCAAGAGCGACACTCAAGACTCGATTCATGGGATGTCTCCTCAAGTTAACGGGTCGGGTTCTGTGACGATTATTCTTCCAGCGCCGGAGGAAGTCAATTTGTCCCGAAATTGGTTGGTGTCCTTCAAGAGTGACCGAGATTCAGATTCTCTTTCGTTATGGCACTTCTTCAATCTATGAATTTGATGGAACTCTTTCGCAGGACCGCACTGCGATCAGTGGGAAGTGGAAACTGATTGAACAGATATTGGGAATCGTCGGAGCTGGAGAGCCACTGATCACGTTGCCGCAGGTGTTCAAGCGAGCGAACGGATTGCAGTAATGCAACATGAGTCACCGGAGTTTGGCTTCTATGTTGCACATCCGTAGTAACTCTCTATTATTGAGAGTTGTAATCCACAACGAGTACGCTCAACGGATTTCGGACGACTTCATCGCGTCGTCTTTTTCAACTGGTGAGATTGGGGTATCTGAGATGTTTAGAATCGGCGTGTTGCTTCTTCTCGCGTTTAACAGCATCGCCGCAAATGCGCGCCCTGCCAGAGACGACGGATTCTATGTGATCACAGACTCCGGTCCGGGGGTGCGAACGGTCAACGGCAAAGACATCCATCTGGGCGAGAAATTCAGCGAGCCGGGGATACGCCTGTCGCGGCTCTACTCCATTAGCAACGCCAATGAACGCTTTTTCATGTTTCTGGAAAAGGAAGGCGTCTTCTCACATGCAAACGAGCGCATCGCATTGTGCGTGGCCGACTATTGCACGACCTTCGACGGCAGCGGCAGCAGCGGCTACGGTAAGACGTACTCGATCGACGCCTGGTTTACTTCACGTCCCGCGGCGGAAGCCTACGCCAGGTTTTTCAGTACCAAAGTGAAGCTGCGGGCGCATCCGGGTCATATGCTGCTCACGCGATTCGTTCCGGCCAAAGATTCGTTCTCAGTGGACGATGCGCTTCCCGTTACACTTGAAATCCAGAATGTCGGTATGACGACAGTGACCTTTCAGGTTGGCGGCCAACAACGCGGTGCGCGCGACAATCAATTCGGCTTCACAGCCTACGGAGCGACCGCAGTGCCAGACACAGGGGATCCCGGTAATTTGGGTGGCCTGTCGTCTAACCAGACACTCAAGCCCGGTGAAACGTTTAAGGTGGATGTCGACCTGCGAAAGTGGTTCACGTTCAACACGTCTGGAACGTACCGCATCACGGGAAGCTATCAGCTCACCTTTTATGATCCGAAGGACCAGACCCGCTTTGCCATCTGGCAAGACTATGCGTCCGCGCAGTTCGAGTTGGTCGTCAAATGACGGAGTCTCGGTCCTATATGCGATCCAGACTTATCGGGTGCGGGTTACTGCTGCTGACTGCAGCCAGCGTTACTTCCGCGGCCAGCGTCCAGAATCCGCAACCGGCCGCGTTGCAGGCGGTGTCTGCTCGCCTGCAACAACTCGCGGCCCAGACGACGCATTTCGCGACCCGCGATATCGTCGCCAACGGAGAATCGGAAAGGCGCTGGCCCGCGAACCTGATTACTGAGCAGCGGCATCTGGTTGATGAACTTCGCGCAACGGTCAACGAACGCGAGAGCCTTACCACGCTGCTCTCGCATGCGGATCCCAAAATGCGTACCCTCGCGCTCGGCGCTCTGTTCATGCGCGAAGATCCGCGTGATCTTCCGGCGATAGCGAGATTGACGACGGACTCGGAGCCGACGTTTCCGTTGCTCCGGGAATCCATGAACAGCGCGCCGGGCCCGTTACCGCTTGCACAATTTGAATCGGCGCAGTCCGTGGGTAATGTTGCGCAGGCGATGATGATGTTCTATCTCAATGCCGCGTTTCAGGAAACGGCGTTTGAGCAGTATTGGGCCGAACGCGGCGCCCGGCAGCAGACGGCCGGCTGGTTCCTGGCCAGAATGCAGCGGGCGACCCGGCAGACCACGCCTTTGCAGCCGCAGTATCAGGCAGACATCCGGCGCGTGCTCGCGGAGATCGATGCGCTTTCCCCCTCGGAACGCGCGTGGACGCTGCTGTATGTCAGTATGGGCGTCGCGCACGACAGAGAAAGCACCCTTGTTCCCGATGCTTTTCTCGTCGCAGCTCTGAAGGCGATTGAGCCTGACTCGCTGTTGAAATTCCTGCGGCGTGAGCCGCCGACTGACGATCCCGACCTCCGGTCTGACGGCCGCTCACGCCGCCGGGAGCACTCCTTTGAGATGTGCGAATTCATTCTCGCGCACGCGCCGAACCTGTTTCGGGCGTCTGACGCGGACACCATCCTTGCGGCCGCCAATGGGTATCGTGAGCGCGACGACGCAACGATCTGGTTTGCGGCCGCGGCCCGCGTGCGTGGACTGGACAACGTGGAGAGCGCCGCAGCCACTATTAAGACGGAGATCCAACGCATTTCTCTTCGTGAGACTCTGGGCGCGCGGAACCAGGGCGTCCTGGCATTTGCGCTGTGGCAGATGCGCGGTGCCGCTGAACGGGCATTCCTCACCGACTGGATCTACACCACAATGCCATCCGCGGGATCTCCCAACGCCATCGAGTATTTCTTTCGTGACGTCGAGCATGAGGCGCGACCCGACACGAATGCGCTGCTCGCCGCGATCGTGGGAGATGTGCGATTCGAGCAGGCGGACTGGACCGTGCTTTCGCGGATTCTCGTCATGGTCAATGCCACACTGCCGTCGCCTCTCGTCGAAACAGGTGTCATCTATGACAATCGGCCCGGCAGTGGCAGGTCGAGTTCTTCGCAGGCACTGGCGAACTGGCGGACGCTTCTGCGCCGGCACTTTGAAGGAACCCGCTGAAGCCGGACGTTCTCAGGACACTGCGCGGCGCAAGATGGCAGGCTCGTCGCTGGCGGCGTGAACGACAATCTCAAGACCGGAGACATCCTCTGGGACCAAAACTGAGGCAGAAACGCTCCCAAAACGGTTGCCCATATAATCCTTAATACCCGAGGTCGAAAGTGGACCTCGTGGGCCCCCTCGTTTATGCTTTCAATAAATAACGCGAACCCTGTCAAGCGTACTTTCGACAAATTTCAAATGAAGCAAATAACGCTGATCGTTAGAATGCACCGAAATCGGTCGTTTGGTTCTCTCAGGGGGATTCTCAGATCACACCTTATCGTCGCTGGGCTGGTAATCGGTGCTGCGTCCTTTTATTCCCAAGGCACACTACCCGACGAGAAACCCACGGCCAGCATCAGCGGCACGGTGTTTCGAAAGGGAACCACCGAAATCATCGCGGGAGCACATTTGGAGTTGTTGCCGTCCGAAATCGGGGCACTGGGAGATTACGATTTTAACCCTGCAATTTTGAATATGTTGAAAAGCCGGAAGCGCAGCTTTACGGCTGTCACGGACAATAAGGGAGCATATTCCATTCAGGGGTTGCCCGCTGGGGAGTATCGATTGGCCGTAGTGCGGGATGGATTTACGCGAACCGAATATCTGCAAAGTATCGGCAATGATCGCGGTGCTGTAATTCGTATCTCCGCGGGACAAAAGTTATCGGATGTTTCGATTGGCATGACGCCCGCACCAACAATCAGCGGAACCGTGCTGGATGAGAGCGGAGTCCCAGCGGCCTACGCAACGATCGAAGCAATCGCTTTGCAATATTTCCCCGGTGGCGCTCGCCGCCTGCGTTTGGTTCAAACGGCAAACACGGACGATCTTGGTCAATTTCGGCTCTACTGGTTAAGTCCCGGAGACTACATCGTCGCTGTGGATTATAACGGAGGCGCCCGTCATGAGATTTTTGCGGCCGTGCCCCAGGACCGGCCCAATCTTCCTTTACCCGAAGTGGATTACCCGACATTCTATTATCCAAACACACCGGACCTCTCCGCCGCTCAGGCGCTTCATATTGGAGAATCCGGTGAAACCTCAGGGATCGATTTCAGACTGAACCATGCTTCTCTGGCGACGTTGCGTGGAACCGTACAGAACCTGCCGAACAGCACCATTCCGGATAGACCGACGCAAGCCCAGATACTCCTTGCTCCGGTCCGCTTTCCCGATGGGAGCATCTCCTATCACTATCGAGCGGATACCAATGGAAGATTCCAAATCAAAGGTGTTGCGCCCGGTTCCTATTTCATCCAGGCCGTTGGTGGCAGTTCCAATATCAGCTTGCGCTCGCCGTCGGTTCGCGTCGAAGTGGGAAGCAAGGATGTCGACAACATCGCCGTCCCGCTATTCGCAGGAGTGAAGATCACTGGAACCGTTCAGGTGGAGGGAGTTGCCGGTCCGCCGTCATTCGACACGAGCCTGGTGCTGCCTTACTTCACTGGAGAGTTGGGACACGGCGAATTCTTTCCCAGCCGGGTTGCTCCGGATGGAACCCTGACTGATGCGATCGGATTTCCCGGGACTTTCCAGATAACGATCCTGGGATTACCCAATGGCTACTACCTGAAGCAGGCGATACTTGGCTCAAGAGACGTACTCGAATCTGGTCTCCACATCGAAGCTGGCAATTTGTCCCCATTAAGTCTGATTCTCGGCAAGAATACGAAAACGGTCAGCGGTACGGTGACTGGCTTCGACAATAGACCTTCTGCAGGCGCCGCAGTCGTGTTGATTCCCGCGCAAGAATTCAGAAACCGCGCAGATCGCTACGGACGAGCAACAACCGATGCTCAGGGACAATTCCACCTATCTGGAATCCCGCCAGGTCGATATTCTGCGTTGGCGTTCGACGATGTGGCCGGCAACGAATTCTATAATCCGGATTTTCTCAATCGTTACCTGAACCGCAGCGTGGAAATCTCAGTTGGTGACATTGCCGATTCCACAGCGAACCCCAGGCTGATCATGGTGCAACGATGATCTCTTTGTTGCGAGTTCTGTTCATGATTTTGCTGGTGATGCCCATTCAGAATGCGACGGCGGACACCGACATTGAAGGCACAGTTCTGCAGGCCAACATCCCAGGGAATGCGCCGGTTCCGAATGCTCAGATTCAACTCCAAAGGGATGGTTCGGACCCGATCTATACACGAACCGATTCCACCGGACACTTTCAGCTGAACCATATTTTGCCAGGGCAGTATCAACTAAAGGTCATGTCGGCTGGCTATGTTGCGATGGAATACGGGCAGCGTAAGGCCGGACAGCCGGGCGCAAAACTGACAGTCGCTCCAAATTCGCGCGTTATGCCTCTCGAATTCAAACTCATTCGGGCAGCGACCATCACTGGCCGAGTGAATGATAACGATGGTTTTCCAATGGCGGATGTTCCCATACAGGTATATCGCGCAGGTTATGCTGCCGATGGACGGCGAAATCTGACGCCGGTCATGTTTACACGTACCAATGATCGTGGAGACTATCGATTGTATTGGCTGACTCCGGATGAGTACTACGTCAGCGCCTCACCTTCCGCGGGACGGCAGGGACCTGCATTTACGCCAATCAACCCGAACCTGCTTGCGGAGAGGACAGGGTATCCCGGCTGGTTATATCCGGGAGTGCCGGATCTCGCACACGCAATACCCATCGTTCTCAAGGCCGGCGAGACACGAGATGCAGTCGACTTTCGTTTTACTCAAGGCACCACAGTCAATGTCAGTGGCACGGTCGTCGATCAAAAGACTGGGAGTGGCGTCTTATCTCAACTTGCGATGATTGCTGCCGGAGATGTACGAAGTGGCGGAGTTCTACAAAGCATTTCCGACGCCGCTGGAAAGTTTCAGTTTAGTGGAGTCGCTTCGGGAACGTATTCCATTTCCGCAAGCTCCGATTCCGGAAACCGGGCCACCAAAACCATTGACGTCCGCGACAAGGATCTGACCAATCTCACTCTTTTGTTAGAGACCGGATTCTCCATTAAAGGACAGGTCCATCTGAGTCCGGATGATCCACCAATGAGTCTCCCACAGTTTTCGGTTGGCCTCATTTCTGGAGGCGGAACACAAATTCAGTCCGATGGGACCTTCGAGATCAAGAATGTTCGAAGCGGGAATTACACGGTTTATTCATTTCTGCCCGCGGGACTATACATACAATCGGTTCGATTTGGCCGATCTAATGCGATGACCGATCTGTTGCCCGATCCAGGAGAGATTCGCACAGCAATGATCTTGCAGGGCGGCAAGTTTGCATCGATGACTCCGGGCCAGATTATCGTGACACCGGAGTCAAAAGAGACGCTGGACATCGTCGTCAGTTCGGCAACCGGGATGCTGCGGGGAAATTCAATAAATGTTTCGGGGGCGCCGTTCCCCGCGGCCCGCATCGTTCTTGCGCCAGAAGAGAAGCTGCGCGGCATTCGTCCGTACTATCAGATGACTACGAGTGATCAAAATGGGACATTCTCGATTTCGGACATTCCGCCAGGGGCGTACATAGCGTACGCCTGGGACTTTGTGGAGAATGGGGCTTATTTCAATCGCGATTTCATGCGGAAGTATGAAGGACGCGGAGTTCCTGTTCAAATTGAACCACGAACGGAGTCGACAACCCGAGTAACGGTCATTTCAGCGGATGAGCACTGAATTTGAGGAATTCCTGCATCAATGACTAACGAGCTCGTGAAATCATGTCGCACTGATTCTGGATCTGACCTTTACTGTAGGCCAGGTTGAAGTCCGCGATTGCGTTATGCAGTGGCAGCATCAGGGGAGGCGCTTGTAGTGCCGTGCCGCAAGGGCGCCATTCTCCCGGAGCGACCGTGCGGATGAACGTGCTGTGACTATTTATCGGAAGCGTGGCGACACTATCGTAAAACTTTTTCCAGGTTCCGTTTTCGAACAGATACTGTTCGACATTTGAAACATAAAACACATCGACAACCGCTCCATGCGCGCGGACAAAGTCGCCGAGGGCTCGTAATGCCTTCGGTCCTGCGAAATCGCCGACAACCGGAACAATGAGATTCTTCCTTTCCAGATCCTGAACGCGCCGAAAATTCTCTTCGGAAGCGAGAAAACTCCAGTTCCTGCGCTGCGAGTCCGTTGCGGTCATCAACCTCATGTAATTCGGATTACTGCCCGGCGTATTCCTGAATTGATAATTGATCGTAGTTCCGCTGTCACAGAAAGCGCGATAAACCTTAGCGATCGATTCTTCATCTCCCGGCTCCAACGAAAAATGATGCCTTTCCACAAGGGCCTTTATTGTCGTGGCGAGATTCTCTTTAAACAATGTTTCACTTGCCGGTACTCTTCCAAATGCAGTGAACAATTCATCCACGCTCGGCGTTGTCGAGAGATTGGCGGGCCGTGCGCGGCAGAATAAACGGGACAGAAAATCGGACCGGTCGTTCGAAGACTCGAAGAACGCCTTATACAGGAGCAACTCCATCGCGTTCTGACGCCGGATGTCCAGAACGAACGAAATGCCGGGCTGTATCGCTGCAATGTATGTGAAATTCTGTTCCGGGCCGACGCCAATATAAACGCCGCCGCGTTCGATCGATTGCTGAAGCCAGGGCAGGACTTCCTGATAGCGAAGTTCGTTCGAAACGTAGTTCTCGTCCTGAAATATGCCGCCGGGCTCCGACGCTTCGGATACCAGCTTCCAAAACTCGTCGTCTGTCAGAGAGACGGGTATGGAAGATTGAACCGCCTGTCCGGCTGCAATCGCGGCAATAAGAAGACAAGCCACAGCGAAATTGAAGCGCATGGCACGCAGTCTAACACGCCCGCTGAAATGAATTGCCAGCACATGAATGCACTCAGCTGAGCCACGCGGCAAATAACCATTCTTACCAGACACGGACCAGAAAATCCTGCCGGACAAAGTTTGTCTTTCCTATGCTTCGAACCATTGGACCGATCTGGTGGTCATAGTCGGAGATGCCTTACGCAATCGCGATCCCGATCATTTATTTGTACTATCTCATCCGCATGTGGCGTCTGCACAGTCGAAGTATTGCGATGTTGTTTTTGGGTCTTTGGGGCGTGGTGATATTGGGATTTCCCCTGTTGCATTTGCCGGTGCTTGCGTCGCCGCTTACTGAGATTGGGCTTGGAATTATTCTAATTCTGATCGACCGCTACAAAACCGGAGAGGCCTTCGGCTTGAAATCGCGACAACGGGGCTCGTGGTGACCGACGATGGTTGTTCAGTGGCGCGCGTTCATGGTCATGGACGCCTGCATTTCGTGAATACGACCTTTGAGAAAGCGGATTAGATGGAACGCCGGGGGGCCAGCTTGGCCAGCGGTCGGCCAGTTACTCGATAACTTTTATCGTCTGACTGACTTTCCCGTTTTCTTCAATGGTGACAGGCACCCCGAGCTCTTCGAACGGACGCAGTGCATCGGCGTTCTGCCAGGCGTTAGCTTCAATGTCCTGCCAGGCGAAAAGCTTGTAGGAACCGGGAGCGATGTTGGTGAGAGCGGCGCGGCCGGCGGAGTCGGTCGTCGCGATTCGATACAGATCGAAGCGCTGCCGAGTCTCTTCCGACGGAATCAAAACCACTGTCGCTGCTGCGGCCGGCCGCCTGCTTTCATCCACAGCGACCGCGTCGAGAGATCCAGTGGTCGGACTCAACACGATCTCCAATCGATCGGAGACCGTGCCATCGATGTGCAAGAGAGAATTCAGCGCGTCGCGTGCTCCCAACCGCGCGGACCGAACGTAGAGGTTTGCAGGAAGCCCGTTTAGTACGAGCCGGTAGTCGCCCGCCAAAAGACGCATGACAGAGAAGGAGCCGTCTGCGGCAGCAGGATTGATCTGGATACCGACGGCGCTGTTTGTTCCTCGCAACTGGACCCGAACAGCAGCCGGCACAGTCGCACTATCCTGCACGATTCGTCCTTTGAGTTCGATCACGGGCTGCATGGTGAGATGGAGGTTTTCAACGTTCTCGTTGCCGACGGTGATCCGTAAGTAACCCCCTTTGTCTGCAATCGTGCCTCCGTTCAAGCCGATGAGGTCATATACGCCCGGAAGTACGGCCCCGAAATCAAACGCATTTCGATTCTGAGCGAGCAGACTCGTTCGGATCGATTCAGTGGAATTCACTCGTGTCAAAGTCGCCGATGCGAGTGGTGCGGCCTGGCCTGCTTCGTCGACGACCAGACCTCGTACGCCAAAGGTCCGTGTCCTGATTGTGCGAAGGTCCGGCGCGCGGAAATTGGTTCCCGGCCTGAGATCGATTGCTGTGGCGGCTGCCGCGTCGGTTGTGCCCGGTAAATACACCGTAAGGTCGGTGCTTGCGTCGAGTGCTCTTGGGTCGATCCAGTTGCCGGTCGCGAGGGTGTTCTGCAGTGAGCTGTTCGAGAAGCCGTTGCCCGACGGAATGGTGAGCGTTCCGCCCTGGATGTACGGCGTGGGCACGGGTGTTGCGCTGAGAAAGTAATTTCCAGGAGGAAGGCCAAACAATCGATATTCGCCCCGGTCGTCGGTCTGTACAGACTGTACGGCCTGAAGACTGCGTTCTCCGTTTTGATAGGCGGGCTTCAGCGCTTTGACGGTCGCGTTGACAACCGGATCGTTCGCTGCGTTGACGACCTTGCCATAGATTGCGGACGTCGCGGTGAGCGGAACCGAGATGCCGTTAGCGGTCTTCCCCCCAGTGATCTCAAACGGCACACCGGCCTTGCCGGGAGCGCGCTGACCGTACTCGGCCCGAACAAAACCATCGTGCTCGAAGAAGAGTCGATAGCTTCCGGACGCAAGACCATCGATCCGAAACCGTCCGTCGCCGTCCGACACAGCGGTTTTCGAATCCTTTAGCAAGCCGCCAACCGGAACAGCCACAATCTGCGTCTGTGAAAGTGGCCGCTGATCTAAGGCCTGGACGACGGTTCCGTCGATCGACGACGTGCCTTGAAGAAGCAGAAGTGAAAGCAGCAGTCCGTTCATCGAATCACCCGAAGCGTGACGTTTTCTTTGCTGTTTTCATTGACGCGGCTGTTCACACCAAGCGCGTCGTATGTGCGAAGAACTTCCGGGTTTTGCCATGCACCTGCGGCGATCTCGTCCCAGGCGAAAAGCTTGTAGTTTCCCGGAGCCAGGCCATCGAACGTAACGCGGCCCTCGGCATTCGAGATCGCGCTCTTATTGAGGTCCTGGCGAGTGCGACGCGCAAAGTCAGAAACGATGGCAACGGTCGCTCCCTGCACGGCTCTTTGGTTCTCATCCACAACAGTTGCGGTGATCGTCGCCGCGTTGGGCGAGACAAGGATCTCGAGCGTATCGGTTGGTTCCGAGTTCAATTCGAATCCGGAATCGAGCACTTCTCTGGCTCCGAAGCGAGCAGACTTGAAATACATGCCAGGCGGAGGTCGGAGTATCAGGAAGCGAAGCTCTCCGGGCCGCACCGTTGGATAACTGAACGGTCCTGACGTATTGCCGAGCGCGGCGCCCAGTCCGGTAAGGGTGAAAAGTACCTTCGCATAGTCGGGATCGGCAACTCCGGTTGGGCGTCCCTCGATGGTGACTCGTCCACTCAACGAGAAACTCGGTTTGAGCGACAGCGTGACGTCCTCGATATCCTTGTTGCTCACTTCAATTGTCGTGCGCGCGTACATGTCGCGCTCCTGCGTGGATTGGCGTGCCTTTTGGCCGCTCAGCACATAGCTTCCCGGCGGTACGCGAAAGTCGAAAGACCCATCCGCATTTCTGCTGTTGCCGCCGCGCTGATCTGTGCCGTAGCCCGGAGTCGATATGCCGACGGTAAACGTCGGGTCCGGCTGTCCGGTGACGCTGCTGATCACTCTGCCACGCACGTGAAACGTTGGCGTCTTGACCGCGCGAAGCTCGATGCCGGAGAACACAGCGCCGGGTTTCAAGTCGATGGCCAGAGCTGCGGACTGGTCGGTTGTTCCCGGGTAGAACACCGGCAGATAGGCTTCATCGCTGAACGCCACGGCGGAGATGACACCTTGCGACAGCGCGTCGGCTGGGGCCAAACGGACATCCGGTTCGCTGCCAAGAGTATCCGGCGCCGACAACGAAGGAATGACGTAGGTGTTTCCTTCGACGAAGGGCGAATACACCGGCAGTGCCTGCACATAATAGGACCCCGGTTCGAGGTTGAATGCGCGAAACTCCCCGAGGTCGTTGGTCTGCAGTCGTTGCACCGTGCTCAGGCTGAGCTGGCCCTGATTGTAGGTTCCGCGCGACACGCGCACGAATGCGCCGCGAAGCGGCTTTCCGTCCGTATCGAGCGCGCGTCCGGAGATAACGCCCATTGGCGTGAGCGCGACATTAATGTTGCGGCGGGTTTCGCCCGCCGTCAGATCGATAGGAGTTCCCGGACGCGTTCCGCGCTGACCGTATTCGCTGCGCACGAACCCTTCGCGCTGCGCGAAGACACGATGACTTCCCGGCGCGAGATTGCGAACCGTGAAGCGCCCATTATCGTCCGTGACCGCGGTCTGCACATCGTTGAGTTGGCCTTGAACCTTCGTGACGACGACGCTGGCGCGAGGAACAGGCTCAGTCGTTCCGCTTTTCATCACGATGCCTTCGAGCGTCGTACCGGCCGGCACCTGTGGCGCAAGCAGCAGGAAAGCGAGGACGGGCAAGTGAAGATTCACTTCGCGCAGACCGGCTGCTCAGCAATGTGGGGCTGATGTCTTGGCATAGTCATTATGTTGATAACAGTAAGTGTGTAGAAAAATAACACCTGAGATTGAGCGCGTCAAAGAAAAAATCCGAAGAAACGACTCCAGCGCCGCGTCTAACGTGAGAATTCTCACGAAAGGGAAGGTGCATCAATGAAATCAGTGCGACATACCATCATGTTTCTGGCGGCTGCGGTTTTGGGTCTCACCGCATTCACGGCAGTTGCAAGTGATCCCGTCGGCGTCTATACAATTGTGGAAAAAGTGACTTTCGAGCCGAACGACACGAGCCCGCAGCGTGTGCAGGTGTGGGGAGTGTTTGCCATTGCCACACCTCCGGGAGATGCGTATACATCACCCGCACGCGGCTATATGTACTTTGCAGCCGCACCCGGCCAGGAGGCCATAGCGAAGAAGGAGTGGGCGGATTTGAAGTCAGTAGCTGGAACGGGGCAGGGAGTCGCGTTCGGTGGAAGGTATACCCGTACCGGGAACCAGGTCGAAATTCTCCGTGTGAGCGTCCGCAACCGGGATGCGAAACCGGAAAATCCGGATACCTATCCGATCGCCAATGGTGTTACAAAAATAAACCCTGCGACGGACTATCAGTCCAATATGAACAAAGTAATAAACGAGTTGGCGAAATTTCTGAAGCGAAGATCGTGATTCCAGATCGACATTAATCCTCAACTCGGCGCGCTTGCTTCCAGGACGATCCGGGTAGGCATAACGTTGTCACGGCCGACGGCTTTTTGGGATTTGATGCCAGATCCAATTACAATGGGGTAATGCGGCTCAAGCTAATTATCGTTTTCCTTTTCCTGGCGCTTGGTCCGATGTATCCACCGTCGCAGAAATCCGTGGTGTTCAGCAAAGCCGATTTGGAGGAAAGGTTTTTGCTGCAAGTCAGCTATGAACCGGAGAATGGCTTCAAGGACTTCATGACCAGCCGAAGTCGAATTGTCGACTTCGAACGGCATGGGAACGTGCTCCGCATGGTCGAACAGCCGCACGAGTCGGAGGCTACCCCCCGTTTGTTAGCGACCATCCCTATTCGCAGTGAAACCGCGCAGTCTTTAATGGTCGATTTCAACGCCGCCTTCGATAAAGTCTTCCAGGAAGAGGACCGCACCGGTGAGGATTATGACGGCCGCGCCGACACCAACGACTATTCGTTTTTCCGATTGTCTCAACGGCACATACTGAATGCCTCGCAACACGGGTCTATGCTCGTCATCGATCAGACAGCTCGGAATATGTCCATGGATCCTGTCCTGGTGCATTATTACTTGAGTCCCTATCGGTCGAACCCGGATTTCATACCCTTTGAGATCAAGAATCTCGATCACTTCGGTTTTTACGAAACGTATGCGCGTCAGCGATCGGGGCGAACGGTTCTTTATGCGACGAAGTTTGAAAGCCATAAGCCGATCATCTTTGCCTTGTCGGCCGCGATTCCCGACCGTTATCGCCAGGCGGTCCGCGACGGCGTTCTTTACTGGAACAAAGCTTTCGGCCGACGTTTGCTTCAGGTGATCGATGCGCCCGATGGCATCAGCGCTCCGGATCCCCGATATAACGTCATTCAGTGGCTGAGCGACGGATACTTCAACTCGACTTCCCATATCCAGAGCGACACTTTGACGGGAGAAATTCTGCACGCCCACATCTTTATTGGTTCAGGCGACGTCATGCATGGCGATCCTGACCAGCAGAACGACCACATGCGCTTTGTTATTGCACATGAAGTGGGTCATGCTTTGGGATTAAGGCACAATTTCGCGAAGGGTCCTGCGAGCACAGTCATGAATTACTTCACCTTTGAAGAAACTGTCAGAATCGGCAACCAAGTGATCCGGCCGGGAGGCAAAGAGCTCGATTACGATTGGAAAGTCATGCGCCACGTTTACCTCGGCGAACCCCTCGACCCCGATACGCTGCCACCCTTCTGCACGGATGGCCAAGCGATGTGCGATCCATTCATGTCAAGCGGCATGGCAATACCCGGCGGCGCTGGCGGCAACTGACGGTCTGCACTACGCTCTCCCGCGGTGTCGTCATGGTACCCGAATCGCACAAGCCGCTGCACGCCCCCGTGAGAGGACTCTCGTCATGTGCAACGCCTGTCAATACTCCGCAAACGCGTCGTCTGGATAGCAGTAAAGCCAACGTTCACCCACTTCGGCAGATGCGATGACAGGATGTCTGTTTGCATGTGCGTGCTTCGTGGCGTGCTTGTTGGGAGAGTCGTCACAACAGCGAGTCGTGCCGCATTCCTGGCACGTGCGCAAGTGGACCCACTGTGCACCGATCTTCACGCATTCCTCACACTCTCGGCGCTTTGGGTCTTTTACTGCATTAATTGCGCCAATATGACCGCAGGCTGCTTCAGTCATCGCACTTTCCTCTATTCCTTTAATATCTGATGCACAAAAGATATCGCAATTGATCCTTCTCCAACCGCGGACGCAACGCGCTTGATATTGCCCGCCCGGACGTCTCCCACAGCAAATACGCCGGGTAAGTTTGTCTCGAGCAAATACGGAAGGCGCGGCAGGGGCCACTTTGCTGCATCCAGATCCTCCGGCGACAGGTTCGGGCCAGTCTTGATGAAGCCCTGTGGATCGAGCGCAATGCAGCAAAGCGCGTGAATCCACAAATCGTGCTGGCTGGAGCAAAGAGCAATACGACCGGCTGCAGAAGCTCGGTAAGTAACGCAGGCGAACAAGACGACAGGGCGGCGGAAGGACTCTCCGCCGCCCTAACTGCGCGGCGATTTGACGGCGGGGGAACTAAGTGACTCAGGGATCTACGAGCGGACCCAATCTGGGTGATCCGATTATCGGTACGGCAGACGACGGCGACGTCGATCTTTCCAGTTACGCCTGGGAAGACTGGGCGACCTTCGGCTTCTTCTGGTTCCTGGCCATCGTCGTCTTCCTACAGTTCTTCACTCGCTACATTCTCAACGATTCGCTCGCTTGGACCGAGGAGATTGCCCGCTATCTGCTGATCGGCGTCACTTTCGTCGGCGCCGGCATGGCGGCGCGCAAGAACAGCCACATCCATGTGGAGTTCTTCTATCTCTATCTCGGCAAGCGGATCGGCTTCGCTCTGTCGACACTG